>CAXUNH010000203.1:0-5840 GCA_964252405.1 uncultured Acidobacteriaceae bacterium | reverse complement strand
GTCGTTGAAGTGGCCGCCGGAGGGCGCGGTCTGCGCGAGGGCGACGGTGAGGGCTGGGGCAAGCAGCAGGGCCAGGCCGGGCAGGAGTGTGCGCGTGGGAAGTGGCATGGCGGCAGTGTACTGCCCGTCTCGGCGCGGGTGAGGCGGCGGGGAACGGCTTTGATGAGGTATGAGCGATGAGGGACTGAGGTGTGAGGGCGGTCCTGCGGGCGGAGTTGAGGACGTATACTTGGGGGATGTCGATACTTGGCAATGCGGCCGCAATCGCGAAGGGCATGGGGATCACTCTGCGCGAGACGTTTCAGCCTACTGAGGTGGAGAACTATCCGGACGGCAAGGGGCCGCTGCGGGGAGCGGTGTTCCAGGAGCGGTACCGGGGCAAGCACCAGTTGCAGCGCGATGAGAACGGGCTGGAGAAGTGCGTGGCCTGCTTTTTGTGCGCGGCTGCCTGCCCGGCGAACTGCATTTACATCGAGGCGGCAGACAATACGGCGGAGGTGCAGATCAGCTCTTCGGAGCGGTATGCGAAGGTCTACAACATTGACTACAACCGCTGTATCTTTTGCGGGTACTGCGTGGAGGCCTGCCCGACGGATGCGATTACGCATGGCCATGGGTTTGAGCTGGCGAGTTTGAATGCGACGAATATGGTGATGCGCAAGGAAGATATGTTGGTGCCGGTACCGAAGGCGTTGCCGCATACGCCGCACGAAGAGGTTGAAGTGCTGCGGTAAAGGCTGAGGTGGTCCAAACGCGGGTCTCTCCGCTGCGCGGCTGCGCCGCTACGGTCGAGATGACAGAGGTGAGCGGTAGAGCGCGGCGGGCCTTTGGGGCTCGCCGTTGTGCTGTGAGGAGGTTGTGATGAGCAAGCGGGCGAAACATCCGTTAGAGAAGGTGATGGAACAGCGGATTGCCATTATCGATGGGGCGATGGGGACGACGATTCGCACGTATGGGATGAAGGAAGCGGATATCCGGGGGGAGCGGTTTAAGAATGCGGATAAGGATCTGCTGAACAATGGCGATCTGTTTTCGCTGACGCAGCCTGCGATGATCTGCGATATCCACCGGCGGTTTCTGGAGGCTGGGGCGGACATCATCGAGACGAATACGTTTGGCGCTACGAGCATTACGCAGAGCGAGTTCTTTGTGGAGGATCCGCGGGAGCGGGGCGGGCGGAAGGATCCTGGCTTTTACCAGGGGATCATTGAGGATCCGGCGCTGGAGTTGCTGGCGTGGGAGATCAATGAGCAGAGCGCGCGCCAGTGCCGGCAGGAGGCTGACCGTGTGGCGAATGAGACCGGGCGGCAGCGGTTTGTGGCGGGGGCGATTGGGCCGATGACGGTGAGTTTGTCGAACTCGCCGGATGCGGACGACCCGGGGTTTCGCGTGGTGACATTTGACCAGGTGAAGACGGCGTATAAGCAGCAGGTGCGTGCGCTGATGGCGGGTGGGAGCGACCTCTTGCTGGTGGAGACGATCTTCGATTCACTGAATGCGAAGGCGGCGCTGGTGGCGATCCGCGAGGTGTTTGATGAGGATGAGCAGGAGTTGCCGGTGATGATCTCCGCGGCTGTGGGGCGGGGTGGGGAGACGTTGATTTCGGCGCAGACGACCGAGGCGTTCTGGACGGCGGTGCGGCATGTGCGACCGCTTTCGGTTGGGTTGAATTGCTCGTTGGGGCCGGATCTGATGTATCCGTTTTTGCGTGAGTTGAGCGAGAAGGCGGATGTGGCGATCTCCTGCTATCCGAACGCGGGGTTGCCGAATCCGTTGTCGCCGACGGGGTTTGATTTGGGGCCGGAGGATATGGCTCGGTTCCTGGGGAATTTTGCGGCGGATGGGTTGATCAACATTGCGGGTGGGTGTTGTGGGAATACGCCGGAGCATATTGCGGCGATTGCAAAGGCGTTGGAGGGGAAGGCGTCGCGGGCTTTGGTGGCGGCTTAAGGGTCTGTGGCGCCGCGAGCAGAACGCAGGTCTCTCCACTACGCTTCGCTTCGGTCGAGATGACAGTTCGGGAGTGAGGGATCGGAATTGAATAAGACGATGCAGATGAAGCCGTTGCGTTTGTCGGGGTCGCAGCCGTTTACGCAGCAGCCTGGTGTGTTCCTGATGATTGGCGAGCGGACGAATGTGGCGGGATCGCCCAAATTCGCGAAGCTGATCAAAGAGGGCAAGTACGAAGAGGCTGTGAGCGTGGCGCGGCAGCAGGTGGAGAACGGCGCGAACGTGCTGGACATTTGCATGGACGAGGGCATGATCGATGGCGTGGCGGCGATGACGCGCTATCTGCAGTTGCTTGCCAGCGAGCCTGAGGTAGCCAAGGTGCCCTTCATGGTGGACTCGTCGAAGTGGGAGGTCATTGAGGCGGGGCTGAAGACGCTGCAGGGCAAGGGCATCGTGAACTCGATCTCGCTGAAGGAGGGCGAGGAGGTGTTTCGGCAGCGGGCGCGAGCGGTGTTGAAGTACGGCGCGGCTGTAGTCGTGATGGCTTTTGATGAGCAGGGGCAGGCGGCTACGTTTGAGGAGAAGATCCGGATCTGCGCGCGGGCGTACTCGTTGCTCGTGGATGAGGTGGAGTTTCCGCCGGAGGACATTATCTTCGATCCGAACATCCTGACCGTGGCAACGGGGATGGAGGAGCACAACAACTATGCTGTCGATTTCATTAATGCGACGCGATGGATTAAGCAGAACCTGCCGCATGCGAAGGTGAGCGGGGGCGTGTCCAACATCAGCTTCAGCTTCCGCGGCAACAACAAGGTGCGCGAGGCGATGCACTCGGCGTTCTTGTACCACGCGATCGGCGCCGGGTTGGACATGGGCATTGTGAACGCCGGCATGCTGGAGGTCTATGAGGAGATCGACCCTGAACTGAAGGTGCTGGTGGAGGATGTGCTGCTGAATCGGCGGCCCGATGCGACGGAACGACTGGTGGAGTTTGGGGAGCGGCTGAAGGCGGAAACGCAGATTCCCTTCGGGAATGACAACCAAAGGGGCAACAAGGTTGAGGAGTGGCGTTCGGGGACGGTGGAGGAGCGGCTGAGCCATGCGCTGGTGAAGGGGATCGATCAGTACATTGATCAGGACACGGAAGAGGCGCGGGCGAAGCTGGGGCGGCCGTTGCTGGTGATTGAAGGACCGTTGATGGCGGGGATGAGTGTTGTCGGCGACCTGTTTGGGGCAGGGAAGATGTTCTTGCCGCAGGTGGTGAAGTCGGCTCGTGTGATGAAGAAGGCTGTGGCGTATCTGACGCCGTACATGGAGGCGGAGAAGGCCGCGGCGGAGGCTGCGGGCGAAGAGGTGCGCGCGCAGGGCAAGATTGTGCTGGCGACGGTGAAGGGCGATGTGCACGACATCGGCAAGAACATTGTGGGTGTGGTGCTGGCTTGCAACAACTATGAAGTGATTGACATGGGCGTGATGGTGGCGGCGGAGAAGATTCTGGAGCGCGCGAAGGAAGTGAAGGCCGACATCATTGGGCTGAGTGGGCTGATTACGCCGTCGCTGGACGAGATGGTGCACGTGGCTCGCGAGATGGAGCGCCAGGGCTTTAAAGTGCCCCTGCTGGTGGGGGGAGCGACGACGAGCCGCGCGCATACGGCGGTGAAGATTGCCCCGCACTACTCGCAGCCTGTGGTGCATGTGCTGGACGCGAGCCGCGCTGTGCCGGTGACGACGAGTTTGCTGAGTGAGGACGGCAAGGCGGAGTTTGTGGCGCAGTGCCACATCGAGTACGACGCGTTGCGGAAGCGGCATGCGGCGCCGGCGTTGGCTGTGCTGCCGATCGAGGAGGCGCGGGCGCGGCGGACGCCCATTGCGTGGCGGGCTGAGGATCTGGCGACGCCCGAGTTCACGGGCGTGCGGGTGTTGGAGGACTTCCCGCTGGAACAGCTACAGAAATATGTGGACTGGACGCCGTTCTTTCATACGTGGGGGCTGAAGGGGATCTATCCGCGGATCCTGGACGATGAGAAGCAGGGTGTCGAGGCTCGCAAGCTGCTGGCGGATGGCCAAAAGATGCTGGACTGCGTGGTGCGTGAGAAGCTGCTGACGGCTCGCGGGGTGTATGGGCTTTGGCGGGCGAATGCTGTGGGTGACGATGTCGAGCTATACCGCGATGACCGTGTGGGCGATACGGTTGGGCGGTTGCACTGTTTGCGGCAGCAGGCGCACCGTGAGGGCAAGGAGCCTTGCCGGTCGTTGGCAGACTTTGTGGCGCCGCGACAGACGGGGTTGTTGGACTCCGTGGGCGCGTTTGCGGTGACGACGGGGATTGGATTGAAGGAGCTTGGGGACAAGTTTCGGGCCAAGCATGATGACTACAACGCGATCATGGCGGAGGCCATTGCGGATCGTTTGGCCGAGGCGTTTGCGGAGTGTCTGCACAAGACCGTGCGAGATGCGTGGGGCTATGGCTTGACGGAGGGCTTAAGCCCGGCAGAGTTGATTCAGGAGCGGTATCGCGGCATACGGCCTGCGCCTGGGTATCCGGCGAGCCCGGATCATACGGAGAAAGCGACCATCTGGCGGTTGCTCGATGTAGAGGCCAACACGGGGATCCGGATCACGGAGAACTATGCGATGTGGCCGGGGTCGAGTGTGAGTGGGTTGTACTTCGCGCATCCGGAGTCGCGGTACTTCAGCCTGGGGAAGATTGGGCGGGACCAGGTGGAGGACTACGCGGTGCGGAAGGGCATGAGTGTGGGTGAAGTGGAGCGTTGGCTGGGGCCGAATTTGAACTATGAGCCTGCGTAGTTGCTGGTTGTTGGTGGCTGGTTGCTGGTTGCTGGTTGCTGGTTGCTGGTTGTTGGTGGTTGGTGGTTGGTGTGGATCGCGGAGCGCTGGATTTGCTTGCGTAGCGATTCCTGCTGGCTTGTTTTGATTTGTTTGATTTCTGGGCTGACTGCGTGTTCGTAGTTTCGGGTGCGCGCATCCGATGCGGTCATGGCGACTGCGAAGAACTCGGCGAAAAAGACGGCTGCAAAGAAGAACTCGGCGAAGAAGAGCGCGGCGAAGAAGAACTCGGCGAAGAAGACGGCTGCAAAGAAGATCGCGGCGAAGAAGAGCGCGGCGAAGAAGAGCGCTGCCAAAAAGACACCGGCGAAGAGGACCGCAGACAACAGGGCTGCGGCCAGGAAGACGGCCGCCGGGGAGACAACGGCTGCGCGCGGGAGCGAAGACAACTACACGAAGCCGGAGTTACGGGAAAAGATCAAGCGCGAGGTGGTGGCCGGCGATAAGGGTGGACGGCCTGGTCAGTGGTCGGCGCGTAAGGCGCAGTTGGTGGCGCATGAGTATGCGGCGGAGGGTGGCGGATATAAGCATCCGCGGAACGAAGCGCAGCAGAGCCTGAAGGCTTGGGGCGAGGAGAAGTGGCATACGGCTTCGGGGGAGAAGGCGGTACAGGGTGAGGAGACGCACCGGTATCTGCCGGACAAGGCGTGGGAGGAATTGACTCCTGCGCAGAAGAAAGCCACGGATGCGAAGAAGGTGAAGACGTCGCGGAAGGGGAAGCAGTTTGTGGCGAACACGCCGGAGGCGAGCGAGGCGCGGAAGCATGCGGAGAAGAAGTAGGCTCGAGTGGTGTGGCGGCGGACTTGTGCCTTCGGCCCTCGCGTGGCAACAGGGGATTCCCTGCGGGAAGGACAACGAGAAAGAGCAAACGCAAAGGTCTACGGAGGGAGCCGAACAAAGATCACCCCAGGTACAACATGGATGAACTTGCAGTGCATCTGTACGCGTGGTACAAGTAGTCATTCCTCCCGTGCAAGCGGGTCGGATTTCATGCAGAGTGGTCGAGGGACGAGCCCTGTGACGCCACGACAACCGGACAG
>CAXUNH010000202.1:0-5860 GCA_964252405.1 uncultured Acidobacteriaceae bacterium | reverse complement strand
CACGAAGACGCCCCCGCCAAAGGCCCCCACGACCCCAAGATCATCAACCCCAAGCTGACCTCGGACATCGCCTACTGGACCAAGGAGCTCGGCGTCACCGGCCAGGCCCTCCACGAGGCCATCCGCACCCACGGCACCCACGTCGACAAGGTCCGCGCCGCGCTTCACCCCGCCAAAACTGCCTAGCAGCCCCAGCCGCGCGGGCCTATCGCGCTGGAGCGCGACACGCAGCCCTCCATCGAAAGTTGGAGTGAGATTCAGCCTTCGGGTCGAAGACAGGCCCGTCGCCATCCGCGAAGATAAAGGAGTCCAACCTCCTAGCAGCGTCCCGACGGGGCGCTGTATTTTTTTTTGCCGCCAGCCTCTCCCGCGGAATGGGCCCGGCTCGGAGGCTGCAGCCCCGGACGTGATCCCGCAACATCCGTCCATCGAACGGGTTTGATGGGTAGAGGATTGTCATGCCCAGAACATCCACCGTTCTTCTAGCCCTTGCATCACTGGCCGGACCCGCGTTCGCGCAGAGCACCCTTGGCCCCACGCAGCCCACCGGCTACCCGCAAGACGGCTACCCCCAGCAATACCAGCAGCAGTACGCCCCCCAGCAGGGCTATCCGCAGCAGTACTCTCAGGGCTACCCGCAACAGGGCTACGCGGACCCGAATGCCCAAGGTTACGCAGCACAGCCGTACGACGCGACCGGCGGGCAGGTGATTCAGGTGCCGCCATCCCGGCCGCAGGTCTACCAGCAGGCTCCCGTGCAGACGGACAACGAGATGGTCGTCCCGTACGCATATCCTCCGGCGATCGGCTACCCCGTGCCGTATCCGTACCCGGTAGGGGTTGGCATCGGGTTCGGCTTCGGATACCCGGGGTATGTTTACCGGGGTTACCCGTACTATCGCGGCTACATCGGCCGGCCCGGGTTCTATGGTGGATACCGCGGTGGCTACGTCGGCGGGGGCTACCGTGGCGGGTACGCCCACTTCGGTGGCGGCCGTGGCGGACGCCGGTAAGACGTCAGCGCAACAAGGTTCCAAAAGGGACGCGGAGGCGCAAGCCTCCCGTCCCCTTTTGCGTTAGCGCCGCGAACAGGCACGCACACGGCCTTCAGAAGCTGGCCCTACTCTGCGCCGGTTTGCGCGGTGTGCTGGTAGATGCCCACATTGTCTTTGGTGATCAGGGCACTTCCGGTATCGACAAAGTAGGGAAAGGGCGAGCGAAAGTTCACCGAGTAGTCATGATTGAAGCCGCCGCTGTGGGGAGCGCGGTGCGCATCGTCCAGCGCCTTCAGCCCCACATAGCCCATGGTGTAGGGCCGTTGCGAGACTGTGGCATCGATCGTGCCGTCGGCGATCAGGTTCAGCGTGTCCGGATCCACGTCCATCGCCATCAGTTCGCGGTCCGTCATGTGGTTGCGCTTCAGGACCTCCGCCACAGCTTTGCCTGACTCCGATTCCAGACAGATGAACGCGTCGATCTTCTCGGCCCCGGTTCGGTGAACGTACTCTTCGGTCTGGTCGAAGGCGTTGCTGGACTCACCCCCCGTGGACACAACGCCGGCGACCCGGATCCCCGGGCTGTTGGAAAAGACCTCCTCATAGCCCTTCATGCGTTCATCCAGATTGGGCTGGCCGGGGATGGAGTAGAAGACCACGTTACCTTTGCCGTGCAGATGCTGCACCACACGTTGGCCGCCAAGGTGCCCGACCTGCAGGTTGTTGGTGCCGATGAAGTAAAGGCGCTGGCTGTTCGGCGCGTCGGAGTCAACGGTGATCACGGGGATTCCCTGGCCGATGGCACTGGCGATGTCGGAGTGGAGCGCACTGGCTGCGGCTGCCGATACAAGAATCCCTGCCGGATGCCGGCCCACCGCATCAGAGAACGCGCTCGCTTCGGCTGCCGGATCGTAGGTTTCCGGGCCGACCACGAGGGCGGTCACCCCGTACTCCCCGCCGGCTGCTTTGAAGCCCTCCTGCACAGCTTTCCAGTACGGGAGCTTCAGGTTGGGCGCGACAAGATAGTAGGTGTCATGGATGGAGCGGTCATGGCATCCCGTAAGGAACAGGCAGCCCGAAACGGAGAGCGCGAAAACTGCGAGAAGGGCGAGACGGCGCATGGGATCCCCCAGGGTTGGAGCCTCGCGCGGTCTGCGGCAGGTTCGGAACCGCGGAGAAGCGCGGGCCTCAAGAGCCGGAATTGTACTCCCGCCCGCACGTCATGTGCTGCTGCAGCAGAGGCTTACCCCGCCCCTGCGGTGAGGAGATCAGCGCCGCGCCTGCGTCGGCACCGGCGTCGGCAGATGCACCGTGCCGGCCGAGCCTGAAGGAATGAGCAGGGGCTGCGCGTGCAGGAGATACGGCGTGAGGGCACCGAGGTCGGTCCAGGGCAAGGACCACGCGTCGTCCAGCGCTACCAGCAAGTATTTGCCGGGAGCGACGGCGGACAGGCTAAAGGTGCCGTCCAGATCGCTCTGATCCCGGCGAAAGAGCTCCGGATCCGTGTTGGCGCCTGCGGGGACGAGCAGGATGAGCGATGCAGCGGCGGGTTTGCCGTCACGAACTGCCGAGCCTTCCACGGTGACAGGAGGCCCGGAAAGAATCGCTGTTGCTGCAAGGTGTCCGCCCCCCGGCACTTGGACACGCAGATCGGGCGCCGCTTTGCCCTCCACGCTCAAGGAGCCGATGGGAAGGTTGGGCCGGCGATTGCCCGCGATCCGCAAGCGGTAGTTTCCGGGGGGCACACCCGCGAACTCGGCTTCGCCCTTCTCGTTCGCGGGACTGCTGACGCTGGACCCCGGCTCAGGGGAGACCAGCGTCACCATTGTTCGTTCCGGCAGCGGGTCCGGGCCGCTGGTGCGCACGCTCACGCTGAGAGACGAAAGCGCAGGCGGCGGGCTGGTCTCGTGCACGACCGGGCTATCGGTCAGTTCCACCGTTCCTGCTGGGAACGGCATCCGGTTGGCGCCGCCCGTGTACGCACGAATCGTGTAGCGCCCTGGGGGTAAACCGGTAATGGTCTCGCCATGTTCAGACATAGATATCTCTGCCTGCACGGGCTGTTGGGAACCGAAGAGGGTCTGAAAGAGCTGCGCCGGGGGGCCGTTGGGGCCCTCTCGCGGCAGGGTCAACGTAAGCGCGTGTTGCGGCACCATCTGGGTATCGGCGGTGATCTGATCGCCCGGCTCCACATCCAACGGCGATGCCGCTTCCTCCCTCAACGCAGCCGGATAGAAGATCGTGGGATACGCCACATCCAAGGCTGGATCCACCGACGCCCGGTAGATCTGCTGGACGCCCGGGGACTGCTGGGGCGGGTGCACCGCGTACCAGGGAACACCCCTCGCCGCAAGGTAGTAACGTCCCGGAAGAACCGGGTAAAACTCAAAGCCGCCATCGTCGTCAACAGGTCGCGTGTTCACCAGGTGTGTCGCCGTAGCGTCCGCCTCGGTGCCTTGCCGGAAGAGGGAAACGGTCGCGTGCGGGACCGGATCTCCTCGCTCATCCACGACATGACCGCCGATGGTTGCGGCCGGCGTCAGCGTCAGGCGAAGAGCGTCGGTCGCCACGCCCGCGCCGGTGACGATGGCGGTCGAAAGTTGACCGTGCTGCAGGTACGCCGCGGGGAGGTACCCCGATGCGCTCGCCTCAAGCCGGTACTTGCCGGGTGCGATCGGATCAGGGAACCGGAAAGTGCCGTCTTCCGTGGTGATGACCGTCCCCAGGTCGCGGTTCGAGCGTATCTCCGCAAGGCTGACCTGGGCGTGCGCAACCGGACGCCCGCTCTTCGCGTCCACGACCTCCCCGGCCACGCGGTCCCAGGGCTTCTGGACCTGCGCTGGGACAACGATGGCGAACCACAGCAGCAGCCCTGGGAGGAGCGGTCTCAGACCGGAGCGAAACATGCGTCAGGGCAACTCCATGGCCGAGTCATCCAGCAGCGGAGCATCCCGCTGCAACACGGCTTTTGAGGTCGCGGTAATCGCGACACCCTTGCCCTCCAGGCCCCGCAGAACCTCTGGATCATGCCACGGCATCCCCCAGGGTGGTCGTAGCGTCGCAAACAGGCGATAGTTCCCGGGCACAATATGCCCCAGGGCAAACTTGCCGTCTGGGCCCGCCGGGGCGACCTCCAGCTGCCCGCCGGGGCTAAGCGGTACCAGGCACACAAAGGTGGTCTCCGCAAGCGAGGCCCCGGTGCCCGCGACCGCGCCCTCCAGGTGCCCGGTATCGTCGCGCAGCGTAACGTCGATTGGTGCGGTGGCCCCGCCCTCGCCGATGGCCAACGGTTGCGCCTGCAGATCTACCCCCGCGTACTGCACGGACGCCGCGTAGCCGTACTCTGTCTCCACCCGCACGGTATACCGGCCGGGAGCAACGTCCCGGAGCACGATCCCGTCCTGTCCCGGCTCACTGGCTCCATTCACGAAGACCCCACCACGGTCTTCAGGCTGCAGAACCACGCGTGTGCTCCGGTGCTCCGGGAGAGTTTGCGCCCCCGTGAACTCCTCACGAACACGCACCGTGATGGGCGCCGGCGGCACCAGGGCAACCGGGCCGGTCTGCAGGGGAGCGTTCGCCACATGCAGCACGGCCGTGCCGAAGGCCTGCTGCGGACCGTAGCTCGAGAGACTCAACGCATAGGTCCCGCTGGGCAGGGCTCCTTCCACCGCGTGCTCGGTCGCGTTGTAGCCGAGCTGAAAGCCATCCAGCGCATCAGCGCTGTTCACCCGGACATTGACCCCAGCGTTCGCCGGGCCGCTCACGGGAACCTTGACCGGATAGTACGCCGCAAGCCGAAGGTGCAGGTCCGTCCCCGCGATCTCGCCATAGTGGACGTGCAGCTTCGTCGAGGAGGCCAGGCTTGAGGTGTCCCCAAAGAAAACAGGCGGGTACTCCTGTGCGACCCGGTTCCGCTGGGAAGGCGGCGGCTGATCGCCGCGCCACTCCGCGCTCATCACGGTGTACTCGCCGGGACGTAGATTGGTGAAGCGAAAGCGTCCCTCAGCTCCGGTGCGCTGCACGCCTGCGGAAATCCAGAGCCGCTCGCCATTTACGGCATTGTGCGCGAGTAGCGTCACGGCCACATTCCGGGGCGTCGCGCCGGCGTCGGCGAACACCCGACCGCTCACCACAGCCGCTGGCATGATCCTGAACGTCACCGCGGAGCCCGTTCCCTCAAACGCGACGCTTAAGGGCTCTGACGGCGTCAGATAGCCGGGCTTCTGGACAGTGAAGTAGATCCGCAGAGCCGTCGCTTCCGGGCTCGATTTCGGGTCACCGAACGCCCCTGTGGTTTGCATCCTGTCACGAAGACTGCCCTCAAAGCGGATGTCCAAAGCAAAAGCTCCACTGGAGTCTGTCATGGTCGCGAGGCGGCGGTCCTGTGACGCGACCAGGGCACGATCCACCGTTTTGCCGCTCACGCCGTCAACGACCGTCCCGTGCAGGTGAAAGGTGATCTCCGGCCCCGCATCCGAAGCCGCGCCGGTCTGGCCCGAGGGCGCCGGCTGTCCCGGCAGCGACGCGGCAGTCAGCGCCATCCAAACAGAAAGCCCCAGGGTGAGGAAAGCCGACCGGCACAGGTTTCGCATGTTCAGAGGAACGTCTCGGGGACTCTCTGGTGGACGTTCCTCGCGCGCAAAAGGTCATAGAGCCTTCGCAAGTCTAACCCACACGCCTCCATCCCGGGCCGGAACCCGCACAAAGGCCGGGGTAGGCATCCCGCAACCCGCCTCCGGCCCTCACACTGCCAGCATCACGTCCGGTAGGTGGCCGAGGCGGGGGCGCGGGCGCTGGCGTGGGGGGGGGGGTGGGAGACCCGCGGGCACGACAGGGGCGGCGGGGGGGGCGCGCGCCCCGCC
>CAXUNH010000201.1:0-5878 GCA_964252405.1 uncultured Acidobacteriaceae bacterium | reverse complement strand
CACCCAGCGCCCGGGTCAACTCCGCCGCAGACTCCAGCCGGAGCACCTTGTGCCTCCGCCGCGTCGCGGCATCCTCCTCCACACCAAACAGGCTCGAGCCATAGATCACGCGCCGCGCCCCCCCGCCAGCAAGCGCTCGCCATCCTCCGCCGTCCGCCACCCACCCCCCACCTGGCATGGCAATCGCCGGCAGATCATCTCGATCAGCGTCCGGTTCTCGCCCTGCCGCATCGCCGCATCCAGGTCGATCAACTGCACCATCGGATACCGTGCAAACCTGGCTATCCAATACTCAAAATCATCAAACGCCAGCTTCAGGGTCTCGCCCTGCACCAGCTGGACAATCTGCCCGCCCATCAAATCAATCGAAGGAATCAGCACAACTCATTCTCGCAGCCCCACAAGCTTCAGCCATCCCTCAACGCACAAAAGGCTGCGATCGCTCGCAGCCCCTGTCTAGGTTTCCACCGGCCACCGAACGCTAATTAAACCCACGCCGCGTGCGGTTGAACGAGTTCTCCCGCTCCCGCTCCCGCACGCGCTCGGCCAACTGCGACGCGTCTTCATTCCGCCGCTTCTTCTCGCCCGCGGAAAACGTCCGCGCCTCACTCCGGGAGATCTTCTTGTGCGCCGTCATGCCTTCCAGCAAAAACTCCGCCGCACTCACCGCCACCTCCACCTCGATGCGGCTGTTCACCTTCAGCGGCGACAGCTTCTCAAACAGCCCCTGGATCTCTTTCAACGCCGTAAACACCCCCTGCGCGGGCTGCTTGTCGTTGAACTCCACCACGCCACCCAGATTAAAAAATTGCTCAATCTGCTGCGTGTTCGTGTCGGCAAAGTACGAGTCATACACACTCGCCACACTCTGCCGGATGATCTCGCGGATCACCACCTCCGACCCCCGCATCTCGCCCTCATACTCCAGCTCGATCTTGCCCGTAATCCCCGGCAACGCCGCAAGGATGTCGCCCACCCGCGGCACCACCAGCGACTCACCATGCAGCAGCGCGCGCCGCTCCGCATTCGACACCACTAACTCCATCGTCGCAATCGGCAGCCGCTGCGACACACCCGACTTCTTGTCCACCTTCTTGTCTTCACGAGCCGCAAAGGCCACACCCTCCACAATCTGCCGGATGTAGTGCGGAATAAAGATCTTCTCGATCGAAGGCCCACTCTGCCCCGGCGCATCCGCATACGCACGCGCCGTCCACGCCTCCTGCTCCGTAATCGCAATCGCCTCGTCCATCGACTCCGGATAGTGCGTCCGAATCTCCGACCCAATCCGGTCCTTCAGCGGCGTCACAATCTTGCCGCGCGCTGTGTAGTCCTCCGGGTTCGCGCTGAACACAATCGCCACATCCAACTCCAGTCGCACGGGGTAGCCCTTGATCTGCACATCCCCCTCTTGCATGATGTTGAACAGCGCCACTTGGATCTTGCCCGCCAGATCCGGGATCTCGTTGATCGCAAAGATCCCACGATTGGCCCGCGGCAGCAGCCCATAATGCATCGTCAGCTCGCTGCCCAGCTCCTGCCCACTGCGCGCTGCCTTGATCGGGTCCACATCCCCGATCAAATCCGCCACCGTCACATCCGGCGTCGCCAGCTTCTCCACATACCGCTCCTGCGGCGACATCCACGCAATCGGCGTGTCCTCGCCCAGCGAAGCAATCATGTCCTTCGCATACTTGCTCAACGGCGCGTACGGGTTATCCCGCAGCTCACTCCCCGCCACATACGGCACACAAGGATCCAGCAAACCCGTCAAAGCCCGCAGGATGCGGCTCTTCGCCTGCCCGCGCAACCCCAGCAGGATAAAGTTATGCCGCGACAGCAACGCATTCACCACCTGCGGCACCACGGTATCGTCATAGCCCACAATGCCGGGAAAGAGCGACTCGCCTTCCTCCGGACCACCCGGCGCAATCGCCCGCAATCGCGCAATCAGGTTGTCGCGCAGTTCGTCCTTCACCGTGCGATTCACCCGCTCCGGCGTGAACTGGCTTTGGCGAAGCTCGCCGAGAGTTTTAGGAAACTGCGTTACAGGGGCCGTCTTTTCGGTCGAAATCGCCATAAGGCAAGTATAGACGCCGACGGGGAGCCCATCCTGCCGAGCACGCCCGTCGCTTCCGTACGGTCACACTTCCGGCGCCAACGCTATGGACTGCGATTAAGCAGGCAACCTGTAGAAAAGCTTGTTAAGCGCTTCCTCAACTTGCCTAGCTCCTGTTTCTGTCCGGGCAAGATCCATCGGCACTTCGCCACCCAACTCGCGATGGGGCTTATTCATCCATGTTCGGGCTTGCTCTTCGTCGTCCCACACAAACTCCGCGTACATGAGCACCCGGGCTAGCCGCTCCGAGATCCCACCATCGCTCATGGCGCACCTCACGATCCTTTACACATGCTCCCACGCTGGACTGCACTCGCACAGCGCTGACGACAGAAATCCTGCTGGCAGGACAAGGTCGATGCCCCTCCGCGTGAACTCCTGCCCACTTATGATGTGCCATGGGCCTTGATGCCGTCGAGATCGTCATGCGTGAGGAAGAGTTCTACTCGCTCACCATCACCGATGAAGAAGCGGCATTAGTACGAACGGTTGGTGATCTATAGGGCCTGATCTGCTCGAAGTTGGAACTAGTCCCACTTAACAGCCCGAAGACCTCAACAACGCTTCCAAGCGTCTCAGAGGATCAATGGCGTTTCCTCTTCTTGCGAAAGAGTAAACCGCTTCCTCCCTCGTCTGGTCTTCTGCCGTGGATGCCACAATCCGTGTGGGACACCCTTGTGGCATTGCTTGTCGACCAGCAAGGCCTACAGCGCTCAAGCATCATACCGACCGCTCGGTTCGTGGAAGATCTTGGAGTTGATTGACGCCATTTCAACCCGAGCCACACCTGAACGGGTCACAAAATCAACAAGCTCATCTTAGAAAGCTAAACTAGAGAGGCAATGGCCTTCTCCCTCTTCGGCAAGCGTGACAAAACACCGGACAAGCTCACCGACGAGCCCCAACCAGCCTCCGACACCACCGACGACTCCCGCCGCCCAGGCTTCCTCGAGCGCATGCGCCAGGCGGTCACCCGCACCCGCGAGTCCCTCTCCACCCAGATCGCCTCCGTCGTCGCCCTCACCCGCGAAGTCGACGAAGCCTCCCTCGACGACCTCGAGTTCGCCCTCCTCGCCTCCGACATCGGCGCCGTCACCACCGACGAAATCATCTCTCGGCTTCGCGAGCGCGCCCTCCGCCACGGTCTCGCCAACGGCGAAGAACTCAAAGTCGCCCTCAAAGACGAGATTCGCCGCATCCTCGACGCCGTCGACACGCCCGTCGCCCACCCCGCCAGCGGCCCCGAAGTCGTCATGATGGTCGGCGTCAACGGCACCGGCAAAACCACCACCTCCGGCAAACTCGCCGCCATGCTCCGCCGCAACGGCTACTCGGTCCTGCTCTGCGCCGCCGACACCTTCCGCGCCGCCGCCATCGAGCAACTCGAAGTCTGGTCCCAGCGCTCCGGCGTCGACCTCATCAAGACCAAGCAGGGCGGCGATCCCTCCGCCGCGCTCTTCGACGCGCTCGCCGCCGCCAAGGCCCGCAACACAGACGTCGTTCTCGTCGACACCGCCGGCCGCCTCCACACCAAGACCGACCTCATGAAAGAGCTCGACAAGATGCGCCGCACCGCCGAGCGCCAGATCCCCGGCTCCCCGCACCAAACCCTGCTCGTGATCGACGCCACCACCGGCCAGAACGGCATGCAACAGGCCAAGCTCTTCACCGAAGCCGCCCGCGTCACCGGCATCGTCCTCACCAAGCTCGACGGCACCGCCAAGGGCGGCATCGTCGTCGCCATCGCCCGCGAACTCGGACTTCCCGTCCGCTACGCCGGCGTCGGCGAAAAGATCGACGACATCCTCCCCTTCGACAGCAAGGCTTTCGTCGACTCCCTGATCAGCTAACGCCCTGCCACCTCGGCGGGCGAGGTCTCGTCAGGGCGCGGCTTCAGCCGGGCCATACAAGTCGCCTCACAAGAGCGGCTTTAGACGCCGGGTTAGGCCGGCTCGAAGCCAGCCCTCAAGCCGCCAAGAGCACCTGCCAGCTCGCACGGCTCTCGGCGTAACGGACAGCTTTCTCGCAGCCCTCGCTACGTAGACAACGGGCAACCAACCCCGCCACAAACGAACCTAAACACACGTTGGGGTCGCCGCAAAGCTGTCAAGATTACGCTCGTTGTATTCGCTCCGACCAACTGTTTACTAAACGGAGACAGAAGGCGTATCTTCACACCCGGCGATCTGGGTCATTCTGAGTCAGTTCCTGAGCGGATGCACCAAAAAGCAGTGACGATTCACCTAGCCTCGACGGAGGCCTCTGAGCGATCACTTACTGGACGCGCCCTGCCGAGGAATGGATTCAGAACGATCCACCATACTTCGCTTGTGTAGGGAACTCCCATGCACCAGGTCATTGCCACACTCTTCTCGCTCTTAGTTGCCCTTTGCCACCACACCAGCCTTACCGCGCGCCCCGTCCAGGCCGCAGAGATCTCCCCCTCTCTGCAGCTCTCCCCGGTCAGCGCGCAGTCGATGATCCTTCCGGACCGCTACCATCTCGCCCGCTATACCTCCGCCGAAGGCAGCTATGCTGAAGGGGCATGCGTCTCCTGCCGCAGGATGGACACCTCCTCGAGCGATCGATAGCGCTGGCTGAGGACGCCGCCGCGTTCGCCTCCCCCAACCCCACGGTAGGCTGCGTCCTCGCAAGTGGCTCTGAGCCCCCGCAACTCCTCGGTGAAGGCGCCCACTTCTACGATCGCCGCGACCACGCCGAAATCGCCGCCCTCAAAGCCGCCTCCGCAGCCGGCCATAACACCCGCCACGCCACCGCCTACGTCACCCTGGAACCCTGCTCTCACCACGGCCGTACCGGCCCCTGCGCCGACGCCCTCATCGCCGCCGCCATCGCCCGCTGCGTCGTCGCCACCCAGGACCCTAACCCCCTCGTCAGCGGGCAGGGCATCGCCAAACTCCGGGACGCCGGCATCCAAGTCGACCTCCTCGACCCCACCTCGCCGCTAGCCCAACGCGCCCGCCGCCTCAACGACGCGTTCGCCTTCTCCATCCAGCACGGCCGCCCCTTCGTCACCCTGAAAGCCGCCGTCTCGCACGACGGAAAACTCGCCCCCCATCCCGCCAAACGCCTCACGCGCGAGCCCTTCTGGCTCACCGGCCCGGCCGCCCGCGAGGACGTCCAGCGTCTGCGCCACCTCTCCGACGCCATCCTCACCGGCATCGGCACCGTCCTGGCCGACGACCCCACGCTCACCGACCGCACCGGCCTTCCCCGCCGCAAGCCCCTCCTCCGCGTCGTCCTCGACACCGGCCTCCGCACGCCTCTCACCGCAAAGCTCGTCACCACGGCCGAAAACGACCTGCTGATCCTCTGCGCCCAGGGCGCCCCCGCAGCGCAAGAGCAAGAACTCCGCGCGCATGGCGCCGAGATCATCCGCCTCCCCACCCAGAACGCCCGGCTGGACCTCAATGTGGTCCTTGCCACCCTCGCCGCCGCCAACTCCCGCAGCCTCCTGGTTGAATCCGGCGCAACGCTCAACACCGCCTTCCTCGCCGAGGACCTCGTCGACAAACTCGTCCTCTACTACGCCCCCCTAAACCTCGGCCCGGAGGCCCTCCCCTTCGCGCAACAGCTCTCCCTGCCCGACCTGGAACACCGGCTCGCCCAAACCACGGAGCAATCCTTCCCCAACGGCGAAGCCGACGACCTGCGCCTCACCGGCTACCTCCACGACCCCTGGCAAGCCATCTAGCTCGAACAACCAGCCACCAGCCACCAGCCACCAGCCACGTTACC
>CAXUNH010000200.1:2821-5915 GCA_964252405.1 uncultured Acidobacteriaceae bacterium | reverse complement strand
CGCCAACCTGACGAGCCAGCAGCACATGCTCCTTGGTCTGCGGCATCGGGCCGTCTGTCGCCGCGACCACCAGGATCGCGCCGTCCATCTGCGCCGCGCCGGTAATCATGTTTTTGATGTAGTCGGCGTGGCCGGGGCAATCGACGTGCGCGTAGTGACGGTTCGCCGTCTCGTACTCCACGTGCGAGGTCGAGATCGTGATACCGCGCTCCCGCTCCTCAGGCGCGTTGTCGATCGTGTCGAACGAACGAAACGCGTTCTTCGGGTTGTGCTTGGAGAGAACCTTGGTGATCGCCGCGGTCAGGGTCGTCTTGCCATGGTCAATGTGACCAATCGTCCCAACGTTTACGTGCGGCTTACTACGATCAAATTTTTCCTTCGCCATAACTGTCTCCGTCCTGGATGTTCATAAATCCGATTTCTGTTCTGCGCGCGCCGGCGATCTACACCGGCTCCAGCACGCGGCTTACCTGCAACCCTTGATTACCGCTCTTTATCCTTGCCCTGCGCCTTGGCAATAATCTCTTCCGAGACCGCACGCGGAGCTTCCTCGTACTGTTTGAACTCCATGGAGAAATTGGCCCGTCCCTGTGTCGATCCACGCATCGCCGTGGCATAGCCGAACATCGTCGACAACGGTACCGTGGCCTTGATCGCCTGCACGCCGCCCACCATCTCCATGCCCTCGATGCGTCCACGCCGCGAGTTCAGATCACCGATGATCGTACCCATGTACTCCTCGGGCACAGTCACTTCGACCGACATCACCGGCTCCAGAAGTACCGGCTTCGCCTTGCGGGCGGCTTCCTTGAAGGCCATCGAACCGGCAATTTTGAACGCCATTTCGTTTGAGTCGACGTCATGGTAGCTGCCGTCGTACAGCGAAACCTTGATGTCCACCATCTCGTAGCCGGCGAGCACGCCACCCAGCAATGCTTCCTGGATGCCCTGGTCGATCGGCTTGATGTACTCCTTCGGAATCGTACCGCCCTTAATGTCGTTGACGAACTCATAGCCCTTGCCGGGCTCGTTGGGTGAAATGCGAATCTTCGCGTGGCCGTAGTTGCCCGAGCCACCCGTCTGCCGAATGTACTTGCCCTCGGCCTCCGCGGTGCCGCGGATCGTCTCGCGGTAGTTCACCTGCGGCTTACCAACATTGGCCTCAACCTTGTACTCACGCATCATGCGGTCCACGATGATCTCAAGGTGCAACTCGCCCATACCCGAAATGATCGTTTGGCCGTTGGTGATGTCCGTGCGGACCTTGAAGGTCGGATCTTCCTGCGCCAGCTTGGCCAGCGCCAGACCCATCTTCTCCTGGTCCGCCTTGGTCTTCGGCTCCACCGCGACTTCGATCACCGGCGTCGGGAAGTCGATCGACTCGAGCAGAATCGGCGCCTTGTCCGAGCAGATCGTGTCGCCGGTGTTCAAGTTCTTCAGGCCAACCGCCGCGCAGATATCGCCGGCGAGGATCTCCGTGATCTCTTCACGCTTGTTGGCGTGCATCTTCAGCAGACGGCCGATACGCTCCGTCTTGCCGGTACGCGGGTTCAGGACGGAGTCGCCCGTCTTGAGCTGGCCCGAGTACACGCGAATGAAGATGAGCTGACCCACGAACGGGTCGGTCATGATCTTGAACCCCAGCGCCGAGAACGGCTCCTTGTCATCGGCATGGCGAAGCAGCTTCACTTCGGGTTCCCCGGGCTCCGTGCCTTCAATCGCCGGAACATCCAGCGGGCTGGGCAGGTAGTCCACCACTGCATCCAGCAATGTCTGCACACCCTTGTTCTTGAATGACGATCCGCAGAGCACCGGGAAGATGTTCATCGCGATGGTGGCCTTGCGGATGGCGCGCTTCAGCTCGTCCTTGGTGATCTCCTCACCTTCGAGGTACTTGTTCATCACCTCGTCGTCGGAGTCAGCGACTGCCTCGATGAGGTCGTGGTGCATCTTCTCGGCCTTGTCCTTCAACTCGGCCGGGATCTCGACGATGTCGTACTTCGCGCCCATGGTCTCGTCATGCCAGACGATGCCGCGCATCTCGACCAGGTCGACGATGCCGATGAACTTCGCCTCTTCGCCGATCGGGATCTGGATCGGCACAGCACGCGCGCCCAGCCGGTTCACGATGGTCGACGTCGCGTAATCAAAATTCGCGCCGGCCTTGTCCATCTTGTTGATGAAGCAGATCCGAGGAACCTTGTACTTGTTGGCCTGGCGCCACACCGTTTCTGACTGCGGCTGCACACCCTGCACGGAATCAAAGCACGCGCAGGCGCCATCGAGCACGCGCAGCGAGCGCTCCACTTCGGCCGTAAAGTCTACGTGGCCGGGGGTGTCGATGATATTGATGCGAATGCCATTCCAGGAACACGTCGTCGCGGCGGAGGTGATCGTGATGCCGCGCTCTTGCTCCTGCTCCATCCAGTCCATGGTCGCGGTGCCCTCGTGCACCTCGCCGATACGGTGATTCACGCCCGTATAGAAGAGAATGCGCTCAGTTGTCGTCGTCTTGCCCGCGTCGATGTGCGCCATGATGCCGATGTTGCGACATTTTGCGAGAGGGATTGTGCGTGCCACTGTGTTGAATCTTTCTGCGGAGCCGGACTCCGCGGTGAAACTTGGTTCTACGTTGTACGTGATACGTTGTACGTCCCGGGCTTAAGCCACATAGAACGTACAACGTAGAACTTGCCGTTACCAGCGATAGTGCGCGAACGCCTTGTTCGCCTCAGCCATGCGGTGGACGTCTTCCTTCTTCTTCATCGCTGCGCCACGGCCGTTGGCCGCATCCAGCAGCTCGGCCGTCAGCTTTTCGACCATGCCCTTTTCGCCGCGGGCGCGACCGAACGTCACCAGCCAGCGAATCGCGAGCGATGTACGGCGCTCCGGGTTCACTTCGATCGGCACCTGGTAGTTCGCGCCACCCACACGCCGGCTCTTCACTTCCAGCATCGGCTTGACGTTCTCGACCGCCTTCTTGAACAGCTTCAGGGCTTCGTCGCCGCCCTTCTGCTCAAGGTTCGTCATCGCCTCGTAAAAGATGCTCTGCGCGGTGGACTTCTTGCCGCCCCACATCATGCTGTTCACAAAC
>CAXUNH010000200.1:0-2778 GCA_964252405.1 uncultured Acidobacteriaceae bacterium | reverse complement strand
GGTCACCAGCGTCGACTGGTAAATCGGGTCGGCTGCGACCTCACGCTTGGCGATATGACCTTTTCTCGGCATTGCTCTTCTCTCTCGTCTTCCCCCGGCGCGGTGAACCTCTCACGAGCCGGGCTTGGTAGGGCTTCTTTTGGTCTACGAATTTGATGTCCGGGGCGGAGAAAAGCAGCTTTTCTGCCCACCCCGGACACACCATGAACTCTTGCTTACTTCGCCGCCTTCGGACGCTTGGCGCCGTACTTCGAACGGCTCTGCATCCGCTTGGCGACGCCCACCGAATCCAGCGTGCCGCGCACCACGTGGTAGCGCACACCCGGCAAATCCTTCACACGGCCGCCGCGGATCAGCACAATCGAGTGCTCCTGCAGGTTGTGGCCGATGCCCGGAATGTAGGTCGTCACTTCAATGCCATTGGTCAGGCGAACACGCGCGACCTTACGCAGCGCCGAGTTCGGCTTCTTGGGGGTCTGGGTGTACACGCGGGTGCAGACACCACGGCGCTGCGGCGATCCCTGCAGCGCAGGCGATGCCGTCTTGTACCGGGTCGGCGTCCGACCCTGCTTCACGAGTTGATGAAACGTAGGCACTTCGTAAACTCCCTCTTGCTGCCAGTCCGGCCGATGGTTCTCACCACCCCCGGAGCTATCCGACTTCCTTTGTCGAACGCTGTGCAGGGCAGCTCCATCGCTCTGCTTTCGCGCCACCGGCCCAAACCTGGCCGCACACACGAAAGGCGGAGCCCGCAAGCGCGCTCCGGCGATCTTCTGAATCCTGCACGCGGCCAAACGGAACAACTTCGGCAAACCACGTGATACTGCCCAAAACACTAAGGCTGAGGAGAGGCGACGGTGGCCAAGATACCGGGGCTCGACTGCCACACCCGGCCCGACTCCGTTTCGTCTGCTCCGGCCCGCATAGCCCTTCCTCATGGGTTTCCCTGCATGCATCACAGGGGAGAAGGGTGTCGCAGGCACTCAGACAGGCAAGTTCCCAGAACAAGCGGAACCCTCTTACTGTAGCAACTGCACCCGACGCAGTCAAGAATCTGCAACGAACTCCGCGAGGGGGCGATCTACCCTCCATGACCGAGCCTGATCCTCTGCCGCATGCCGTCTGGCGAGCGCTCACTTCCTCGCACCGCCCTCTTGCCCTTGTTCACGGGCAGGCTCGGCGGTACCCGGCCGAGGTTGCGCCCTTTGCCGCGCTCGAAACAGCAAGCTCGGCCGCCCTCCACAACCTGCTTGCCCTGCTCGCCCCTACTGAATCCGTCTACCTCCTGGGACATCCTCCGCCCGCCATCCGGGGCCTTCGCTGGGACGGCGTTGTTCCCTGCCTGCAAATGGTCTTTCCGCCAGACGCCCCGCTTCCCCCGCCCTCAACCGGCACTCCGGCGATCCAGCCACTCACCTGCGATCACGCCCTCGAGCTGCTCGACCTGATCACCCTGGCATACCCAGGCTATTTCCGCTCGCAAACCTGCCGCATGGGGCGCTACTGGGGCGTTCGCGACAGCGACGGCACCCTGATCGCCATGGGCGGCGAACGCCTCGTCCTCGCAGCGCCCGGCCAGCCCACCTGGCGCGAGATCAGCGGCCTCTGCACCCATCCGTCCCGACCAGGCAGAGGCCTCGGCACCGCCTTGCTCGCCCACATCCTCGCCCAGCACCGGGCAGAGGGCTCCCGCTCCTGGCTCCACGTCACGCAGAACAACCTCCGGGCGATCACCCTCTACCAGCGCCTCGGCTTCCAGACCGTCCGTGGCATCGAGGCGCACCGCCTCCGGCGCGTCGCACCCTGACGCGGGTGATACGCTGCGGTCCATGCACCTTCCGCCGCGCTCCGCCGCCGCCCGCATCCCCCTTGTCTTCGCCGTAATGCTCCTCAGCATTGCCTCTTTGGCCGCACAGCAGCCCGCTACGGCTCGGCCCAAGGACCCCGTCGCGCGCGAAGACCCCCAAACTCAGGCCGGGCAACAGGCGGATGGCGGGCACATCGCCACGCCCGGCAGTGTCGCCATCTCCCCGGATGGCAGCACGATCGCCTGGACCCTGCGCGGCAAGGAGGGATCCTCCATTCACTTACTGAACGTTGCGCACCCAGACCCTGCCACCGAGAAGCTGGTCACTGTCCTCGGCGCAACCAACTGCACCTACTCCTCCCCCTTCTGGTCGCCCGACGGCCAAACCCTCGCCTTCCTCTCCGATTGCGCCGCCCTCGAAGGCACCCAACATACGGGCCAGCTCCAGGTGTACCTCTGGTCCAAAGCGTCCGGCGAAGCCCGCCAGCTCACCCATCTCACCGGCAACATCCAGCAGCCCGCCTGGTCGCCTGACGGCAAAGCCATCGCCTTCCTTTTTGTCGAAAACGCCACCCGCACGGCCGGCGCCCTAGACGCCATGAAGCCCTTCTCCGGGGTCATCGGCGAGGACGGCGTAGAGGTCCAGCGTGTTTATGGCGTCCCAGTCGCCTCCGGCAAGGGTGTATGGATCAGCCCTCCAAACCTTCACGTCTACGAGTTCGCTTATAACCCGGCCAAGCCCGAGGTCACGTACATCGCCGCCGTCCCTCCGGGCGAAAACAACTGGTGGGTCGCCAAGCTCTATACTCAGAGCCTCTCTCCTCTGAGCACATCCACGTCCAACGTCGTCCTCGACCCCACCACTGTCACCGGCCCCCTCCACGGCCTCCAGATCGCCGTCCCCCGCTTCTCCCCCGACGGCTCCAAAATCGCCTTCATCGGCGGCCTCATGTCCGCCCCGGGCTCTACCC
>CAXUNH010000199.1:0-5942 GCA_964252405.1 uncultured Acidobacteriaceae bacterium | reverse complement strand
CTCGCTGAATGCCCCGCCCCGCCGACTATCGCGCCTCCGACCACATCGGCTCCGAGCACGGGGCCGACGCCTATACCCGGCCCGCGTTCTCCTTCGGCAATCGCGCCCGCCGGGGCGTCTG
This sequence comes from uncultured Acidobacteriaceae bacterium, assembly GCA_964252405.1. GTDB lineage: Bacteria > Acidobacteriota > Terriglobia > Terriglobales > Acidobacteriaceae > Granulicella. Next base: position 5,821 of record CAXUNH010000199.1, on the reverse strand, counting down.
GGGTATCTGCTGGCTGCTGCTGTACCGTCCTTCGCCCCGCCCGTTTCACGCCTGGCGCGCCTTCCTGTTGAAAGCCTTCGGCGCACGACTCGGCCCGGACTGCCACTTCTACCCAGGCTCCCGTGTCTGGGCGCCCTGGAATCTCCGCTGCGTCGACCACGTCGCCGCGGGCGATGGCGTTGAAATCTACAACCCCTCGCCCATTGACCTGGGCTCCCACGTGATCCTGTCGCAAAACGCGTACCTTTGCGGTGCCACACACGACTACAACGACCCGGCTTTCCCGCTGCTCGCCTACCGCATGACGGTCGGCCCCTATGCCTGGATCTGTGCCCGCGCCATGGTCGCTCCGGGCGTTCAGGTAGGCGAAGGCGCCGTCCTCGGCCTCGGCTCCGTGGCCACCCGCGACCTCCAACCGTGGACCGTCTACAGCGGCAACCCCGCCCAGCCCGTCCGCGAACGCACCCGTCACCCCGACGCGTCCCAGCCACCAGCCACTTCATGATCTCAGTCCTCATCCTCACCAGAAACGAAGAACAGGACCTTCCGGGCTGTCTCGCCTCAGTCTCTTGGAGCGACGACGTCCACGTCTTCGACTCCGAGAGCACGGATCGCACCGCCGAGATCGCCCATGCCTACGGCGCTTCCGTGACCACGCGCCACTTCGACGGCTACGCCCGCCAGCGCAATGCCGCGCTGCAACTGCCGTTCCGCTATCCCTGGATCCTTGTGCTGGATGCGGACGAACGACCCACCCCGGAGCTCAGCGTTGAACTCCAGCGGACCGTTCGCTCTGCCCCCGCCGACACCTCCGCCTATCGGCTGCGGCGCCGCGATTTCCTTTGGGGCACCTGGCTGAAACACGCCCAGCTCACGCCCTTCTACGTCCGCCTGATCCGCCCGGGGCGCGTCCACTACACGCGGGACATCAACGAGCAGATCGAGGTCCAGGGCCGCATCGGCGCGCTCGCCGCGCCCCTCGACCACCTGGCCTTCTCCAAGGGTCTCGCCCACTGGGTCGCCAAGCACAATGCCTACTCCACGAAGGAAGCCGAACTGCTCGCCAGCGGAGACGCCGTCCGCGCGGCCTCACTGCGCCAGGCGTTCTTCGCCAAAGACTTCCACGAGCGCCGGGTCGCGCAGAAGGCCATCTTCTACAAGCTTCCCGGCCGTCCGCTCATCAAGTGGCTGTACATGATGTTTGCCCGGGGCGCCATCCTCGACGGCCACGCAGGTATCACGTACGCCACACTGCAGGCGTTCTACGAATACCTCATCCAAACCAAGTGCAAAGAAATCCTGCGTCTTCGCGCCGGAGAGCCACTGTAACGACGGCGCTGCGCGTTGGCTGGGGACGCGGTGCGTCAGCCGGGGTTGGCGCGGCGCGTTGCGGTGAAGTCGGCGGCTTGTGCCGGGCGCGATGTGCAATTCGCCCCGGGATCGGCATTCGACCTGAGCCGACGTTCATGATCCATCCAACAAACTAGCCAACGCGGCGCGCCAAAACGCCCTTCCAGCCCGCAGCGCCCCCCTTACCCCCTCAACTTTGCTAGCAAATCCGTCGGATGCACCGGCTTGGCAAGGATCTCGAACTCATGTCCCTGCGCCCGCGCCCGCTCCAGCAGATCGGCCGTGGCCGCCTGGCCCGAAAACAGCAAAATCTTGCAGCTGGGCAGCTTCGCCCGTGTTTGGATCGCCGCCTCGATCCCCGTCATGCCTGTCATGATCACGTCGCTGATCAACATGTCCGGCTGAAAAGTTTCGAGCGCATCGATCGCCTTTTCGCCGCTGTATACGGCCCGCGCGTCAAACCCCGCCTGGTTGAGGATGATCGCCAACGTATTGGCGATGACCTGTTCGTCATCCGCGACAAGAACGCGAGGTTTGCTGCCAGTCGTCGTGGTATCTGCCATGAATAGATGTCCTGCTTGCCTTCCTGAAGACGCACCGGACACGCTGCCGGTCGCAGCACGTCTGTGCCCTCGTTATCTTACGCTGTCTATCACGATGAAACGCTGTCTAGATCCTGTGATGCGTCAACTTTCGGCCCGGCTGTCTCACTTGAACGACCGCGTCCCGATGGTACCCTGAACGGGATGGTCGATCTGCATCACCATCTTCTGCCGGGCTTGGACGATGGCTCACCGGATCTGGCCACCTCCGTCGAGATGGCCCGCATCGCGGTCGCGGACGGCATCACGCACGTGGTCTGTACGCCGCACGCCAGCGATCGCTACAGCTTCGAGCCGGAGCTCGTTCTCCGGCGCGCCGAGGAGCTCCGCACCGCGCTGGAAGGCGCCGGCATCCCGCTCAGGATCGGGCTCGGCTGCGACTTCCACCTCAACTACGACAACCTCCAGGACGCCCTCGCGTCGCCCAAACGCTACAGCATCAACGCTCACGACTACCTCCTCGTCGAACTCCCGGATTACAGCCTCCCGCCCAACCTGAAAGAGACCTTCTACGAGTTGCGCCGTGCCGGCCTCACGCCGATCCTCACTCACCCGGAACGCAACCCGGTCCTGCAGCGCGATCCCGGAAAGCTGCTTCCCTGGCTCCGCGATGGTCTGCTGACTCAAATCACGGCAGGCTCCGTGACCGGCAGGATGGGCCGTCAGGCGCAGCGACTTGCCGAGCGCATGCTCGCTAATCGCTGGGCCCACTTCCTCGCCACGGACGCCCACGACACAAAGCGGCGGCCGCCTCAAATGCGCGAGGCCCGCGAAATGGTCAGCAAGCGCCACGGCACCCTCTACGCCGACCTGCTCTGCCGCGACAACCCCATGGCCGTCTTCCGTGGCCAGTCGCTCGGCGAACAGGAAGAAGGCGTCGCCCTCTTCGACCCCATGCCCTTTAAAGAGCGCTGGTGGGAGCGCCTCTTCCGCTCGTAGCAACCCCGCCCTGCCGCGCTCTCCCTTGCCCATCCCCTCCTGAGAAGCCGGCGCCCTATTCCAATTTGTCCGTCGTTCCCCGTCAGTCATTCCCTGCCAGAAACCTTCTGCTTTTGCCCTGCGTACCGTCGTTCTCCGAAGGCGGAACCTGCTCTTTCGAGGCTGGGAACAGAGGCGACGATAAGCACGGGTTCGTCAGGGCCCGGCTTCAGCCGGCCATCGCCAACCACGTGGAGCCAAGCGGCTTCGGCTGCCAGGTAAGGCTCCGGCCAAGCCCCCGCCCCAACATCAATGCGACCTACAACCCCAGCCCGCCATCCACCGCCAGCAGTTGCCCTGTGATGAAGTGCGGCGCCGTCGCAAAAAACACCACTGCCGCGGCCACGTCCCGTGGCGTCCCGTTGCGCTTCATCGGCGTCTTGGCCGCAAAGTGCTCATACCCTGCCGTCACCTCGCCGGTGGTCACAATCATCCCCGGCGCTACGCAGTTCACACTGATCTCCGGCGCCCAGGCCTTGGCCATGGTCTGTGACAGCATGTGCAGCGCCGCCTTTGACGTGCAGTAGTGCCCATGGGTCGCCCAGGGATGGATTCCCCCCAAGGACCCGATGTTCACAATGCGCCCCCGCGCCGCTTTCAGGTGCGGGTGCGCCGCCTTGGCCACCAGGAACGGCCCCCGCGTGTTCGTCGCGAACATGGCATCCCACTGCTCCGGCGTGATGGCCTCCAGCGGCGCCGTCTCAAACGCCCCGGCGTTGTTCACCAGCAAGTCCAGCCCGCCAAACTCGGCCACCACCGCGCCCACGGCTGCCCCTACACTGCTCTCCTCCCGCACATCGCAGGCGGTGGCCATGGCGCGCACGCCCAACCCTCTCAGCTCGGTGACGGCGGCCTCGGCCTCTCGCTCCGACCCGCGATAGGTGATCGCCACATCCGCGCCCGCGCGCGCCAACGCCAGTGCCAGCGCCCGCCCAATCCGCCTCGCGGCCCCGGTCACGAGCACGCGCCGTCCTTCCAGGCCCTGGTGGCCCAGATGCTCCACATGGAGGCTCACTGCGGCATGCCCGGCTTCGCTGGACTCTGCGACCCAGGCGACGTATTCGCCGGGAGATTTGCCGGCGGCGTCGTCTGCAGGGGGGCCGTCGGAGACGCGGCGGACGGCGGCGCCGAGGTCGCCGGCAAGGTCTGCGTATGTTCCTGAATCCCCGGCTGGACCGGAGCCGGCCGGTCCTCGTTCTCGCCGTACTGCGATACCTGCGCCCGTGGACGCTCCAGCTTGACCAGAAGCTGCTTGCCGTCCGGCGTCAAGTCGAAGTCCGTTGCATAGGTCGCAAATCCGCCCGCAATCACCTGAATGGTGACATGACTGCCCACTTCCAACAGGTCCAGCGAAGCCCGGCCATCCGGGTCCGTCTTGGTCTCCAGGTTCGCCGTAATCTTCTCATCGCGCATCGCCCGGAAGATCACTGAAGCATTGGGAAAGGGCTTCTGGTTGAAGGCTTTCTCTACAGTGACGACCACCTCGGCCGTGGGCGGAGGAGCTTTGTAGCCGCGCCCGTGCTTTTCCTGCTGCGCCGCGCCCGTCAGCGAAAGGCAGCCAAGGCTGGCAGCAGAGGTCAGGATCAGCAGACGTCGGCGGAAACAGTGCATGGGCCAGATTTTACCGTGCCCCGGACATGGCTGTCGCGCGCAGACCTGGAATCATCGGGCTGCGGAAAGCTGAGTGGCATTCACGCACATTTCACAGATTGTGTTTGACAGCCGCCAGCTCGCAGGGCTACATTAGCACTCGGCAGTGGAGAGTGCCAATCAAGCGCCCGGGCCCAGCCTCATCGCGCCGGCCTCCCCGCAAGCACCCGTTCCAAGGAGACAACGCACTATGGCTTCAAACAAGTTTACGCCGCTTCACGACCGCATCCTGGTCCAGCGCCTCGAGGAGAGCGAGACCATGCGTGGCGGCATCATTATCCCCGACTCCGCCAAAGAAAAGCCCCAGCAGGGCAAGGTTATCTCGGTCGGCAAAGGCAAGAGCAACGACGAAGGCAAGGTCTTCCCGCTCGACGTCAAGAGCGGCGACACCGTGCTCTTCGGCAAGTACTCCGGCACCGAGATCAAGCTCGACGGCGAAGACTTCCTCATCATGCGTGAAGAAGAAGTCCTCGGCATCCTCGCGTAAACGCCGTTGTAGGTTGTAGGTTCTAGGTCGCCGAAATCGGCACGCCACCGCTGAACCCAGCCCCGCTGCCAAACCTACAACCTAGAACCTACAACCTAGAACCAAACCGCAGCCCACAGCTGCAACGGAGCAAACACAATGGCAAAGCAAATTCTGCATGGAGAAGATTCGCGTCAGGCGATCCTTCGCGGCGTCAACACGCTCGCCAACGCAGTCAAGGTGACGCTCGGTCCGAAGGGCCGCAACGTCGTCATCGAGAAGAAGTTCGGCTCGCCCACCATCACCAAGGACGGCGTCACCGTCGCCAAGGAAATCGAGCTGCCCGAGGGCCTCGAGAACATGGGCGCCCAGATGGTGAAGGAAGTCGCCTCCAAGACCTCCGACGTCGCCGGCGACGGCACCACCACCGCCACCGTGCTGGCGCAGGCCATCTTCCGCGAGGGCGTCAAGACCGTAGCCGCTGGTGCGAACCCCATGGCCCTCAAGCGCGGCATCGACAAGGCCGTTGAGGCCATCATCGGCAAGCGCGGCGAAGACGGTCAGGTCGTCGGCGGCGCTCTCAGCGAGTTCTCCAAGCCCGTCACCGGCGACATGATCGCCCAGGTCGGCACCATCTCCGCCAATGCAGATCAGCAGATCGGCACCATCATCGCCGAAGCCATGAAAAAGGTCGGAAAGGACGGCGTCATCACCGTCGAAGAGAGCCGCACCATGGAAACGCAGCTCGACGTCGTCGAAGGCATGCAGTTCGACC
>CAXUNH010000198.1:0-5995 GCA_964252405.1 uncultured Acidobacteriaceae bacterium | reverse complement strand
GTCCGGGACCACTCGGCGGCCGGGCTACGGCGGGACGGCCCGTCGGTCCGGTGCGTCGGCGCAGGCTGGCGAGGGTCAGGGCTGGGTCAGACTCGGGCACTGCCGTACAGTGTAGACGGTGTACTTTGGGCGGGTTGAGAGTGAACTGACCTGAGCGGGAAGGAGCCGGAGGTCAAGCACTCTGGAGCACAGCGTACGTTTCCCGGAGCAGGTCATCCGGCCGGCAGGGCTTACTGAGCAGCTTAAGGGGACGCTGGAGACGGCGGGAGTGTGCGCTCACCACGGCAGCGTTGCTGGAGTAGGCTGTCAGCATCAGCAAGCGGACGTGAGGCATGGCTTGCTGTAAGCGGTCTGCGAGTTGCAGGCCGTTCTCTTCGGGCATGGTAACGTCGCACAGAAGCAGGTCGGGAGAAAAGTCCCGGGCTCGCGCGAAGCCTTCCGCCGCGGAGTAGCGCGCTTCGCACTCGTAGCCATTGGCGTTGTAGATGAGAGAAAGTGTGTCGGCAACCAGGCGGTCATCATCTACGACTAGAACGCGCGTCTTCATACGAACCTCCTGCGCGGGCAGGCTGAAACGCGCATCGCGCCTAGGTTGAACGTTCGGAGAGAGGAGCGGCGCGCGTGCTGCCGCGGTAGAATGGCGACCCAAGTCTAACGCCCGGCGTGTCGAAACCTTTCACGATTCTATAACGCTGCCGAGTGCCTTTGTATAGGGGAAATATTGTGTGGCTGTAGCGGAGGAGCGATGCATGTGTTGAGCCTCGTCTGCGGGGCAGTGCTGCTTGGGTTGGTGCTTCTGGACGCCTTTCAAAGCATCATTCTGCCGCGCCGGCCGGTGGGACGGCTTCGGATTACGCGGCTGTTCTATTTGGTCACGTGGTTTCCATGGCGGCTGATCGCCCGCCTGCCCTCCGGGCGGGCCACGCGCGAGCAGTTCTTCAGCGTCTATGGTCCCCTCTCGCTTCTGGTGCTCTTTGTGTTCTGGGCGATCCTGCTCACGGTCGGATTCGCGCTCCTGTTCTTTGGCCTGCACATTTCGTTTCACGATCCTTTGCTCACCCGCAACGATGCCTGGGCACGCTTGCGTTCCTGTTTTTACGTCAGTGGAACGACGCTCTTCACCTTGGGCATGGGCGACGTTACGCCGGAAACACAGCTTGCCCGGATGCTGACAGTGCTGGAGGCAGGCACAGGGTTGGGCTTCATTGCGCTGGTGATCGGCTATGTCCCGGTGCTCTACACCGCTTTTTCCCATCGAGAGATCCAGGTGGCGCTGTTGGACGCGCGGGCCGGCTCACCGCCCACGGTGACCGAACTGATGCTGCGACACAGCTTTGAGGAAGGGCCCCGGGTTCTGCAGCAACTGTTGGCCGATTGGGAGGTTTGGTGCGCGGAGATCCTGGAGACGCACATCTCCTATCCGATTCTTTGCTTTTACCGCTCGCAGCACGACAACCAGAGCTGGCTGGCGGCCCTGACCGCTGTGCTCGACACCTGTGCGCTGTTGATCACAATGATGGAAGGGGAGAAGACGAGACAGGCGCAGCTCACGTTTGCGATTGGCCGGCATGCGTTGGTGGACCTGGTGCACGTGTTTCGCCTGGAGCCTGAGGAGAAACGGCTTCGGGAGGCGCCGCTGACGCGGTTGCACCAGGACGAACTGATGCGACTTTGTGAGTGCCTGGAAGGCACCGGCTTTTCGCCGTGTGACGACTTTCAGAGCCGTGAGCGGTTGGAAGCGATGCGCCAGCTTTATGAGCCGTATGCGTGCGCCCTGGCGAACTACCTAAGCCTGAACCTGCCGGTGTGGGTCCCGCCGCCCCAGCCGGAGAAGAGGAAGACGGATGCCTGGACGGTGGTTGCAGGGCTGCGATCCCGTCCCGGGCTGACCGAAAGGCTGGCCAGCCATGTAAGTGTACGGTCTACGGCCTCAAACCTGGAGGCGCATGACCGGGAAGCGGAGTTTTGACCTCTGTTTGCGACAGACAAAAGGCCCGGGAGCATCGCCCCCAAGGCCTGTTTCATTGCGAGAGCGGATCTATCGCGGGCCAGCGGGACCACCCGGGCCGGCGGATTCCGGGTTGAGCTTCCGTGTGGCGACCTGTGCAGCGATGCCGGGCTTGCCCTTGCTGTCCTTGTCGTGGTCCTTCAACTGAGCGTAAATCTGGCGGGCCTGTTCGGTCTTGCCTTCGGCGGTGTACATCTCCGCCAACTCAAGTTGCGCCAGGGTAGGCGGAACGGTGGTGGCGTGTCCCTTGGCGAGCTGCCCGTACAGATCGACGGCCTGCGGCTCGCGGCCGGTCTGGGCGTAGAGCTGGGCCAGAGCAGATTTGCCGAGCGCGGCGACGTCGCCATTCCAGCTTGAGGCGACCTTCTTCAGGGTATCTTCCGCAGGTCCATTTTGGCCTGCTTCCATAAAGGTAAGTCCGGTGAAGTACAGGGCGTTCTTGCCGGGCTCTGTCTGACTGAAGCGGCTGGAGACGTCCGCGAACAAGGCGTTGGCTTTGACCGCACGCTCTTTGGCAGAGTTGAAGGCTTTCATTCCGGGCGGCAGGGCCTGTCCGGGACGAACGAGGGGTGTCTGGTAGACCTGCATGGCTTCGCCGAACGCGGTTTGCGCCTCGGCGGTGCGGTGCTGATAAAAGCTATAGGCCCCGGCCAGGAGGAGAATGAGCGCGAGGGCAAGGCCGCCGATCAGCAGTACGGAGCGCTGGTTCGTTTTGGCCCAGTCGACGCCATGTTCGGTGGCGAGCACGAACTGATCCTGTTGCCGGGGGTCGCGCTTGAGTGCGGTGTTCACGTCTTGAGTTCCGTCCTTGAAGTCGTCCGAGGGGCAGCCGCGGGTGCGGTGCCACACATCGTTTCAGTTTAGCAGCCCTGGCTCTCCGCCTGCGGACTGGCAGCTTGTCCGACCCTGTCGCGTGCCGGTGATCAGAGACAAAGGTTCCGCTTGCCAACCGTACAAAGGCAGGCATAGTATCTGGCTCGCCATGGAACAGTGCACTTTTTCTGTAGCAGTCCTGCGGTAACTCCCGGGGCGAAACGTGGCGCTAGAGGATCCATCCTGCTGCCGGTTTTTGCCGGCGGGCAGAGCTGAGGAGCAACAGATCATGGCATGGTATGCCTATTGCATCGCTGAACGTTCTGCTTTCCCTGAGCTTGCCAATCATCGCCGCCCGGTACCCCTGGAGGGGGTTCAAGGGCTGTTTGGTGGCCAGACCTTTCTCTTTCCTGCAGCGGAGTTGACCGTTCTTGTCTCCGAGCACCTTCCGGAGGACGCGACCCGGATGGCTGGTCCCGAGGCATCGTCTGCGGCTCGCGATCACGCGAAGGTGATTGCAGCTACCTTTTCGCGGTCGACCGTATTGCCGTTCCGGTTTGGGACCTGTTTTGACGACGACGACGCTTTGCGGCGCTCGGTCCGTTCCAACCAGCGCCACTTCATGGCCAATGTGGAGCGGCTGCGCGGCAAGGCCGAGATGCACCTGAAAGTTCTGGTAGACGACGTTTGCGCCGAGAAGGTGGCCCAGATGGCCGGTTCGGTGGTCCATGAGGCAGGGCAGGCCTATCTGTCAAATCTGCGCGAGTCCGCCACGCGGCAACGGGAGCGCCAATCGCGAGCGCGGGCGTTGAGCGTGCAGATGCACCGGATGTTCCTCCCCATCGAGGAAGAGATCACCTGTAAGCGGACCGACAGCGGCAAGATGCTGCTCGACATCGCGCACCTAGTGGACAAGAAGACGGTGGAGCGCTACCAGAACAAGTACAGCTCGGCGACGCTGCAGATGAAGGATTGCGCGATGCAGCTTTCCGGGCCGTGGCCGCCGTATCACTTCGTGCATGCACATCACGGACGGGCGCACGCGTAAGCCTGCCTGCGCTGGTTCGGATTGGAAGGCCTTAGCATTGCTGAGGCCTTTTGCTTTGGGGCGGCAGTATGATGCGAGCAGATGAGGTGAGCGCGTGGCGAGCACAACCCTTGTTCCCGTGAGCGAGTACCTGAAAACGACCTACCGGCCCGACTGCGACTACGTGGACGGCCGCGTGGTGGAGAGAAATTTGGGCGAGAAGCCACATGCGAAAGTGCAGGGATTCTTCTGCTTCATCTTTCGGCTGAACGGAGCCGCCTGGCGTGTTCGCGTGGTGCCCGAACAGCGGGTACAGGTGCGGCCTGATCGCTACCGCGTACCGGATATCTGCGTGGAACGAGCTTCCGATCCAGACGAGTTGATTGTGCGGCATGCCCCGCTGCTGTGCATCGAGGTGCTCTCGAGCAATGACACGCTTGCCGACATCCGTCTTCGGGCTGAGGATTACTGGGCCATGGGTGTCCGTCCTGTGTGGGCGGCGAATCCGTGGAAGCGGCGCGCGTACCACTACCACGATGGGGAGTTCGTCGAGCCGCAAGGAGGCATGTGGCGCATCGAGGGGACACCGATCTGCGTGAACGTCAGCGGAGTCTTTGCGAAGTTGGACGGCTGAGGCGCATCCAAAGCGCATGGCGAACTCTGATACGGACCCTGTGGTGAAGCAAGTTCTGGCGCTGTTGCAGGGTGGGCAGGCCCATGCGACCTTCGAGGACGCGGTAGCGGCTTTCCCGGCGGCGCTACGGGGCGTGGTGCCCGAGAAGTTGCCGTATTCGGCCTGGCAGCTCGTGGAGCACCTCCGCATCACGCAAAGGGACATTCTGGACTTTTCGGATCCGCCGACAGGGGGCTACCAACACCAGAAATGGCCCGAGGCGTATTGGCCGAAGTCGCCGGAGCCGCCCAGCGCGAAGGCTTGGGATGGGGCTGTGGCGGCCATTGCGGCGGACGGGAAGAGCTTTGCGGCGTTGCTGACCCGGCCGGAGGTGGATCTGCATACGCCCTTTGCCTGGGGTGAAGGACAGACCCTGTTGCGCGAGGCGTTGCTGATTGCGGATCACAACGCGTACCACGTAGGGGAGTTGGTTGTGTTGCGCCGTCTGTTGGGGATATGGAAGACGTAGTCAGGGGCGCGCGAGGGACCTTTCGGCCTCCTCCGCGGAAGGGAACAGCTTCAGCACACCGTCTAGCCGGGTGAGGTGCAGCAGCGTCATCACGCGATCGTTGAGGCCGGCCAGGCAGAAGAGTCGGCCGCCATTCTCAGCGGATACATGCGCGTTCGTCAGGACGCCGAGCCCGGCCGAGTCCATGTACGGAACATCGGTCATGTCGACAATGAGGACGGGCGGACGCATGGCCCGGAACTCATTCTGGAACGCGAACATGTTTTCCAGCGTGAAGGGCCCTGAGAGGCGGAGCACGGTTGTGCCGTCGCGTTCACCCGAGAGCGGTGTGGCAGTGAGTGGCGCGTCACGCATATCAGGGAGTGTATGAAGCGGCGTCCAGCCCGAAGATGAAAAGAGTGTAAATGCGATCGGGTGAGCCCTGGGCAACGAGCGTAGGCCGGCGGGTTTCCGGTCAGTGCGAACTCCAGGTTTTGTCGCTGGAGTTGCACTCGGTTTCGAGGGCGCACTCGTGGCAGCGCGGGTTGCGCGCGACGCAGACCCGGCGGCCGTGGTGGATGAGCTCGTGGCTGAAGTCGATCCAGCGGTTTCTGGGGATGATGTTCTGGAGGTCCTGCTCGACTTTGACGGGGTCGTCGGATGCCGTGAGCTCGAGGCGGCGGCTGAGGCGGAGGACGTGGGTGTCGACAACAACGCCGGAAGGGATGCCGTACCAGGAGCCGAGGACGACGTTGGCGGTCTTGCGGGCTACGCCGGGGAGCTCGAGCATCTCCTCCATGGTCCGGGGGACTTCGCCGCCGAAGCGCTCGGCGATGACCTTGCTGGCACCGATGATGCTTTTGGTCTTGTTGCGGAAGAAGCCGGTGCGGCGGATGAGTTCTTCGACCACGGCGAGGTTGACGCCGGCGTCGGTGGATTGCGCGGAGAGGATGGTGGCGATGGTGAGCTGCCAGGCGTCCGTGTGGTCCAGGGCGCAGACGGCGTCGGGGTAGGCCTTTTTGAGGG
>CAXUNH010000197.1:2388-6037 GCA_964252405.1 uncultured Acidobacteriaceae bacterium | reverse complement strand
GGTCCTAGGTTCTAGTTCAAGATTCAGGTCTGTCGATTGGCGGACGTGAAGCGACACACCAAAATGCATGACCACCAGGAGACGTAAAAACCGGCCGAAATCCTGACGCCCTTGCTGAGCCTCCGCGCGACCACCAAGAAAGCCTTGGGGGGGAGTACTGCCAACGTACCCAGGATGGAGCAAACGTCGTGTGGATCGCCCCTGATCTCGTCGAAGGCCTTCCCTAATGTTGAGTCAGCGGATCAGCGCCGTCCTGGTCGAAAGCTGTTGCCGAGGAGTCGTCGAACCGAGCCTCTCGATCACGCCGGAGCCCTCAGGCCACGCGGCGGGCAAGGGAGGCGAGGAGCTTGGTGGTGCGGAGGCCGTCGGCGTACGTTTTCAGGACGAGGTTGCGGAGCAGCGGGGTGCGCATCACTTTGAAACCTCGTTCGGGCTCGCGGTAAAAGCTGCGGGCGGCTCGGTGGCTGAAAGCGAGGGTTTCCTGAAGGGGTTTGAGAAGGCGGGCGTAAGCCTCGGCAAGGTTTGTGGCTTCAGCGGAGCCTTGGGGCGCGGCGGGGGGAGATGCAGGTCTCTCCACTTCGCTTCGCTCTGGTCGAGATGACAGGTTGGGTGGCTGGGGCACCGGTTGAGATGACAGCTGGCAGGGGAGGACTTCGAGAATGGCGGCTGCGGCGGCCTGACCGCTGGTGATGGCGGAGTGAATGCCTTCGCCGGTGAGCGGGTCGACGAGGCCGGCGGCGTCGCCGGTGAGCAGGATGCGGCCTTGTGGCGTGTACGCGTGGCCGCCGAGGCCCAGGTGTTGGCCGGTGACGTGGGCCTTCGGCAGAGTGGCAAGGTCGAGGCCGAGTTTTTCGCGGATGTAGCTGCTGAGCAGGGCGCGGGTGACGGTCTCGTAAAGCATGGCGGCTTCGCTGTCGGCGACTGCGTCGCTGGCGGCTTTGCCGTTGGCGGGTTGTGGTGTGGGCCTTTGGGGGACGAAGCCGCCTACGCCGATGTTGATGTGGTCGGCTTTGGGAAAAAGCCAGCCGTAGCCTCCGGCGATGGGCGCGAAGTCGAAGACGAGGTCGTGGGGGTGGTCACCCGCGGGAAGCGTTGCGGGTAAGAGGTCGTAGGGAACGGTGGCTTCGAGGGCGAAGCCTCGGGCGTACCAGGCCGGTTCCGGGGGGAGATGGGCGGCGGTGGCTTCCCGGGGGGCATAGACGGGGGCTGACGCACCGCCCTCGGATGGGGTAGAAGTCCGTGGGCTAAAGCTTGCAACCAGACCTGCACTGAGGCGGCGGGTTTGGCCGTTACTGCCGTCGGCACCGATGAGGGCGGGGGCGCTGAGCGTTTCGGTGGTGCCGTCGGGGAGGACGATGTCGAGTTCGACGTGGGTGGGGAGCTCGCGGAGAGCGAGGAGGGTATCGATGCGGCGCAGTTTGGCGTGACCGCCGTTGCGGCCGGCGCCCAGTGTTTGCTGGAGGCAGAAGTGGTCGAAGCGCTCGCGGACGGCCATGGCGCAGAACGGTTGGCGAAGGCGGACGCGGACCTCGCACGCCTTGTCGGCGGAGCGGCGGCCCTGGAGAAAGGCGGGGCCTGCCTCCTGGAGGACGACGTCGCGGCACTGGCGTTCGAGGACCGGCTCGACGGAGTAGCGGAGAGCTTTGAGGGTCTTGCGGGTGAGGCCGCAGGCGCAGGCTTTGTGTCGGGGGAAGGAGCGCTTCTCGAGGAGCAGGACGCGGCGGCCGGCGCGGGCAAGGTCGTAGGCGGCAGCGCAGCCGGCCGGGCCGGCGCCTACGATGAGGGCGTCGTAGAGGAAAGGCATCGAGCCTAGTGTACGGGGGCTGGGGCGCTCTGGCGGGCTGGATCGGGATGCAGGTGAGGATCCGACGGCGTCCCTTCTTTCCCGGAAGCAAAGGTGAGCAGAACGGACAGAAGCATCATGGCACTGGCGAGATAAAAGGGCAATCCGGGCAGGTGCCAGTGAGCCCAGTCGCCTACAGCTTTCGCGAAAAACCAGGTGAAGAGGCCAGGGCCGACGATGCCGGCCATACCGCGGAGGCTGTTGACCGCGCCTTGCAGCTGGCCCTGCTCGTTGGGACCGGCGGAACGCGACATGATGCCCTGGGAGGCCGGCCAGGCGATGGAGACGAGGTTCAGGAGAGGCATGCCGGAGAGAAAACCGACGCCGGTGCGGGCCACCGCGAAGATGAGATAGCCAAGGGAGCCGCCGAGCAAGCCGAACTGCACGGCGCGGCGGTCGCCGACGAGTTTGGAGGCGCGCTTGACCAGGAGGAGCCCATACAGGACGGTGGTGAGCCCGAGCGCGGCGAGGGAGATGCCGACCGTGCGGTCTCCCCAGCCGTAGCGAAAATTGGTGTAAAGCACGTAGACGTTGAGCAGGGAGTTCTGGGCGATGTAGCCGAGCAACAATGCACCTGCGAGCACGGTTAGTGTGCGTGTGCGGGAAAGCATGCGCACGGAGCCGACCGGGTTGGCGCGGCGCCAGGAGAAAGGGCTGCGGTGCTCAAGGGCGAGGGACTCGGGCAGCACGATGAGGCCGTACACCGCGTTCAAAAGCGAGAGTGCGGCGGAGACCCAGAAAGGCAGACGGGGATGGAAGCCGGCGAGCCAGCCCCCGAGCGCCGGGCCGACAATAAAGCCGAAGCCGAAAGCGGCCTGCAGGATGCCGAAGGCGGCAGCCCGTCGCTCCCGCGGGGTAATGTCGCTCATGTACGCCTGAGCGGTGGGAACGGAAGAGGCGGTAATGCCCGAGAGAATTCTGCCGATAAAGAGGAAAGCAAGGGAGGGCGCCAGGGCCATGAGGACGTAGTCGAAGCCCAGACCGAAGTTGGAGAGCAGAACGATGGGACGGCGGCCGAAGCGGTCAGAAAGGGAACCCAGAATCGGCGAACAGAAGAACTGCATGACGGCAAAGACGGTCCCGAAGAGCCCGATGACCTCGGAGGTCCTGGCGGTGGAGCCGCCCACAAAGCCCTGGACAAGATGAGGCAGCACGGGGGCGATCATGCCCAGGGCCAGCATGTCGAGCGCGACGGTAAAGAAGATGAAGGTGACTGCGGCACGCTGCCGGCGTGGCACGTCGAGCGGCGTCGGCGTCCTGTCCGTGGAGGGATAGTCCGTGGGATCGTCGACCGCGGGTGTGACGCGGGGGTCCTTGGGACGGCTCTCTTCGGAGGGTGTGGGCATCTTTGAACAGGGTAGCGGAAGCGGGGAGGATCACAGGACGAAATCGGTTAGACCAGCCCGCTTTCGAGGACGTCCTGGCGAAAGAGCTCGCTGTCCAGAGCGCTTGGCGGGGTGCCTGCATTGGCGGCGGCCTCGATCCGTTCGGAGTGAAAGAGAGGGTCGACAACCCCGTCATAGCGGGCGGCCCAGACGCAGGGCTGACCGGGCTGAGCGTTGCAGGAGAGGTAATTCGGGTCGCGGTCATGCTCCCCCGGGGTGGCGGTGTGGGAGCAGGGTTGTTGCAACGGGTTGGTGTACATGGTGGGGAAAGTGTACGGAGTTCGTGGGGAATTGTGTGCAAGAGGGCGTGGCTGGGTTGGACCGGCGTGAGGGAGGAGAAAGGCAAAAGCGGATCCCTTCGGGATGACAAAAGGAAGGCAAAGCAGGTTCCCCGTTCAGGGAATGACATAAAGGTCTTCGG
>CAXUNH010000197.1:0-2378 GCA_964252405.1 uncultured Acidobacteriaceae bacterium | reverse complement strand
CGCTGCAGATAGCTGGCTTTCAGGAAGACCTGGCGGCCGTCGTTCAGGTACTGGTTGGAGCGGGGCAGGTTGGGGGGTGTGGAGTTGCAGGTGCCCGGGGGGCCGTCCGGAGAGTCGCTGGGGTAGCGTTCGCAGAGGTTCCGGCCATAGTTCTGCAGGTCGTTGTTGTAGCCCAGGTAGATGGCAGTCCCTGGATGGGGCAGCCAGGTGAACAGGGCCTGAGTGGCGACCTGCTTGGTGCGGAGGAGGGAGGTCTGGGCGGGGTTGACCAGAACGGAGTCGTACTCCACGATGACACGGGCCGAGAAGGCGCGGGTGAACTGATAGTTGAGCTTGGTGCGGAGCGTTTGGCTTTCGTAGACGTCTTCGTTGGTGTGCGCGCGATGGTCGCGGTCGAGCAGATACGTGTTGTCGATGGTCAGGGAGTGGAAGGGGAGCACGCTGAGCAGTGCCTGGAGGTAGTTTTCATTGAGCAGGGATGGGGCCTGACCGCGCGGCGGATTGAAGTTGGGGTTGCCGCCCTGGGAGTAAACAATGTTCCAGTTGAGTTGCCGGTAGGGGGCGCTGCGCATAACGATGCCGCCGGCGTTCTGGGTCAGGTTGATGTTGCCCGGAAGGGCGTAGCCGTCCTGCGGGCCAAGCGTATCCGAGTTGAAGATGATGAGCGGGGCGATTGTGGTTTTGCGGGGAAGCAGGAGAAAGGGGTCGACCGTGGTGTGGTGCTGAACGCGGTTGCCCTGATGGTCCCAGGACACGTTGCCGGAGGTCTCGATGCCGACGCTCTGGAGGAGGGAGTGCTTGGGGTACCACTGGTAGGTGGAGTGCCACTGGTCATTGCGAATGTTCGGGGTCTGAACAAAGCCGACCTGGGAGGAGAAGCCGGTGGCGAAGTCCTGGTAGACGTTGTCGAGATTCCAGGCATGGCCGTTGCGGCTGACCTCAAGCCAGGAGGCCGGGCCGGCACCCACCTTCGGCGACGATGAAGCGGCGGGGGAGGAAGGGGCACCGGGCGCCTCGGCGAGGTACTTTGAGGCGCTTTCGACCATCTGGCCGAGGGCGGTCCACTTGTCGTTGAAGCGGGCGGTGAAGTCGAAGCCGCCGATGCGGTTGAAGCTGCCGGCGAACTCGTAGTCGGTATACAGGGCGCCGATGCTGGAGCCTTTGCCGAGGTCCTCTGTCACGCGGCCCACGGCGAAGAGGGCGTGTTTGCCCCAGTCGAGATCCCCGGGGGAGAAGGCTTCGCCGGGAGAGCGGTCGTCGATGGCCAGGAGGCCGATGTTGGTGTGATCGAGCTTGCCGGTGGCGCGGACGCCGAACTCGGGGTGAACAATATTGCGCGTATAAAGCAGGTTGATCGGGGTGGAGAAGTAGTTGGCGTTTTCGAGGAAGAAGGGGCGGAGCTCGGGGAAGTAAACGGGGTACCGCTGGTTGACGGTGAACTGCGGCTGATCCGATTCGACCTGGCTGAAATCCGGATTCACCGTCGCGTCGATCACGATCGAGTCGTGGACGATGGCTTTCGCCTCGCCGCCGGCGGTGCCTTCGAGGTGGCGGGTGCTGAAGTACGGGTTGTTGGGATCCAGCGAGAGGAGCTGGTGGAGGTTCTGGGCGAGGGCGTAGGGGTTGAGCTGAAAGTTGTGCGAGCCGGTGACGCCTTCGATGCCGTGCAGCGTGCCTTCCTGGGTGAGGATGCCGGACACCGATGTGGCGATCCGTGGCCAGTTGTCGGACTCGGAGTTGCGCGGGAGGTTGCGGGTAAGCACGACGCCCCAGTCGGAGGAGCCGGTGTGGAAGCGCAGGCTGCGAAAGGGAATGGCGAAGAGGGCCATCCAGCCCTGCGAGGTGATGCGGCCATCCGAGTCCCAGACCTGGTCATAGCTGTAATCGGTGCCGGAGCCCTCGGTCCAGGCGGCGTCGGCCTGCACGCCGGCGGGGTTGAGCTGAAAGAAGATGCCGCGGCGGTGGTCCTGGAAGGGGTCGACGAGGACGACGACGTTGTCATCGGCGTTGACGTTTTCGCGGCGGGCCAGATGGCTGCGGATGAGGCTCGGGTGATTGTCGAAGCAGACAAAGACGACGTAGAGGGTGGTGGGCGTATAGCCGAGATAGACTTCTGTCTTCTGGGTAGCGGCTTGTCCGTCATTGGGCGAGATCTGGGTGAAGCCGCTGATATGAGCGAGCTGGCCGGCGAGCGCAGGGGTGGGCGCCATGCCCTCAAAGTCGGCGAGGCGGAGCGGGGCGCTTAGCTTCGGGACGGTCCGGTCGTTAAGTGGCTGCTCGCGGGGTGCGGCCGCGGGGATGACGGTGGGCTTTTCGTCTTGAGCAGGAACGGGGCGGCACTTGCCGGCAAGGAAGAGAACGAGGAGTGTCACCAGGAG
>CAXUNH010000196.1:0-6122 GCA_964252405.1 uncultured Acidobacteriaceae bacterium | reverse complement strand
ACGCCCTCGCCCACTACCCACCCTGTCCTCTCGTCCGGCGCGAGACAGCTTTTCCGTCCCGCGGAGTGGAGAGACCTGCGTGTTTGCACCGCCAACACTTGTCCGTGTCGATCCAACCCCGATCCACGCACAGCCATAGCCGCGCCCGCATCGAACTCACGACGACTCGCCGCAGGAGCCCGCATGCCCGAACAACTCGCCCTCGCCCTTAATGACCTCCCGGCCCACACTAAAAAGACCGTCACCTTAGGCGAGAGCAAGATCCTCCTCATCCGTACCGAAGACACCCCCACAGGCAGCCCCACGCTCTTCGCCGTAGAAGCCGAGTGTCCCCACGCCAAGGCCCCGCTCGAAGAGGGCGCGGTCTGCAACGGCCGCCTCGTCTGCCCGTGGCACACCGGCACGTTTGAGCTCGCCACCGGCACCCTGCTCGAGCCACCACCCCTCCGCGACCTGAAGCGCTACCCTATCCGCCTCGAAGCCAACAATCTCTTCGTCGACCCCACGCCGATCCCCTCCCAAAAGCCCACGCCGGTCGGCCACAGCAAACATTTCGTCTTCGCCGGAGCCGGCGCCGCCACAGCCGCCGCCCTCGCCTGGTTACGCGACCACAACTTTGCCGGTACCCTCACCGTCATCGATCCCGTACCGGAAGAGCCCGTCGATCGCACGCAGCTCACCAAAATGTCGCTCGCCGGCAAAAAACCTCTGGACACGCTGCCCCTCTTCTCGCCACCCGGTCAGGAGGGCCCTGACAGCCTCGGCACCCTCGACCTTGTGCGCCTGCAGGGCACCGTGGTCCACCTCAATCAACCCGCCCGGACTCTCACGCTCGACACCGGCGAACTCGTCCCGTACGACGCCCTTCTGCTCGCTACCGGCGGTCGCCCCAAACGGCTCCAGGTTCCCGGCGCAGACCTCCCGCACGTCTTCACGATTCGCCACCCCGATGGTCTCCGGCGCATGGATCCGCTCTTCACCGCGGGCACCCGCGTCGCCCTCATCGGCGACAGCTTCATCGCTTTCGAGGCCGCCAGCTCCCTCCGTCAACGCGGCCTGCACACCACCGTCATCGCGCAAAGCAAACTCCCCTTCGCCAACAAGTTCGGCCCCGAAGTCGCGCAGGCACTTGTCAACCTGCACAAGACCAACGGCACAAACCTGCACAACGAAGCCAAAGTCACAGCCATCTCCGCTACCGCCGTCACTCTCAGCACGGGCGCGGACATCCCCGCCGACCTCGTCATCCTCGCCATCGGCGTCGAACCCATCACGAACTACGCCCCAGACTTGCCCCTGGGAGAAAAGGGCGGCTTCGCGACAGGCCGCAATCTCCGCCTGGCCCCGACCCTCTGGTGCGCCGGCGACATCGCCTCCGTCGACGGCACGCGCATCGAGCACTGGCGCCTTGCCGAACAACACGGCCGCACCGCCGCCGAAGCCATGTTCACCTACGCCACCGGCAACGCCCACGGCCCCGCATCCCCGTTCATCGGCGTGCCTTTCTTCTGGACCTTCCACTTCGGCAAGCGCCTCGGCTACGCCGGCCACGCCGACACCTGGGACGGCATCCACCTCGAAGGCAACCCCCACACCCTCGACTTCCTCGCCTTCTACCTCAAGGACAACACCGTCGCCGCCGTCCTCGGCTGCGGTCGCGACACCGCCCTCGCCGCCTTGATGGAACCCATGCGCAGTTCGCTCCCCTTAAACGAGGCGCTCACAATCACCCACACCGCAGGGAGCTAACTACGGCATACTGTCACAACACGGAGAACGCATCATGCCCGCGCTTCTGATCTCGCCGCGAGAGTACCTCCAATCCGACTTTGAGCCCGACGCCGACTACGTTGACGGCCTCATCGAGGAGCGCCCCATGGGTGAGTACAGCCATTCCACTTGGCAGGCCGCTCTTCTGACCTGGTTCCAACAGCACGCCCGCGAGTGGAACATCCGTGCCAGACCGGAACTGCGCCTGCAAGTCAGTTCGACCCGCTACCGCGTCCCGGATGTCGCGATCCTGGATCGGAATCAACCGACCGAACCCGTACTCACGACGCCCCCGCTTGCCGTGTTCGAAATCCTCTCCCCCGAGGACCGGATCAAGCGCCTGCTCATCAAACTGGAAGACTATCGCCTCATGGGCGTCCGCGACATCGTCGTCATCGATCCCGAGAACGGTCGCTTCTACCGCTACAGCAACGGCAGCCTCGACCTCGTTGAAGAACCTGTTTTGCACTTCGGGACAGGACCTGTGTCACTCGACAGGGATGCAGTGCAGCAACTGCTGGATTGAGCGCATGATGCGTCTCCCTGGTAGCGCGCTCTGTCGTATGATTCGGAGCGGCAGGCGCGGAGGATACGGCATGAGCGTTCCTTCGATGGAAGGAACTTGGTCCATAGACGGAGCTGATCCCGAGATGAGTGCAGCGATTCAGGCTGCACGAGAGACAATTAGTAGCTTCTTCGACGCGTTTGAAGATCCGCAGCCAAACCAAACAGGGTTCCTACTTAAGATCCGCTACGTCGAAGGGGAACGCTCGGAACACATCTGGCTAGCGGATTTAGACTTCGCCACCATGCCTGCTACGGGCACTGTTGCAAATGAAACTACTTTCCCAGGCCTGGCGTATATGCAACGCGGGTCGTTTGTGCCGGACCAGATCACCGACTGGATGTACCTCGAGGACGACAAACTCGTTGGTGGCTATACAACACGTCTTCTCCTTCGCAGAAGCCAACCTCAATGAAACGACTAAGCATCGGGTGGTGAAGTAGTGAATTCCCGCTGAATCGCAACATTCAGGAAGTCGGTAGAACAGCTTTCGCATCGCCACTGCAGAGTCAGCATCCAAAACTGCAGCATGCAGGGCAGGGTCAAGCGCAGGCTGCGATTGCAACACTT
Source organism: uncultured Acidobacteriaceae bacterium (assembly GCA_964252405.1). Classification (GTDB taxonomy): domain Bacteria; phylum Acidobacteriota; class Terriglobia; order Terriglobales; family Acidobacteriaceae; genus Granulicella. The sequence continues at coordinate 3,217 of CAXUNH010000196.1, read as the reverse complement.
CGAACAACACACCGCGCGTGAACAAAGCGAAGCTCAACCCACGTGCGCCTTTTGTGAGCGCCTGTTGGGATCACGGGTGGAGTGGCATCACTTCGTCCCCAAGAGCAAAGGCGGCACTGAAACCGTACCCGTGCACCCGATCTGCCATCGTTCCATCCACGCCCATGTCTCCAACCATGAGCTGGCCACCGTCTACGCCGATCTCCACGTGCTGCGCGCCCGCGAGGACATGCAAACATTTCTACGGTGGATCCGCAACAAACCCGTCGACTTCAACGCGCCCACCCGCCGAAAGCAAGCCGTGCATTAAGGCACTCTCTGCTAACGCGACCCCATCCGGCAGCAGCAGACACACTAAGCCGCCGGCTCGCTCTCAAAGTACAAATACTTCCGCCAATTCGCATCCGCAGACCCGATCATGCGCATGATGTGCCGCGACGTGTGCAACGTAAACGGCCGAGGCTCGCGCAGCAGCTTCATGTCCGACAACTCATGCAGCAGATGGTTGCCCTTGCGCCGGTTGCACCCTTTGCAGCAAGCCACCAGGTTCTCCCACGTCGACAAGCCGCCCCGCGACCGCGGCAACACATGGTCCAGTGTCAGCTCCGCAGCAGGCAACACCACCTGGCAGTACTGGCACGTGTTGCGGTCGCGCAGCAGGATGTTCTTCCGGCTCAATGCCCGCGTCTGGTGGGGGATGCGCCGGTACTCCAGCAAGCGAATGACGCTGGGCATCTGCATCACCGCACGGTGCGAATGCAGCGTCGTGCCCTGCTCCTCTTCGGTGCGCGCCACGCCCTTCAGCACCAGCACCAGCGCCCGTCGCGCCCCACAGATGTTGATCGGCTCATAGCTCGCATTCAGCACCAGCACCGGCGTCTGCATCGCCGGCTGCCGAAACACGCCCGCACGGATCTCGATCGCCTCCATCCGCGCCGTTCCCGGCACCGGATGGGTTGTGTGGTGAACCTTGCCGCCCCCCTTGACCCGTCCCTGCACCCTTGCCTGCCCAGACTGCATGCCGCCTCCGTCCGTGTTGACTTCGCCGTCTCGCCTACGCCCTGCCTGCCTCTAACTTTGCCGCCTTCGTCCTTACCTGCCTTGCACTTCTCTTTGCTTCTCTTGTGATCACCCGAATGCGAAACCTGCTGCCCCCTACTCCCTACTCCCTACTCCCTCAGCAACATCCCAACGCGCCACACTCACCTCCACCGCCCGCAGGCTCTCCGGCTGCGCCCGCGCCACGGTCGCCACCCAGACCTTCGCCGCACCCGCACGCAACAACACCTTCGCGCACTCTCGCGCCGTCGCCCCCGTAGTCAAAATGTCATCCACCAGCAACACCTCACGCCCACGCACCGCCGCGGCATCCCCAATCTGGAACGCTCCGCGCAACCCACGCCGGCGCTGATCGGGACGCAGCGCGAACAAAGCCCGCGTATCCTTGCTCCGCACCAGCGCCTCCGGCCGAAGCTCCAGCTTCCACCACGGCCGCAGCTTCGTCACCCGCTTCACCCCGGCCCGCGCCAGCAGCATCGCCTGATTAAACCCGCGTTCCCGCTCCCGCTCTTCGAACAGCGGCACCGGCACAACCACCAACTCCGCTGCAGCCTCACCCTCCAGCTTCAGAAAGGCCCCGGCCATCCACTCGCCCAACACATGCTCCGCCACGCGCTGCATCCCGCCGAACTTCAGGGTGTGCAACATCTCGCGCATCTCGCTGTCATAGGTTCCAAAGCTCACCGCCTTGGCAAACGGCGGCGGCGCCAGCCGGCAGGCCGTACACTCCGTCATCCCCATCGACGCCGCAAACCGCGCCGACTCCATGCCCAGCGCATCCCCGCAGCGCGAACACGTCAGTTCATCCGCCTCAAGCGCCTCAGCCCGCACCCGCCCCACACAGGCATCGCACACACGAACAGGAGTCAAACCCAGCATCGGGCCGCCACAAATCCGGCAATCGGAGGGCAGCACCGCATGAAGTACATCGGACGCCGCAGAGCGCGTCAAAGCCCGGGTCACCGCCGCGCAACTTCGCAAGACCCGCGTCACCGAACGCCAACGCTGCGAAGAACTCACCGCAACCCCGGGCGGCGCGCCAGAGAGAGAGCCAGGTGGCCCTCCGCTACCGATCCGGATTTGCCTTCCGCCTTCGCTGAAGACACACCTCACTCACGGCGACCGTGCGCTGACGAACGGAATTGGGCCACCAGATGGCCGCAGTATAGGCTTTGTCCCTGCCGGAAGCAATCACGCGGAGGGATTTGCCCTTCCACCCCGCCTCGCATCGCTATGGCCCAAGCCATGCTGGCCCATTCAGCCGCGCCATCGCCCCTACCGGCCGAACATCCGGCGGAACGAGGGCAGAAAGAACGGCACGCCGCCCCGGCGGTACTCGCGGTACGCCTCGCCGTACTGCGCCAGAAGGCGCGGCTCCTCCAGCATCGACCCCGCAAGGGAATACGCCAGAGTCAGCAAGGCAACGGTGAGCCGGACCCAGGTCATCCGCGGCGTCAGGAAGACGATCCCCGCCACGGAAGCGTTCAACGGGTGCCGCACGTAGCGGAACGGCCCGCCCACTCTCAACCCGCCGGCGCCCATCGACGGCCCTTGTGCCTCCGGCGCGCGCGGGGCGCTCCCCCGCAGCAGGTATTCGGTCAATCCGGAGACTCCCGAAAATGGCCCGAGGCCAACCTCAACAGCGGCTCGCACGGCCACGGCCAGCAGCAGCAAGCGAACGGTTGCCGTCAGCGCCCGCCACGGCCACGGAATCCGGTACAGCGGCCGGTCCGACTGGCGGCGCACGTACAGAACAAGCGCGAGTAAGCTCACCACCGCGAAGGCGTTATACCCGACGCGGTACACCCCATTCCGCCGCTCTTCGCCGAGCCGCGCGCCCGCCAGGGACTTTGCCGTCTGCGTTGCCAGCAGGCTGTGGGAGGCAGCCCATGCGCCAAACGCCACCAACGTGCGTACCATGCTGCGGAGCATGTCTGTTGGACGCGCTCCGCGCCTCTCGCGGAAGGCGCGCTCACGGTCATGCGGGCGGTGCGAACGTCCTGCATCCAAAACAGGGATGACGATGGAGAGATGCGGGAGAGGGCATACGATGAAGCGATTCGCGGCGGGAGCTCTGGTGGCGGCGGCGACTCTCGGGTGCGGGGGGCGTCCCTCGATCGCCCAGAGAGCCAGCCCTGCCGATGTATCCCCCCAGCCC
>CAXUNH010000195.1:0-6183 GCA_964252405.1 uncultured Acidobacteriaceae bacterium | reverse complement strand
AGGCGGCAGCCGCCGCGGGGGAGACGTCGGGGCCTGTGCCGGGGGTGCCGAACTCGGGCATGCCGAAGGTGAAGCCGCCGGTGCATGCGGACCGGTACTCGCCGGGGGCTACGCCTTCGGCAGAGGAGCTGACGCCCGGCGGACCGAAGCAGTAAGGTTAGGCAAAGCATAGACGAGTGGATAGAACGTCGCCGTTCAGCCATGCTCTAGACTCATGGAGCAATGACGAACGAGTTCGTCGTTGGGCGGTGAGGAGGGTCATGGCGCAATTTGATCGAATCACACAGGACCCGCAGGTGATGGGCGGCAAAGCATGCATCCGCGGTATGCGGGTTACCGCCAGCATGGTGGTGAATCAGTTCGCGGCAGGGCATACCGTGGAGCAGGTGCTGGGAGACTACCCATACCTGGAGCGGGAGGATGTGCTGCAAGCGCTGCGGTATGCCGCGTGGCGGGCCGATGAACGCGAGGTTTCTCTGGCCTCCGCATGAAGCTGGTAGTGGATATGAACCTCTCCCCGCGATGGGCCGGCCTGCTGGTAGCGGCGGGGTTTGACGCTGTGCACTGGTCGACCATCGGCCCGGCAAATGCATCGGACCGGGTCATTCTGGAGCATGCAAGAGAAAACGGCCAGGTGGTGCTGACGCACGATCTGGACTTCAGCACCATGCTGGCCGTGAGTGGCGGGATGAAGCCTAGTGTGGTGCAAATTCGGGCGGAAGATGTGAGTCCAGACGCAATAGCGGGCGTTGTGATTGCGGCACTGCGCCAGGTAAACGCGGAACTCGACGAGGGAGCGCTGCTCACGATTGAGGCACAACGGTCGCGGCTTCGACTGCTGCCTTTACGCTGAGAGCGGCGAGCTTCGGTATGCTCAAAGCGACGCCTCTGATGCCTGAGCATAGCTACACCTCGCGGCGCGAGCTTGAGCAGTACCACTTTCACCCGCTGGTGACCGTGCTGGCGCCGCTCCTGTGCGTGCTGCTGGGCGCGATGTTGCCGCGGCTCTGGCCGAAGCTGGATGTGCTGGACCTGCCGTTGATTGTGACCCTGTTCTTTGCGGTGTCGCGGCGTAGCCCCGTGGCGGGGACGTTGACGGGGACGGCGATCGGGCTGTTGCAGGATGCGTTTACAGACCTTCCGTTCGGGGTGAACGGGATTGCGAAGGCGGTGATCGGGTACCTGGGGTCCAGCCTGGGGTTTGCGATCGATGTGGAGAACGTCTTTAACCGCGTCTTGATGAACTTTGTCGCCAGCCTGCTGCAGAGCGCCATGTTGTACCTGATCACGCGGCGGCTGCTGGGCGATGCCACGGTGCAGTTGCGGCCGGTGTATGAGTTGATCCGTGCCGGGGTGAATACGGCGGTGGCGATTCCGATGTTTCTGGTGCTGGACCGGTTTAAGGTGCTGGATGAATAGTGGCGCTTTGCGTTGGCACTGCGTGTTGGCGCTTTGCGTTGGCACTGCGTGTTGGCGGGTTTGGTGGTGGGATTGGCGTCCGTGGCGATGTTCGGCATGGATAGCCCGTTAGCGTTGGGCCAACGCGCAGCGCCAACGGCAAAAGCCGCCAACGCGCAGCGCCAACGGCAAAAGCCGCCGATGCGCAGCGCCAACGGCAAAAGCCGCCGATGCGCAGCGCTGACTCCGCTAGCCGGCAGTAGACTGAAGTCACGGCCTCTATGTCCCCCGAAACGACCAATCTAGAACGCAAGGAGAAGGTTTCGCGGGCGAAGCTGGCGGCCCTGCAGTATGTTGTGGCGCTGGTGTTGCTGGTGCTGAGCATTGGGCTGTGGCGGCTGCAGGTCTTAGGGGCGGCGGAGTACCGGGTGCTGGCCGAGCAGAACCGGGTGCGCAAGGTGCCGGTGCTGGCGGCGCGGGGGCGCATTCTGGACCGGGAAGGACGGGTCATCGTTGATAACTACCCGTCGGTGACGTGCTATCTGCTGCGCGAGCAGATGAGCGCGGTGGAGCAGGACATGCCCATGATCGCGCAGGGGCTGCACATGGAACCGGACCAGATCCGGGCGATCCTGAAGCACTTCGAGTTCGCGCCGAAGTACGAGCCGATTCCTTTGAAGCAGGACATTACGCCGGATGAACAGGCGTTTCTGGCGGCGCACCGCGACGATCTGCCGGAACTGGACACGCTGGATGAACAGCGGCGGCTGTATCCGCGGGATGGGTTTGCGGCGCACCTGATTGGCTATGTGGGCGAGGTGTCCGAGGCGGATCTGAATAACTCAAAGTTTGCGTTTTACGAGCCCGGCGACGTGGTGGGCAAGAGCGGGGTGGAGGAGGCGTACGACGAGATCCTGCGCGGGCAGGATGGATCGCGCGACATGATCGTGAACTCGCATGGGCGCGAGGTGGGCGTGATGGGCGAGGAGTACGCGACGCCGGGACAGGACCTGAAGCTGACGGTGGATCTGGACATCCAGCGGGCGGCGGAGCAGGCCATGGAGGGCAAGATCGGCGCGATGGTCGCGATCGATCCGCATACGGGCGAGATCCTGGCGATGGTGTCGCGGCCGACGTTCGATCCGAATGAGTTTTCTGTGCGGCTGAGCAAAGCCTATTGGCAGAGCATCCTCGACAACCAGGATCATCCGCTGCTGAACAAGGCGATCCAGGCGCAGTTGGCGCCGGGCTCAACGTTCAAGATCATCATGAGCCTGGCCGGGCTGCAGCAGGGTGTGGCGCAGAACATGCACGTGTTTTGCGGTGGCGGAGCGAGCTTCTATGGGCACTTCTTTGCGTGTGACCGGCACCATGGTGGCGTGGACATCCACACGGCGATTCCGTATTCGTGCGACACGTTTTATTACACGCTGGCGAACCGGTTGGGGATCGACACGATTGCGCACTATGCCAACGAGGTAGGCATCGGCGTGAAGACGGGCGTGGACCTGCCGGATGAGGCTGCGGGGGTCATGCCGAGCACGCAATGGAAGCTGAAGACGCAGCATGACAAGTGGTATGCGGGCGAGACGATCTCGGTGGGCATCGGGCAGGGCGCGATCCAGGTGACGCCGCTGCAACTGGTGCGGGCCTTGAGCGGGATTGCCTCTGGCGGTGTGTTGCGGCGGCCCCATGTGGTGTTTCCGGAGGAGTTGCCGAAGGAGGAACTTCAGGCGGTGGAGCAGAGCTATCCGGGGTCAGGGGAGAAACGGATTGCGTTGTCGACGGAGAACTGGCAGTTGATTACGGATGCCATGGCGAATGTGACGTCGAGCCCGATCGGGACGGCGTATGCGGCGCGGTTGGAAGGCGTGGACTTTGCGGGAAAGACGGGGACGGCGCAGGTGATGAGTCATACGGCGCTCTCAAAGACCGGCAAGGGGCATAGCACGGTGCCGAATGCGTGGTTTGTGGGGATGGCGCCGCGGCGGAATCCGGACATTGCGGTGGCGGTGCTTTGGGAACATGGGAACTGGGGGAATAACTCGGCGAAGCTGGCGGCGCAGGTGATTGCGGCGTATGTGAACAAGCAGCGGACGCGGGTGGGGAACGTGATGAAGGTGGCCGATGCGGCGCCCGCGGGAGGTCCGGGGGAGACTGCGCCGGGGAAGAAGGATGATGCGGGGCATGCGGCGCCGGCGGCGGATGGTGTGCGGTCGAAGGCGGAGACGCGGAGTGGGGCGGCGGTGGCTGCCGGCGGGCAGTAGCGAAGGTGTTGTGCGGGTAGAGGCTTGAGGTTGTTCGCAGGCGGGTCTGTGTGGGGATAGGTGGCGGTGGGGGCTTGGCCTGGGGGCCTGCGGCCTTACCCGGCGGCTGAAGCCGCGCTGTGGGGCAACAGGATATGGCCCGGCTGAAGCCGGGCCCTGACGAGGCGAGGTGTTCCCGAAGCTTCAGAGGCCGGCCTTGGCGAGGCGAGGATGTCTCCGAAGATTTAGGGGCGGACTCGGATGGGGCGAGGGTGTTCCGCGGGCGTGGCTAGTTGGGCAAGGCTTCGGACGTTGCGGGGCTTTGCCGACTGTGTTCTGGCTTGCGGCGGAGGATGCCGGCGGTGACCAGGGACATGACGATGCCGACGGGCAGGGGTTCGAGCAGGGTCATGGCCATGCGGTAGAGCGGGTTCGCGTACGCGACTTCGAACTGGCGGGCCTCGGCGATCTTTGCCTGGAGCGCCGCGCCTTGAAGGCCGGAGTTTTGGGCCCGCTGAATCATGCCGGCGGTGTATTGGTGGGCGAAGTTCTTTTCCACCGTGGCCACCAGGACCTCCCACAGGAGCACGTAGCAGGCACAGGTGATGAGCATCATCAGGGCGCCCGCGGCGAAGGCGCGGCCGAAGGTGATGGAGCCGCCGCACTCGGTATCGCGGTAGTGCTTTACGCCGACGAAGACGATGAGGAAGCTGAGCACCATGGCCGTGTAGCCGACTGCCATGGCCACGCTGTTGCTGGTGCGGTATCTGTGCTCGAAGGGCACGGTGACGGCTCCCAGGATGGCGAGAGCGAGACCGCTTAGCAGACCGTACTTCCAGACGTTCTTTGTCATGATCACTCCCTTGTGTGTACGGGCCGGTTTGCGGGTTCCGGAGCGCCGCGGACGTCCTCAGGGTGCAGGAACGGGCGATTGCCGGGCGTCATCCTTTCGCATGATTTTGCCGGGAAACCGCAAAGGTCATGCCGAAGGAGGAGGAAACGTCACGCGAGCAGCCCCAGTTCCTTGCTGCGTTGGACAGCTTCGGTGCGGCGACGGGCCCCCAGCTTGTCGAAGGCGCGGCTGCAGTGCGTTTTGACGGTGTTCTCGCTGACAAAGAGGGCTTCGCCGATCTCGCGATTGCTCAGCCCGCGGGCGACGAGTTCGAGGATCTCCATCTCGCGGCGGGTGATGCCGAGGCGCTCGCGGGCGGTGTTGTCGGCGACCGGGGTGGGTGCCGGGGCGGACGGGACAGGGACTTCGACGTGAACGACGCGGTCCACGACGCGATCTACGACCCGATCCACGACGCGCTCGCGAGGGGCGAACAGCTGGGCGCCGAGCCAGAGGCCGGTGCCGGCGAAGAGGCTGGCGATTAGGACACCGTAGACCGCAACCGAGTGCTCGAGGACGATGAAGTGAAACTCGGTCCACTGGAGCAGCGTGATGAGAACGCCGCCGATCAGACCGAAGATCAGTACCTGTTTGCGCATCCCGCCTCGCCGCCGAAAGATTGCAGTCCATGGTAGCGCGCGGGCGATGCCTGCGCCTGGGCGCGGCTCCGGTTTGCCTTGGGATCAGCGGAGGCCGCGGTTGTTCTGGGCGTTATCAGCATGGACCAGGCCAAAGCGCGAATGCCGATGGAAGGGCGAGCAGCCCCTGACGGTTCTTCCGGTACGCGAGGGTTCGTTACCTGCGGAGCACCGGATGCGGGGTGGGCCGGTGAATGATGACATGGGTATGCTCGCGGGTGATGCGGATCCGGCAGCCCAGCGGGTCGGCAATGCCGAGGCAGGTGCGGTCGCGAAGCTGGATCCAGGCGACCTGATCGGGGCCGATCATCCATGCTGTGGCGTTGGTGGCGTAGTGCACCTGTTCGAGGTAGTAGGCGGCGGTCTCGTCCGTGTCGGCGGCATCGGCGTTGAGTTGCTCGCAGCCGCTGTCGGAGGGCGCCAGGCTGCCGTCGCCCAAGGCGCAAAAGTCTTCGTCGTGCTCGAGCAGGATGCGTTTGTTGTTGCCGGTCAGGAAGTAGCGGGTGGTGATGGAGGGAATGCCGGCGCGCATCGTCCACTGCGCGAGGTCCTGGTCGAAGGCGGGCGGGAGCTGGCTGAGGGCGAGCGTGGGCTCTTTAACCTGGCGGGAGAAGACGGCGACGGTGGGCGTGGGTTCGCCGTTGGTGGGTGTGAAGAAGAACGCGCCCAGGCCGACCCCGGCTTGGGTGTCCACCCAGAGCAAGGCACGGCCGGAGAGGAAAGGCCCGCCGTTGCCGGAGAGCAGGACATAGCGGTTGTCCACCACGCGGACGGGTGTGCGCGAGTTCGACAGCGCCATGTCCAGCGCGTCGGAGAGGGGCATGTCGCGGCCGTAGTGGAACATGCAGTTGGGGACGAAGTCCTTCATGAGCCGGCGGAACGGCTTGTCGTGGAAAAGTGCGGACGTGGGCGCGCCGTCGAAGTTGCGCAGGGCTGGGAGCAGTGCGGGGTCGAGCGGTTTTTCGAAGATGGCCGGGTCGTAGGGGACGGGCGTGGGGGCGTCCTGCCG
>CAXUNH010000194.1:0-6189 GCA_964252405.1 uncultured Acidobacteriaceae bacterium | reverse complement strand
GTATGCGGGTGGGGCGGAGGGTTTGTTGGCGCGGCCGGAGGACGTGCGGGTGGGATCGGCGGGGCTGGTGCGGGTCTTGTTTGTGGTGTTGCAGGCGATGTATCTGAGCTTCTACGTGGGGGCGCTCGCGAACCTGGGTGAGGTGCGGGAGTTGATTGGGTTCTTGCCTGGGAGTGACCTGGTCTTTGCGCTGGTGGCGGGTTCGGCGGCGTTGTTAATCCCGGTGCGCATGTTTCTGGTGTGTGCGGTGCTGTTCCGGGCACCGGGGTTTCGGGGGAGGTTTTCCCGGCTTTGGTGGGGATTGCTGGTGGCGGATGTGGTCTGGGCGGTGAGTCCGTTTTTGTTGCTGCATCACATCAGCTTTGGGCTGGCGTTGGCTTGTGCCGCGGTGTTGGTGTACTCGCCGTTCGCGCAGCGGTCGTTGGTGTTGATGGGGGCTGGCGAGGTCTAAGGATCGCGGAATTCGGTCAGAGCGGGCTAGAGCCCTACCCAGCGGCTGAAGCCGGGCCCCTCCAAGAGGGTTAGGCTAGGGTGATGGGTGTGGTGGCTGAGCGGAAGATGTACCTGCCGGAGATCCTGGCGCATGTGCGTGGGGTGGTGGCGGAGCGCAAGGGGACGGCGGACCGGGGCGCGATGGAACGGGCGGCGGCGGCGCACCAGCCACGGGGGTTTGCCCGGGCATTGCGGATGAAGGCGGAGACCGGGCCGGCCGTCATCGCAGAATTGAAGAAGGCTTCGCCGTCCAAGGGGCTGATCCGGGCGGAGTTTGATGCCGCTGTGCTGGCGCCGCAGCTGGAGGCGGGTGGGGCGGCGGTGCTGAGTGTGCTGACGGAGGAGCGGTTCTTCCAGGGGTCTCTGGAGAATCTGCGGCGGGCCTCGGCGGCGGTAGGGATTCCTTGTCTGCGGAAGGATTTCATGGTGGACCCGTGGCAAATGGTGGAGGCCCGGGCGAACGGCGCGGATGCGGTGTTGTTGATCATGGCCGCGTTGACGGATGCGGAGTTGCGCGAGCTGCGGAATGAGGCCGCCCGATGTGCGCTGGATGTCTTGTGCGAGGTGCATGACCGTGAAGAGCTGGAACGTGCGCTGGCGCTGGAGTGTGAGTGCGTCGGCGTGAACAGCCGGGACCTAAAGACGTTTCAAGTGTCGATGGAGCGGATGGTGGAGCTTGGGGGGTTGTTGCCGGAGGCCGTCGTGCGCGTGGCGGAGAGCGGCATTGGCAGCCGGGCGGATGTGGATCGGCTGCGCGGCGCGGGGTACCAGGCGTTCCTGGTGGGGGAGAGCTTGATGCGCGCGGCAGAGCCGGGCTTAGCGTTGCGGGAGTTGTTGGCTGGTGGTTGATGGTTGGTGAATGGGGCTCGTCGGTTGTTGGTTAGGTGAGCGGGGTCAGCGTTGAGCGGCCCGATCTGGTGGGCTGTGGTTAGTGCAGAGGGCTTTCCCGCCGTATGCTCGGGTGAACAGTATGCTGGGTCAGTGGAGGACTCGCGTCAGTGCTGCGCAGCGTTGTGCAACCGACCACCGAGAACTGAGTACCGAGCACCTGAACAATGTTTGTGAAGATTTGTGGGACGACGAATTTGCCGGATGCCGAACTGGCGGTGGAGCTCGGGGCGGATGCGTTGGGGTTTATCTTTGCGCCGAGCAAGCGGCATGTGACGTTGGAGGAGGCGGCGTCGATCACGCGGTTTCTGCCGTCGCATGTGGAACGGGTAGGGGTGTTCGGCGCTCCGGAGGCGGAGGAGATTGCGCGCACGGTGCGCGACGCACACCTGCACGCTGCCCAGATGCACTGGAGATACGACGCGACTGCGGTGGGAGCGGTCCGCGCGGCCGTGGGCGACCGGATCAGGTTGTGGCAGGTCGTGGGGTTTGAGGTGGATCCACGCGATCAGGAGGAGGCGGAACGGGACTTCACCCAACGTCTGCGGGCCGCGATGCTGGACGGGCGGCTGTCGGTGGTCCTGCTGGATGCGGTGAAAGGTGGCGCCTCGGGGGGCCTTGGCGAGACGTTTTCTTGGGGGCGCGCTGGAGCGATCCTGAACTCGGCTCGCATGGCCGCGGCGCAGGCGGAGCAGGCGCGTGGGGTCGCCTTGCCCAGGATCATGCTGGCCGGGGGGCTAAACGCAGAGAACGTGCAGGAGGCGGTCGCGGCGATCCGGCCTTCAGGCGTGGACGTCGTGAGTGGGGTGGAAGCCCGTCCTGGCGTGAAAAGTCAAGACCGCATGCGTTCGTTCACCGAAGCGGCTCGCGCAGCGGAGGAGAGTTTTCCTCCACTGCGGTGAGCGTGTGGTCTGGCTCAGGCGCCGGGGAGGCTAGTGGCCGTACTGTTCGCGTTTGCGAACCTCGTGCTTGTCATGTTCGTGGTTGGCGACGAGGCCGCCACCGGCGCCCACGCCGGCACCGATGACGGCTCCCTTGCCGCCGCCGAGAAGACCGCCCACGACTGCTCCACCCGCGGCTGAGCCGCCGACGATCTTGGCCTTGGTGTGATGGCGGGCGTCATGGTAGTGCTGCTGGCGCTTGGCACGCTGGTAGCTCTCCTGACCGAAGCTGCGGAGTGGCGTGAGCACAAAAGCGGTAAGGACAACAAAGCCGGTGCGTTGAAGAGCTGTCATGGACGTGCCTTTCTGCTGAGGTCGGCCGCGGCGGTTGCGCATCGTGCCGCGGCTCTGGCCGCTTCCTATTCGCTCAGATCGGATGCGGGAGGCTTCTTCAGCAGATGCATTGCCGGACAAATCTTCGTTAATCCCCTTGCGGTGCCGGTGGGGCCGATGTAGTCTCAAGGGCACGATGCGTTGTGCAACGTACTTTTCGTTCGGCTTTCCGTACCGCACCTGGTGGCCAGGTGCGGCCTCGGCGGTTTAGCCCTCGACGAAAAGCAGCAGCAAGCGACGAGAAGCAAAAAGCCCCCGAGCCGCGACCTCCCGAGTCGCGGTTTTTGTTTTTCAGGCAGGGGAAACAGGGATCAGGAAAGAGGAGTCAGCCGATGAGTTCGAGTCCGGTTCTGGAAGCACCCGTGGCGATCGCAGTGAAGGCGAAGGCTGGGCGGTTTGGCGCGTACGGCGGACGCTATGTGCCTGAGACGTTGATGGCGGCGCTGTTGGAACTGGACGAGGCCTATGCGCAGGCGCAGAAGGATCCGGCGTTTCAGGCCGAGTTGGCGGGATTGTTGCATGACTACTGCGGGCGGCCTACGCCGTTGTTTTTTGCGCGGCGGATGACAGAGATCCTGGGTGGCGCGAAGATGTACCTGAAGCGTGAGGACCTGCTGCATACCGGCGCGCACAAGATCAACAACGCGCTGGGGCAGGCGCTGCTGGCCAAGCGTATGGGCAAGCAGCGGATCATCGCCGAGACCGGCGCGGGGCAGCATGGGGTGGCGACGGCGACGGTGTGTGCGCTGTTTGGACTGGAGTGCGTGGTGTACATGGGTGAAGAGGACATGCGGCGGCAGGAGCTGAATGTGTTCCGCATGCGGCTGCTGGGCGCTGAGGTGCGTGGCGTGAACTCGGGCTCCGCGACGTTGAAAGACGCGATCAACGAGGCGATGCGCGACTGGGTCACCAATGTGCGGTCGACCTTTTACATCCTGGGGTCGGCGCTTGGATCGCATCCGTACCCGACGATGGTGCGGGATTTTCATCGAGTGATTTCGCGCGAGAGTAAGCGGCAGATTCTTGAGGCGGAAGGGCGTTTGCCGGATGCGATCGTCGCGTGTGTAGGGGGTGGATCGAATGCGATCGGTGCGTTTTATGAATACATCCCGGATGCCAATGTGCAATTGATCGGCGTGGAGGCTGGTGGGCGGGGGACAGCGCTGGGCGAGCATGCGGCGCGGTTCCAGGGCGGCATGCCTGGGGTGTTGCAGGGGACGTACAGCTATGTGCTGCAGAACGATGCGGGGCAGGTGGCGTCCACGCATAGCGTGAGTGCGGGACTGGATTATGCGAGTGTGGGGCCGGAGCATGCGATGCTGCATGACTCGGGGCGTGCGACGTACACGAGCGCGAACGATACCGAGGCGCTGGAGGCGACTAAGTTCTTGAGTCGCACGGAGGGGATTATCCCGGCGCTGGAGAGTGCGCACGCCGTGGCGGAGGCGATGAAGATGGCGCCCAAGATGAGTAAGGATCAGATCCTGATGGTGAATGTGAGTGGGCGTGGGGATAAGGATATCGGGATTCTTACGCGGGAGATGGACCTTGGTGGCGGGGCGGCGGTGAGCGCATGAGTGGGCAGGCGAGTGTGGCTGTGCCGCCCATGTTCCTGAGTGGTGATGTGTTCGACCTGCTGGTGCGGAAGGTGCCGGCGGCGGTGTTGGAGCAGGTGCCGCCTGCGTTGTTTCCTGAGGCAATTGGGACGACGCGCGAGCGGTTTGAGGAGATTGTGACCGCGCTGGGTGCGGAAGGGCGCACACAGGGACTCCTTGGCGCGGAGACGGCGGGGTACTTGCGGCAGGCGTTGGGTATGGCGATTTTGGAGTGCTCCCCTGCGGAGTTTGAGGGTCGGTTTGAGGTGAGCCAGGAGGATGCTGCGGTGTTGATGCAGCAGATCAGTGCGCGGCTGGGCATTGGTTCCGGAGGGCGGCAGTGAGGCTGATTGGAGGACAGGCTCGGCTTTGCGATCGCGCTGCGGAATACAGGGGTCTCTCCACTCCGCCTGCGGCTCCGGTCGAGATGACAATGGGTGGGCCTTCGCGCTCCGGTCGAGATGACGGGTTTGCGTGGGCGCGATGTTGCCGCGTGGCGTTGCTTATCACGTCGCTCATGCTGCCCGTGGCCGCACGTGCAGCGGCGGATGCGCCATACAGTGCACCGGCGACGGATACGAAGGCGCTGCGTGGTGTCGATTTTGCGCGCGCGCAGTTGGTGGATCCGGGGTTGACGGCGCTGTACGGGGCTTGCGATGTGAACCGGGAGCGTGGTGGGTGCTACTCGGACCAGGCGAAGAACACGGTGGTGTTGCGGTTTCCGGATGGCACGATCTTTTTCGACGCCAAGATGGCAATCGATGCGGATGGGTCGGTGTTGAGCAAACGCGCGGAGCGCCCGAACCAGCCGGAGACGAGTTTCCGGTATCCGAAGGCGGCGGAGGCTGGGGGTGCGGCGGCGAGTGTGTCGGATCCGTATGCGACGGGTCCTGGACCGAGCCTGGATTCGGAGCGTGTGCCGTATGTGGTGATGCCGCTTGGCGATTTCCGGCGCGAGAGCGGCGTGCAACTGGGGGATCTTGCGGCCGTGGTGAAGGACGGCAAGGTGGCGTTTGCGATTGTGGGCGATCTTGGGCCCCGCACTCATATCGGCGAAGGGTCGATGAAGCTGCACAACGAGCTTGGGCACGCGATGTGCACCGCCTACGATGCGGAGGGCAACTGCAGTGCGTTTACGGACAGCAGCATTGACCCGCCGGTGTTGTACTTTCTCTTTCCAGACACGAAGAAATTGATCGTTGAGGGCCTTAGCCCGGAGAACATCAACGCGCGCATTGACACGGTGGGACAGCAGGTGTGGACTGCGTTTTTGGCCAAGCAGACGCACGAGCAAGGACGAACTAGAAATGCCGATTCGTTTTGAGAACAAGCCGGGGCTGGTGATTTACCTGACGGCGGGGGATCCCGATCTGGCGACGACGCGTGACATGGCAATTGCGGCCATCGATAACGGCGCGGACGTGATTGAGCTGGGTGTGCCGTTCAGCGATCCGCTGGCGGATGGGCCGGTGATCCAGCGGGCGAGTGAGCGGGCTGTGGCGCGGGGGACGCGGCTGAGCGATGTGCTGGATGTTTGCCTGGATATCCGGCGGTTGCGGCCGGAGGCTGGAATTATTTTGTTCAGCTACCTGAACCCGGTGATGCGGATGGGTTTGCGTGAGTTCACGAAGAAAGCGAAGGTGAACGGTGCGGATGGCGTGCTGCTGACCGACATGATCGTGGAAGAGGCGGATGAGTATCTGCGCTGCATGCGCGAGAACGAGTTGATGCCGGTGTTTCTGGCCGCGCCGACGTCGCCGGATGCCCGGTTGAAGGCTATTGCGGAGCACTCGCGGGGGTTTGTGTATGCGATCTCGCGGGTGGGGATTACGGGGACGCAGACGTCGTTGGCGGCGGATGCTTCGGAGCTTGTGGGCCGGTTGCGTGCGTTGACGACGTTGCCGATTGCGTTGGGATTTGGGGTGTCGACGCCGGAGCAT
>CAXUNH010000193.1:0-6190 GCA_964252405.1 uncultured Acidobacteriaceae bacterium | reverse complement strand
TGTCAACCCGGTTTGGGTTCGGGGCGACCAGATCGAGGCGCTGGACGCGCTCTGCATTTGGGACGGCTCGTAGGAGACGAAGCATGCGCTCTACGCTGTGCGAACGCCTGGGCTGCGAGGTGCCGATCTTCGCCTTCTCCCACTGCCGCGACGTCGTGGTGGAGGTGACCAAGGCGGGCGGGTTCGGCGTCCTGGGCGCGTCCACCTTCGGGCCGGAGCTGCTGGAGCAGGAGCTCCGCTGGATCGACCGCCACGTGGACGGGCGACCCTACGGCGTCGACGTGCTGATCCCCACCGCCTACGACAAGGAGGCGGAAGCCGCGGGGCTGAGCGGCAACCTGCGTGGCCTGATCCCGGACACGCACCGGCAGTTCATGGACGCCATCCTGGCGCAGGCCGGCGTACCGGAGCTGCCCCCGGACGAGCAGGAACGCGTCCACCGGGACATCTCGGAGGGCCGCGGCAACATGACGCCGGGTGGCGCCCGGCGCTTGCTGGAGGTGGCGCTGCGGCATGCAGGCGTGCGCCTGGTGGTAAGCGCGCTGGGAGCCCCGCCCGCTGACGTGGTGGAGACCTTGCGCGCCGCCGGGGTCATGGTCGGCGCCCTGTGCGGCAAGCCGTCCCACGCCGCGCGGCAGCGCGCCGCCGGGGTGGAGCTGATCATCGCACAGGGCACGGAGGCGGGGGGCCACACCGGAGCGATCTCCACCCTGGTGCTGGTGCCGGATGTGGTGGAGGCTTGTCCCGGCATTCCCGTGCTGGCGGCCGGCGGCATTACCCGGGGCAGCCAGATCGCCGCCGCCCTGGCACTGGGCGCGGAAGGCGTGTGGTGCGGCACCATCTGGCTCGGGACCCGGGAAAGCGAGCTGACGCCGTTCGAGAAGGAAGTGCTGTTCGCCGCCCGGCCGGAGGATGCGGTCCGCAGCAAGGTGCGCACGGGCAAGACGGTCCGGATGGTCCGCAGCCGCATGTCCGACGCCTGGGAGCAGCCCGGCGCCCCGGCCTACCTACCAACCCCCTTGCAAGGCATCCTCTACAACGAGGCGCACGCCCGCGTGGTGCGCGCGCAGCGCAAAGACCTCTACTCCTTCCCCGCCGGACAGTCCGTCGGCGCGCTGACGGGGGAAACCACCGTGCGCGAGGTGATGATGCGCATGCAGACGGAGTATCTCGACGCCATGGAGCGGCTATCCCGGTTCAGCCCCGAGGCGATGGATTAGCCGCTGCGCCATCCCTGGTCTCGCGTGAGCCGGTGGGACCGACGTGGCAGATTTCGCATGCGGCGTCGACGGCCCGGTCTCGTCGATCGCCAACGCCCCACAGTCCTTCGGCTGTTCCTGGATGGTGCACGCCACCCCTGGGCCTTTACCAGACGTTAGCTCGAGCCATCGACAATGCCTCTCAGGTCACGAGGTGTTTCATGTTCTCTCGGCTGTCGATCGCATCCCAATTCATGTTGCTGGCTTTCCTCGGTGTCGCCCTGACGGCCGCGGGGCTCGGCCTCAGTCTCAAGCGCAGCTATGGCTATGCCTACGAGGCAAAGCGCATGGAGATCAGGCATGAAGTCGAAGAGGCTGCTTCGATCCTCCAGCACTATGTCGAGCGCGCTGCCGCGGGGGAATTGACGACGCAGGAAGCACAGAAGCGAGCCATCGAATCGATCCAAGCGATCCGGTTCGAGAAGACAAACTATGCCGGTATGACCGATTACGACGGAATGATGCTTGCCAACGGCAACAAGGCAATGATCGGTAAGAACGTCCTCGGCCTGAAGGATGCCTTCGGCTCTCCCGTTGTCATCAATCAACTGGCGATCGCGAAGTCCGGCAATCCGGGCTTTATAGACTATCACTGGATCAAGCCGGGAGAAACAACGCCAAAACTGAAGATGGCATACGTCATCGGCATTCCGGAATGGCGAATGTATGTCACGGCGGGCGATTTCGCCGAAGATCTTGATACCACGATGATCAACAACGTGATGCGGCTGCTTGAGATCTTCGTTCCACTTTTCGTCTTGTACCTGATCGTTGTGTTTGTCATGCAACGTGGCGTCGGCAAGTTGCTCCACTCCTTGTCTGCAACGATGGAGCGCCTTGCGAGGGGTGATCTTTCCGCCGAAATCGCCCAGACCGGGCGGCGCGACGAGATCGGCAAGATGGCTCGGACCCTGGTCGGTTTCCGCCAAGCCGCCGTCGAGAAGATCGTGCTGCAAGATGCCGCAGCGGAGGCGCGCGCCCGCTCCGAGCAGGAGGCGGCGCGCCAGGAGCAAGCACGCATACAGGCAGCGGAGGAACAAGCCCAAGTCGTGGAAGGGCTCGCTTCGGGCCTGGAGAAGCTGTCGGCCGGCGATCTGACGTCCCGGCTGTCGGTGCCGTTCGCCCCGCAATACGAGAAGCTGCGGGTCGACTTCAACGCGGCGAGCGCCAAACTCGAAGAGACGTTGCAGGTCGTGGGCGATAACACCCGGACCATCCGGGCCGCTTCAGTCGAAATCAGTTCGGCTGCTGACGATCTGTCCCGCCGCACCGAGCAGCAGGCAGCCAGCCTGGAACAAGTTGCAGCCGCTCTGGACGAGATCACGGCCACAGTCCGAAAGACGGCGCAAGGCGCTGGACAGGCGAAGGCAGTGGCTTCCACCACAAAGACGGAGGCTGAGACCTCGGGCGTGGTCGTGCGCGAGGCGGTGCAGGCGATGGAAGCGATCGAGCGCTCCTCGAACCAGATCGGCGAAATCATCGGAGTGATCGACGAGATCGCGTTCCAGACGAGCCTTCTGGCACTGAACGCGGGCGTGGAGGCGGCTCGGGCGGGGGATGCAGGGCGCGGGTTTGCCGTCGTTGCATCCGAGGTGCGAGCCCTGGCGCAGCGTTCTGCAGGCGCCGCCAAGGAGATCAAGACGCATGTCGCGGCGTCCCAGAGGGAGGTCAACACCGGCGTCAGACTGGTGGGCCAAACCGGCCATGCACTTGGGCGAATCTTGGTCCAGATTGCCGATTTGAGCGGAGTGGTGACGGAAATATCCGCTTCCGCCACCGAGCAGGCCGCGGGCCTGGCCGAGGTGAACACGGCCGTCAACCAGATGGATCAAGTGACCCAGCAGAACGCCGCCATGGTCGAGCAGAGCACTGCTGCCAGCCACTCGCTCGCGCTTGAGACCGAGCAGCTTGCCAGCCTGATCGACCGCTTCCAGTTTGCCGCCGCCTGCTAACCGACCTCCATGCCGAGGTGGGCGGCCGGTAGACCAGCAGAGCGAGGCGGGATGCGACGGGCCGCTGTCATGCGGGAACAGGTGACAACTGGCAGAGGCGGCGCGCTCCGGCCTTGCCCGATGATCCGAACGCATAACTGCGGCACGCGTGCGATGCCTCGGGCTTGGAGAAGAACAGTGCGGCCGCGGTGCGAGGCCATTACACCCAGGGCTTGCATCCCCTCCAGGCGGCAGCGGATCGGCCGAGAGCGGGTAAGGATCATGTCCCTTCCCTGTAGCAGCGGCGTTGCTGAGCAGCGTTGGCCGCCCGGTCAGGCCTCCAGGGGAAAGCGAGCTGACGGTGAGATCATCGCCGGGTGGCGCGATGTTCCAGTGTCATGGAGCGCGCTGCACGGCCCACTCATCGTTTGGTAGGCGTCGTTGCGTCCTACGACGCCCTCGCCGGACGCCGGGTGGCAGGGTTTGCCGATGCCTGACAGCAGCATCAAGCGCACATTGAAGACGCTGAACGAGCAGATCAGCACCAGGTCGGCCGGCTGCTCCCACTCGGTACGCCCGCTGTCGACGAACGTGACCCCGGTGGCTTGACCTTGGTAACCTCCGGATCAGTCCGGGCATTCGAAGTTGCTGGGCCGCATCAGCGGGAGCAGCACGCACGTCTGCTGGACTGGATTGGAGTGGTTCGCGCAATCGCGCGGCCCGCTTGGCTGCGGGACAGGGAGCCACGCGCAGCGCCCTGCTCCGGGCACGAGCATGGCGAGGAGCCACCGCTCGACCGTCAGTCAAGAACACTGTCCAGCCGTCAGCACGATCGAGGTGCCGTCCATGCCTCCCATCGGGGGTGCGTTATCCACAAGCAGGGAGCGCCGTGTAGACGACCTCCTAAGTCTAAGGCAGCGTCGGCAAACAAGTGCGTCGGCACGCCGACAAAGCTGCCGCTAGAGACAAAGGCTTAGGGCTTGTTCCGCGTCGCCAATCGATTCGATCGATGTCGAACAAGCCCTAAGTCAAGCGGAGCCGCCCTCCCTTCCTGTGCAATGACCGGGAGGTTCGTGCGGTTAGCTTGGGCGGCTGGCACACGCGAGCGTGGAGCGGACGACGAGAATCGAACTCGCGACATCCAGAGTGGAAATCTGGTGCTCTGCCAACTGAGCTACGTCCGCTTACCTTGCCACTATGCCTCGAAGACTGTCGGACTCACAACCCATAGGATACGACGAGACCTTGCGAGGGTTGATGTCTCTGCACTTGAACTTGAAAACGTTCAACCGGCTGCCGGCCCCGCCCGCAGGCAACTTGAACGGATCGCAAGCGCATGCAGATTTCCGGTCCGTCGCTCGCGGGGTTCGGCCTCGTCGTCCGCTCCAGCCTTGGCCCGGCGCCTTCAGAGCCGCTTGACGAAGACCCAGTAGGTATTGCCGGTCAGCGCAGCCTTCATGTGGACCTTCACCCGCGTCGGGTTCATCCGGTAGTCGAACACGTAGTCGATGATCGCGTTCAGGTTGCCGGCCCGCACCCCGGCATCGAACACGCCGCGGAAGGCCGGCTTGTTGCAGCATGGTGCGATCTCGTCGAAGAAGTTGCGGCCGATCACGTTCTCCTTCAGCCGGCCCGTGAGCGTGCTCTCGGTTTGGTTGAAACTGAGCACGACCCCTGCCGCGTTCAGTTGGATGGCGCCGAACGCCAACTCGTCGATGTCGTCCGGGGACAGCGCTGCCATCACGTTGTCCAGATCCCGCTGACCGAACTCCACCCGCACCGCTACGCCCATGGCCGCCTCCCTCGTGGTCGAGCGCAGTGTGCCTCGGGATGGTTAAAGCCCTGCTAAACGCCGTCTCGGCCATCCTGTACTTGACATCGCGACGCGCCCGCTCTTGATACCGCCCTTGCGCCCTCGGGCCGTGCAGGGGTGTAGCTCAATTGGCTAGAGCGCCGGTCTCCAAAACCGGAGGTTGAGAGTTCGAGACCCTCCGCCCCTGCCAGCCGAGAGCGCAAGCTGGGGCCCGCCCGGACCCGTCATTTGGTGGAGGCAACGTCGTGGCGATCGCTCCGGCTCAGTTCCTGCGCGAAGTTCGTGCCGAGGTCGGCAAGGTGACGTGGCCGTCCCGCAAGGAGACGCTGGTCACCACCGGCCTCGTGTTCGCGATGGCGGCGGCGGCGGCGGCGTTCTTCTTCCTTGTCGACCAGGTGGCGGGTCTCGGCGTGCGCACCCTGTTCGGTGCATCCGGCTAATTCAGGTTCGAAGGTTCAAGGGTCGTGGCCAAGCGGTGGTATGTCGTGCACGTGTATTCGGGCTTCGAGAAGAAGATCGCCGAGCAGGTGAAGGAGCAGGCCGCCCGCAAGGGGCTGGCGGACCTGGTGGACGATGTGCTGGTCCCGTCCGAGGACGTGGTCGAGCTGAAGCGCGGGCAGAAGGTGCAGGCGGAGCGCAAGTTCTTCCCCGGCTACGTGCTGGTGAAGATGGAGATGACCGACGATACCTGGCACCTGATCAAGGACACGCCCAAGGTCACCGGCTTCCTGGGCAGCAAGACCAAGCCGCAGGCGATCAGCGAGGCCGAGGCGGACCGCATCCTCAAGCAATCCGCCGAGGGGGTCGAGCGGCCGCGCCCCGCGGTGCTGTTCGAGATCGGCGAGCAGGTGCGCGTGGCGGACGGCCCGTTCACCTCGTTCAACGGCACGGTCGAGGAGATCGACGAGGAGAAGGGCCGCGTGAAGGTGTCCGTCTCCATCTTCGGCCGCTCGACCCCCGTGGACCTGGAATACGGCCAAGTCGAAAAAGTCTGATCCCTGCGCCCCGAGGCGGTCGGGACGCGGTTCGGAGCGTTGGCACGTGAACAAGCTGTCCCGAGGGCGCCACCTCGTGCACGTGGTGGCCCCGAGCGCGGTATGGGCCCGAGTGCGATGCTAGACTTCACCCCCGACGAAATCACCCGCTACTCCCGCAACATCCTGCTCGCCGAAGTCGGCGGCACCGGC
>CAXUNH010000192.1:0-6300 GCA_964252405.1 uncultured Acidobacteriaceae bacterium | reverse complement strand
CCATCCGCCTCGGCATCCTCGGCGCCGGCCAACTCGCTCTCATGCTCGCCGAAGCCGCCCCTATCCTCGCCGCCAAACTCCCCGACGCGCCCCGGCTAGAGATCCTCTGCGCAGGCTCCCCCGGCGACCCCGCCGAAGCCATCGCCCCCGTCCGCGACACCGACCTGGCCGCCCCCGAAGCCGTCCACAACTTCGCCCAAAACACCGACCTCGTCACCGTGGAATCCGAAAACATCGACGCCAACGTCCTCGAAGGGCTCAACCTCTTCCCCAACGCCCGCGCCATCGGCATCGCCCAGGACCGCCTCCCGGAAAAGCGCTTCTTCCACGACTGCGGCATCCAAACCGCACCTTTTGTGCCCGTCGGCTCCCTCGGAGACCTCCAGGCCGCGATCGCCCAACTCGGCCTCCCCGCCATCCTGAAGACCCGCCGCATGGGCTACGACGGCAAAGGCCAGGTCCGCCTCGCCCACCCCGACGAAGCCACCGCTGCCTGGATCGAGATCGCCGAAGCTCCCGCCATCCTCGAAGGCCACGTCCCGTTCACCCGCGAGGTCTCCCTCATCGCCGCCCGCAACGCTGCAAACCAGACGGTGTTCTACCCCCTGACCGAGAATCATCACCGCGCCGGCATTCTCCGCACCTCGGTCGCGCCCTGCGACTGCAACGCTCTCCAACCGGCTGCCGAGCGCTACATGCAACGCGTGCTCGAACAACTCGACTACATCGGCGTCCTCGCCATCGAGTTCTTCGTGTTGCCCGGGCCTGAGGGGCACGACCAACTTATCACCAATGAGATGGCCCCGCGCGTCCACAACTCCGGCCACTGGACCATCGAAGGCGCCGAAACCTCGCAGTTTGAAAATCACCTCCGCGCCCTGCTCAACCTACCGCTTGGCCCCACCACTAGCCAGCCCACCGTCATGCTCAACTGCATCGGCACCATGCCGCCGGTCGAGGAGACCGCCCGCTTCCCCGAACTTCACCGCCACGACTACGGCAAAGAGCCCCGCCCGGCTCGCAAGGTTGGCCACCTCACCTTTCCCGCAAGCGTGAAGCAAGCCATCGCCTACTGGACCAACCGACTCGACGACGACTAGCTCCCGACTCCACAAAGGGAGGGCAGCCCCGAAGAGCTGCCCGAGGAGAAGTCGGAACGCGCTAGAAGTTGAAGCGCCCGCTGTACTGCAGCGTCCGCGTGCCGCCAAAGCCCGTGATATAGCCCAGGGTGCTTCCACCCACAATCGCGTTCGGGTTTGTGCTCAGGATCGGGTGATTGAGCAGGTTGAACGCCTCCACCCGCACCTGGAACTCGCTCTCGCGCCAGACGTGGAAAGCCCGGAACACGCTGGCATTGACCAGCGTTGTGCCCGGTCCGCGGAACTCGTTGCGGTGCGTATTCGCGAAGGTGTTGGCCGGCGTATTCGCGAACGAGGTCGGATCGAACCACGGCAGGCCACCCGAAACCGGCGAAGCGCCCTGCGTTGCCGACGAGACCGTCCGCGCATGCCCGCCAAGCTGGCGGTACGGCTTCACCAGGGTGGCGTACTGCGTGTTGCCCGGCGAGTTCAGCGTGCTGCTGGCCGGGCTCACTGAGAACGGCGCACCGCTGACGTGGCTGATCTGCCCATTCAGCTGAAAGCCGCCCAGGAGCGAACCCGCGACGCCATGGCTCAGGAAAATCTGGTCCCGCCCAAATGGCAACTGGTAGATGCCCCAGAACTGCAAATTGTTCGGCCGGTCGTACGACGCCGTGGCCCGGTTCATCTTGAAGTACGCCGGATAGGAGAACGCCGTACCCGCAGATCCGGATCCCGCGCCGTTGTCCTCGTAGTTGAACGCGTGCGACCACGTGTACACCAGGCCAAACTGGGACAGCCGGCCGGCACTGCGGGAAAGCTGTGTCTGCAGCCCGTTGTAGTTCGCGCTGAACAGAGGCTGGTTCATGGTGATGCCGCCGGTGTTGTAGCAAAGCGGGTTGGTCGCCGGGCAGTGCTGGGTGTTGATCAGCGCGTTTGCCTGGTAGTTGCACGTCCCAGTCAACCCGGTCGACGCGTTCCAACGCCCGTTCGCCATGCACGGCGTTCCGGAACTCGCCAAAGGCGCCGCGTTCAGCGTATAGCCCGTAAGCTGCCGCACCTGGTGCGTCCCCACATAGCCGACGTTCCAAACGAACCGCGCCCCAAGATCCTGCTGCAGAAACAGGTTCCAGCTCTCGATGTAGCCGCGACGATAGTTCGCCGGCGTCGTGTTGGTCCCGCCGCTGACCGGCAGCGACGCATAGCCGCTCGACAGGTTCGGCGCGGCCGGGTTCGGGATACCTACCGTCAGCGGAAGCGGCGCTCCCGTGCTGTACGTCGACTTGTTGGTCGGATCGACCGCAATCGTGTAATTGGCCGGCCCGCTGAAGCTCGGTGCCTGGTCGATCGGGAAAGAGTCGCGCAGGAAGCGCAGGCTGTCCGGGTCCGACGTAAAGCCGCCGCCCGAACGGATCACCAGCCGGTCATTGACGCGGTACGCCACACCTACACGAGGCCAGAGCTGCCCCCAGCCCATGTCGATCCCGGCGTTCTCCGGATTCCCATTCACGCCGCCGATCTCCACGTTGGCCGTCTGCGGCAGCGTCGGGTCCAGCCGGTACACGCCCGTGTGGTCGCGGTACGGCGCCGGGTAGAACTCATACCGAACGCCATAGTTCAACGTCAGCTTGGGCGTAAGGGTCCACTGGTCCTGCGCGTAGACGGCGATCTGTGTCCACCGCAGGCTGTTCGGGTCGTTAATCTGGTAAGGGTGCGCGATCGCCGCACCGGCGTTGTCGTTCGGCAGACCCAGCAGGAAGTCCGCAAAGGCCGTAAACATGTCGTTGCCCGGCGTGGCAGAGCCGCCGTCCGTCATGTTGCCCAGAAACTGGAAGCCGCCGCGCGGCGTGTTGATGTTGGCGCCGCTCGTGGGCTGAAAGTGATTCAGGTCGAAGTGGTAGTACGAAAAACCGTACTTGGTTGCGTGATTGCCCTTGGTGTAGCTCAGGTTCACGTCGCCCGTAAACTGGTTATCCCGGAACAGGAACGGGTTTCCGCCATTGGCATTGCCCAGGTTGGAAAAGCAGGTGCCTGAGCTGCCCAGGCCGCAGAAGTCGAACGCGGGCTGGCCTTCGTAGTCGGCCGTCGGTCCGTTCGTCCCCGGAATGCCCTGTTGGTTCAGTCCGAAGTTGCCCAGCGCAATATCCACCGCCGACTGCGCGCCGGTCACCTGCCGCGTATACCCGCCATCCGCGTCCAGCACCAGCGACGGCGTCAGCACGTGCGTAAACCCAAGCCCGACATTCTGGATCCGGCCATGGCCCAGACCTGGCTGGCCGCCGTCAAAGGTGCCGCCCCCTGCCTGTCCCAGGTTCTGCGGATCCGTCACGTTGAACGGCTCCACACTGTAGCGGCCAAAAAGGCTGGTCCGGTCGGTCGGATTCCAGGTCACCTTCGAGTCCGAAGTAATGCGGTTGTAGCTGAAGGTCCCGGCGCCCTGGTAGTTGTTCAGGCTGTTTGTGCTGACCTGCGCAGAGATCGGTTGCAGCAGCGCCGTCAGCGCCGACGCGGCCTTGCTGATGCGTGCCGCAGGGATAACATTGCCGTTCCCGTACTCCGACGCAAATGTCGGCCGGTACTGCGGCAGCAGATAGCCGCTCACCGCCTGCCCGGCCAGGGTGCGCGGGTCGTTCGGCCCGATCAGCACCCCGCCCGGATCGGGATCGTACAGCGTTGTGGCGCCCGCGAAGTTCCCGCTCAGCACCGCTGTGGTCGGCACGCTAACCAGGCCGGTCAGCGACTGACGCCGCGTCGTGCGCTCAAATGCCTGAAAGAAAAACAGCTTGTTCTTGCCGTTCACCAGGTGCGGAATCGTGATCGGTCCGCCCACGGTGAAGCCGTACTGGTTGAAGATGTTCTTCGGGATGCGGCCGGTCGTCGCGGTATAGGGCCGCGCGTTCGTGTTGAACAGCTGGTTGTACTCCCACACGCTGCCGTGGAGGTCGTTCGTGCCGCTTTTGATGATCACGTTGATCGACGCCCCACCCGCCATGCCCTGCTCGGCATTGAACGAGTTCGTCGTGATATTTACCGTCTGAATCGCATCCGCGGGCGGCACATAGGCAATCAGGTAGGGAAGCCACCCGTAGGTGTTCACCGCGCCATCGATGCGGGTCGTATTGCCCATATCCTCCACGCCGTTGAAGTTCGCGGACTCCGCACGCGACGGGTTCGACGCCGTCGAGTTCTGCTCGCCTACCGCCGCCGCACCCGGAATCAACGTGTACAACGCCTGGAAGTTCCGGCCCTGCGATGACGTGATCGGCAACTCCGCAATCTCCGCCGTTGAAATCTGGCTGTTCACCTCCGCCGTCTCCGTCTGCAGCAGCGGCGGCGCCGTGGTCACGGTCACCTCACTCGTCACGCTCGCGGGCTTCAGGTTCACGTTGATGCGGGCTTCCGTATTCACCGTCACAGCAACGTTTTCCTGCTTATACCCGCCGAAGTTTCCCTCCGCCGGCACCTCAACCGTGTACTGCCCGGGCTGAACATCGCGCACCGTGTACTCGCCCGATCCATTGGTCTTGATGGTCCGGGTCTCGCCGTTGTTCTGGTTGCGCACGTTCACGATCGCATTCGGCACCGCGGCGCCCGTCGGATCGGTCACCGTCCCGGTCAGGACGCCGTACAGCACCTGAGCCCACACCAATGGGGCACAGGCCAGGAACAACAATAGAAAGGCGGCGCTCAGCCCCCTCCGAAGCCGTCCTTCACCCTGGGTTTGCCTTGCGAAAAGACCGGTTCGCGTCATGTTTCCTCCAGATGGCTGTTCGGGACCCATCCGGCCCGGTAATCCCGGGCGCGCTTGAATTTGGCTTTCTGAGTCGACGCGAACTCTAAGGAGAAGCACATACCGCTGTCAAGTTACTTTTTGTGCTGAAAGAAAGTGCCGCCAAACTCCGCAAAGAGTCTCCCGGACCGCACGAATCCGCGTGATTCTGTCTCTTCGTGGCCGGCGCCATAGATTGCGGTCAGGGAAAACAATGTCGCAAAACAAAGAGGAGGACACCGGACGGTGTCCCCCTCGCGCCCACAGGACGCCCCCGCACAAATCACATGTTCGTCAGGCCGGCGCGCATGTCTTCGTTAAAGCTCGGCTTGATGAAGCTAAGGGCGTCGGCCACTTCGGCGTCAAATTCGTCCTTTCGCCCGATCAGTTGCTCGGTCGGCGTGGCCCAGTCGCTCCCGCCCGCCATTTCCAGCAATCCCACCGCCGCCAGCCGCTTCGCCGCCGCGCGCAGCTCCTCCACCGACGTGTTCAGGTACTGCGCATCCCGCGGATCCGCCACCCACACCGGCGCATCCGCACCCAACACGTGGCTCAGCCAGTACACGTGCCCGGCCAGAAACTTGTCCCGGTCCTCCGCCGTCGTGTCGTTGAACACAAAGCGCCCCTGCTTGGCCGAGTAGTACCGGGTGGTCACAGGCACAGGCTGCCGGTTGCCGCTCTTCACCAGCTCCAGCTGGCCCTGGTCTAGCGTCTTGCGCACCGCGTTGTAGATGAAGCTCTCCGCAAACGGCTGCTCCAACGCGCTCAGCACCTCCGCAAACGTCCGCGTCAGCGACCCCGAAATCTTCGCGTGCAAAAGGGCCTCCGCGCCAGTCTCCAGGCGGATCTCGCCATGCACGATGAACGTGTCCGCCCCGCTCGTCGACCCATGGAAGGGCCACGCAAACTTGCCGAACGACAAGGGCAGACCCAGCATCGTCAGGCAGCAGTCCGGGCGCGGGTTGCGCAGCCGCTGGGCCGTCTCGTTGAAGAAGGTTCCCAACTCGCCCGCGTACCGTGGATCACCCGCGTCAAACTCCCGCCCAAGCTCTAGGGGCAGCGTCTTCTCGGGCTCCCCGGGCAGGCTCATGCGGAAACGGCCCGTCGGCTCCCCGCTGAAGCTGGTGCCCGGGTCCAGCCCCTCGAGCGCGAGCCCTGCGGTCCGCGCCGCCAGTTGAAGTTGACCCAGGGCGTCCGTTGTCGTTGTACTCATGTGCGTTTTCCTCGAAACTTCCAAACCTTTCCATTCTAGATGCCCCGCCCGCCGCTGCAAGCGGAGCCCCATACACTCAATGGCATGCCTCACCTGCGCCCGTTGGCGTGTCTCTTGTTCGCTGCTCTGGCCACCGGCAGCCCCGCTCTTCAGGCGCAGTCGTCGGTTCCAGTCCTCATGCTGTCGGATATTCACTTCGATCCATTCCATGACCCCGCCAATACCGCCCAGCTCCGGGC
>CAXUNH010000191.1:0-6397 GCA_964252405.1 uncultured Acidobacteriaceae bacterium | reverse complement strand
GTATGCGAGTGCGAGTTCGCCGCTGGAGGGGATCTCGCCGTAGAGGTGCGGTTAGTCCAGGGCGGCGAAGGCTTCGGTCAGGCCGCCGCTGATGGGGGTGTTGGGGACGGCGAGGCGGGTGGGGTCGGCTTCGTGGAGGCCTGCGGCGGTGAAGGTGAAGCGGCGCGATAGATGGGGTCGATGAGCCAGATGTTCTCGACGCCCGTGGCGAGGTAGTCGGCGAGGACGAGTTTGGTGCGACTCAGGCGGTCGTCGGGGAAGAGGACCTCGACGCAGATGAGAGGCGGCGTGGTGGTGATGGGCTCGCGGGGTGCGTCGGCGCGGAGAATGGCGACGTCGCAGACGCGGACTTTGTTGCTGCGGACGCGGATGCGTTGCTCCACGACGGGGTCGGTTCCCCATTGTTTGGCGTTCAGCGTGAAGAGGTAAGCGAGCAAGACCTGAATCTTGCCGTGGTCGTAGGTACCCACCTTACGCTCCTCGAGAACTCCGTCCACAAAGTGGAGGTCGGGCTTGTAGCTGGTGTGGAGGTATTCGTCGAGAGAGAGTGGTCGCGGAGCAGTTGCCACGGTGCACCTCCTGCAAAGAGTATGCGCTGCGTTGAGGCCAGCAGCGATGGTCGTGTTCCGCGCCCTAGTCCAGGGCGTACATGGCGAGACCGCTGAGGAGTTTGGGGTAGAAATCCGTCGATTTCTGGGGCATGACCTCGAGGTTGAGGGAGATGTCCTTCATCTGTTCCAGGGTGACCGGCTTGATGAGGAAGGCGACGTCGGCGTTGCCGGAGCCGACCTGCTGGAGGGCGTCGTGTGCTTCGCGCACGTAGCGGACGTGGTTACCGGCGCGGACCGTGTCCTCGTTGAGTTGGAGAAGTTCCTCCAGTGCGAGCTTATGGAGCTGGACGACGTCGAGCTGCTGCTGACGGGGACTCAGGCCGGCGGTGAACTGCACGACTGCCTCGGGTTTCGGGGTGAGGAGGAAGTCGCCGTCGCGGGTGGCGGCGATGAAGGCGACGCCGGGACGGGCGTCCAGGCGCTTGAGCAGGGTGTTTTCGCCGGGAAAGTGGCCGTCGGGCGTGGAGGGGATCTCTTCGACGGTGAACAGGCGCTCGGCTTCCCGGGCGAACTGGCGGCCGTTGAACTGGGGCAGGCCGAAGACGACGCGGTGGGTGGGAAGGACCGTGATCCCGGGTGCGTCCATGTTGACGAAGGTCATCATCATGGCGGCTTCGGGGAAGGGAGGAGATGGCAGGCTCGTGCCTTCGGATGGCTGGTGGGAGAGAGGGGATCCCCCCGCTTCGCTGCGGGAGGACGAACCGGTGGGACGCGGCCTGAGGTCGCCAAAAGACTCGGTCAGAGGCGCGCCTGGGGTGTTCTCCTGCGCTGGCTCGAGGCTGAGTTGTCCGGCGCGTTCGTGCATGTAGCCGACCGAGGTTTCGTAGCGGTGGTGGCCGTCGGCGATGATGAGCTTTTTGTCGCTCATGGTCCCGAGAATTCTGCCGATAAGGTCTATGTCGGTCAGTTTCCAGACGCGGTGTACGACGTTGTACTCGTCGACGATCTCGAGGTCGGCGGGGCGGGGTTGGCCGTCCGGCGAATCGAAGATGAGATGTTCTGCGGTGAAGGAGGGGTCGGAATACAGCATGTAGATCTGCTCCGGGTAGGCGCGGATGGCTTTGAAGAGGGCGAGACGGTCGGACTTGTGCTTGGGAAAGGTCTGCTCGTGGCGGAAGACGACGTGCTCGGCGTAGTCATAAAGCTGGCCGAGAGCGATAAAGCCGCGGCGTTCGCGAACTTCAGCTGTGCCAGGGACGGTGTAGGTCTGGGAGTAGCCGTAGAGGGCGGGTTCGGCTTCTTCGCGAAGGATGCCCTCGTTGCGCCACGCGTGGTAGGTCGCGGCCGCGCGGGTGTAGACGTTTTCTGTGTCCGTGTCGGTGGGCTCGCGCTTGCCGAGAACGATGCGGACCAGGTTGTAAGGGCTTTTGGCGTAGTAGATCGCCTGCATCTCGGGCGAGATCTTGTCGTAGGGCTGAGTGACGACGTCGGCCATGTTGACGCGGGCGGTGTCGTAACGAAGGGCGCGGAAGGGATACAGGCGAGCCATTGGTTTCATTCTAGTTTCAGCGGGAACAGCCCACGTCGGTCGCAGGGAGAATGCGGTCATCGCGCGGGAAAATCGGGGAATAGACGGCGAAGACGTTTGGGATTACTCTAGGCGCACATCGCTTGAGGGAGACCGCCACGTTCAGGGGTGGGTGGAGAGCAGGGATGCGGGTTCGGGGCATGGATCGGAGAGGGTGGCGCTGCATTCTGTGGTGCGGGATGCTTGCGTCGTGTTGGGGTGCGCTCCATGCGCAGGAGAGCCCTCTGGATGCGGTACATACAACAGCGCCGGCGCCCGCCGCGCCCAAGGATAAGCCTCCCGTTTTGAAGGGCGATGATGCTGCGGGGAGGGCCACCTCCACGAAGTCCAAGGCGATCCAGGTCAATGCAGACCTTGTGCTGGTTCCGGTGACCGTGACCGATCCGCAGAACCGGCTTGTGACGGGGCTGGAGCGGAGCAACTTCCAGTTGTTCGACAGCAACACGTCGCAGACGATCAAGAGCTTCGCGACCGAGGATGCGCCGCTTTCAATTGGGATTGTGTTTGACCTGAGCGGCAGCATGCAGTCGAAGTTTGTGCGGTCGCGCAAGGCGTTAAGCGAGTTTCTGCACACCTGCAATCCGCAGGATGAATTCTTTGTTATCGGATTCAACGACCGGCCGGCAGTGCTGGTGGACTACACGTCCGACGTCGAGGATGTTGAGGCGCGGATGGTGATGTTGCGGCCGGAGAACCGGACCGCGTTGATCGACGCGCTGTATCTTGGGGTGAACAAGCTGCGGGATGCGAAGTATGCGCGCAAGGCGCTGCTGGTGGTGTCTGACGGCGGGGACAACCGGAGCCGGTACACGCAGGGTGAGTTGATGCGCGCGGTGCGCGAGAGCGAGGTCCAGATTTACTCTGTAGGTATCTTCGACGCGTATGCGCCGACGGTGGAGGAGCAGAACGGTCCGCAGTTGTTGCACGAGATGTCGGAGGCGACGGGCGGGCGACTTTTTGTGGTGCGGGACGTCCAGGACCTCAGTGACATCGCGCAGCGCATCAGCGAAGAACTGCGGAACGAGTACGTGATTGGGTACACGCCAACGGATCGCCGCCGCAACGGCGCCTGGCGTAAATTGAACGTGCGATTGCTTCCGCCTCCTGGGCTCCCGGAGCTGACGGTGCATAATCGCGAGGGGTACTATGCGCCGTCGCAGTAAGGGAGCTTGGGCCAGAGTCACGGCGGCTTTTGTTTGTTGGCTTTTCCTTCTTTACAGCGGCGGACGCGCGGACGGGCAGACCAACTCCGCGCCGTCCCAGCAGACACCCGCAACGGCGCCGGGCGCCAATCCAGGGGCAGTGCCTCCCGTGGACGCGGATCCGGTGCCCTCGCCGGACCCAGTCGCCCCCTTACCGAAGGCCGCCGCGGGCGCCGGGGAAAGTCAAGCGCCACAGAACGGGCAGGCGGCGCCGGGAGTGGTTCAGCAGGAGGGTGGCCGGTACACCCTGCGCGCGGAAGCCTATGAGGTGCGTCTGAATGCGTCGGTGATCGACGGCTCAGGGCGCGAGGTGGAAGATCTGCCCAGGGACGCTTTCCACGTGTATGAGGACGGCGTGCCGCAGACGATTCTGGGCTTCCGTCATGAGGATCTGCCGGTGTCGCTGGGGATTCTGATCGACAGTTCGGGGTCGATGTACGACAAGCGCGCCGCCGTGGATGCGGCGTCGCTGGATCTGGTGCGATTGTCCAACCGGCAGGACGAGGCGTTTCTGGTGGACTTCAGTTCGGAAGCCTACATCGATCAGGACTTTACGAGCGACATCAACAAACTGCAGCAGGGGCTGAGCTATATCAAGTCAAGTGGCGGGACCGCGCTGTACGACGCGGTGATCGCGTCCGCGGATTACCTTGCGAAGAACGCGAAAAGGCCGAAGCAGGTGCTGCTGGTCGTGACGGACGGCGATGATAATGCCTCCAGCGCGACGCTGGAGCAGACGATTCGCCGGGTGCAGGAGTTGGATGGACCGGTGATTTACTGCATCGGCCTGCTGTTCGGGGAAGATACGAGCCGGAGCGAGAGCAGGCACTCGAAGCAGGTGCTCTCGGAGCTTGCTGAGCAGACGGGCGGGCAGGCGTACTTTCCGCATGCCCTGAAAGATGTGGACGGCATCACGCGTGAGGTGGCGGGGGACATCCGGCAGCAGTACACGATCGAGTACCGCAGCACCAAGCCGCCGTCGCAGGGAGGGTACCGGCAGGTGCATGTCGAGGCGAAGGGGAAGGGCTTCGGCAGGCTGCAGGTGCGGACGCGGGCCGGGTACTATCCGCGGACGGCGTCGGCCGGAAACGGAGGGAAGGCGGAGTCTCCGGGGCAATAAAACCGGAGTCGCGCCGGTAGGAACAGTGCCAAGCATAGGCCAGCGGCGGAGAGTGCATCCAAACCCTGAGTATGCAAGGACCTGCGTAGCAGGACGAACCTGGTGAGGAGCACGATGCTGGAGCTTTCAACGCTGAACGATGTGTTTGCGCGCGTGGCGGCGCGAGGTGACGAGACCGTTGCGCTTTACAAAGACGGTGGCGAGTGGAAGCCCATTACCGCGAAGCAGATGTACGGCCGGGTCCGTGCCGTCGCGGAGCAGCTGCAGAGCTGGGGGATCCAGCGTGGCGATCGCGTGGCGCTGGTGGGCGAGAACCGTTGGGAGTGGCCGGTGGTTGATTTCGCGGTCCTGGCGGTGGGTGCGGCGGACGTGCCGCTGTACCAGACGCTGACGCCGGAGCAGATGGTCTTCATCCTAAACAATTCAGGGGCGAAAGCGATCTTCATGTCGAGCAAGGATCAGTTCGACAAGCTGCTGAAGGTGGCGGACCAGGTCAAGACGATTGAGCACGTGGTGGTGTGGGATGACGGGGAGTACACCGGTGCGGACAGCTTCAAGACGATCCTGAAGAATGCGCCGGAGCTCGAGACGCAGGACCAGGACTTCGACGCGCTGCTGCGCTCGGCGAAGCCGGAGGAGCTTGCGTCCATCATCTATACCTCGGGAACGACGGGCGATCCCAAGGGCGTGGTGCTGACCCATGAGAACATGGCGTCGAACCTGCGGCACTCCACGGACGATTTGGGCATTGGGAAGGGTGACAGCTCGCTTTCCTTCCTGCCGTTGAGTCATGCGCTGGCGCGGCATCTGGACTATGCGATCTATGCGCATGAAGGAACGATCGCATACCTGCCGAAGTTTGACGACCTGCCGAATGCGATGAAGGCGGTGCGGCCGACCATTTTTCTTGCTGTGCCGCGCGTGTACGAGAAGGTGCGGCAGGCGGTTCAGGGACGGGCGAAGGGCTTTCAGCAGAAAGTGCTGCAGTGGGCGTTACGGCAGGGAGAGGCGCACAGGGATGAGGTGGCTGCGGGCCGTACGCCAGGCTCGTTGGGGTGGAAGATCGCCAACTACCTCGTGTTCGGCAAGGTGAAAGAGGCTTTTGGCGGCAACGTGAAGTTGTATGTTTCCGGCGGCGCGCCCCTGGGCAAGGAGACGACCGACTGGTTCCTGAGCGCGGGCATCCGGATTGTAGAGGGGTATGGGATGACGGAGGTGTCGCCGGTGATTGCGCGCAGCACCCTGAAGGATTTTCGGCCAAATAGCGTAGGCAAGGTCATTCCGAACCTGGAAGCGCGGCTGGCTGGGGACGGTGAGCTTGAGGTGCGGGGCTCTTCGGTGTTTCAGGGCTACTGGCAGAACGAAGAAGCGACCAAAAAGGAGTACACCGAGGATGGTTGGTTCAAGACGGGCGACATCGGCAAGTTCGAGGACGGCTTCCTGCTGATCACGGATCGGAAGAAGGAGCTGATGAAGACCTCGGGCGGGAAGTACATTGCACCGCAGCCGGTGGAAAGCAAGCTGAAGAGCGATGGTCTGGTGGAGCATGCCGCGCTGATCGGAGATAACCGCAAGTTTGTCAGCGTGCTGATCTCGCCGAACTTCAAGGCCCTGGAGGGTTGGGCGAAGAACAACGGAGTGGCCGTAAGCGGCCGGCCGGAGCTGGTGAAAGATCCCAAGGTGCAGAAGCTCTATCAAGGGATCGCCGAGAAGGTGAATAGCGGCCTAGCACACTTCGAGACGATCAAGAAGGTGACGGTTGTGCCGGACGAGTGGAGCGTGGAGGAAGGTGAGCTGACCCCAAGTCTGAAGCTGAAACGTCGCGTGATCAACGAGAAGTACAAGCAGCAGATCGACGCCATGTATGGGGCCGGGGGGGAAGGCAAGGAAGGGTGAAGCTGCGACTTGCAGCAGGGGCGTGGAGGCTGGCGGGGAC
>CAXUNH010000190.1:0-6404 GCA_964252405.1 uncultured Acidobacteriaceae bacterium | reverse complement strand
CTCCTGGTCATCGCCGGCGTCACAGCGCCCCTGGGCCTTGTCCTCCTTGGCCCTATTATCTTCAACGCCCTGCTGTTTCACATCCTCCTGGCGGGCGGTCACGGGATAGCGCCTGCGGCGTTCGCGGCCGTGCTGGAGATCGTGCTGATCTACTTCTACTGGGCCAACTTCAGCGCCATCTTCACTGCCCGTGCGAAGCCCACGTTGCAACGATAAGCCGCAGCGCGGGACCCGAGCACGGCGGCGGATCGATCACTGCGGCTTCTTCTTGCGCCCGCCCGCACTCGAGTCCCCTTCGGTCTGTTTTCTGCGCTGGGCGATCAAGGCTGTGCGTTGGTTTGGCGGCAGCGCCAGCGCCAGCTTCGTTCTGGGCGCAAGCTTGTCGTACGTGATCGCATGCGCCGCTGCAAAGAGCAGCCCCCACTCCCGCGCAGGCACCACGTCCCACCGCTCCGCAGCGACCCAGTGAAGTCGTGCAAAGTACGGTGCGGGACGAAAGCCTTCTACCTCGACGAGTTCAGC
Source organism: uncultured Acidobacteriaceae bacterium (assembly GCA_964252405.1). Taxonomy (GTDB): domain Bacteria; phylum Acidobacteriota; class Terriglobia; order Terriglobales; family Acidobacteriaceae; genus Granulicella. Next base: position 5,882 of record CAXUNH010000190.1, on the reverse strand, counting down.
CGCACGCTCAGCCCCTGCCGCGAAGGAGGCGACCGGTCCCCGGCCGTCCAGGTTGAGCAGAGCGAACATCTTGCCCCCGGTCGCTTTGTCCCCGACCCAGAAAACAAGATTGTCGCCCCACTGCATCGTCTCCGCCACGTTCGGCAGCGCGAGGAGCATGCCACGCGCGCGTTCGGCATCCATGCCCCGCAGTGTACCGCTTTGGCCTTCTGCTCAGCGCGACCGGTTGGCTCGGGCCTTGTTGCCGCCGGCCCTGCGCAGCTTGCTCCCTGCGGCCTCCCGCGCATCTTCCTTGCGTTCTCCGGCGGTCTTGTTGGGCTTGGGCTTACAGCTCCCCTTGGTGCCCGCCTGTTTGCCCGGAACGCGTTCGAAGCCAGGCCAACACGCCGGTCCCTCGCCCGTGGAGCGCTTTTGCTTGATCAGCGACTCCTTCTTACCCTTCGCCCTGGCCGGGCTCATCTTCTTTCGCGCCGTTTGGCCGCTCGCCGTCTTGTGTTGCTCGTACTGCGTCACGTTTGTGCGCTTCACGCCTGTCTTCTTGGCTGTGGACCCCGAGGTCTTTACGCCTTTCTTCACGCTGCTGCTGGAACGCTTTGCAGCCGTCTTCTTCGTGCTGCTTTTGCGGGCCGTCGTCTTCTTCGCGGCGCTCTTCTTCGCTGCTGACTTCTTCCCCGCAGCCTTCTTTGCGGAGGTCTTCTTGCTCCCGGTCTTCTTCGCAGTGGCCATGAGTGCGTTAGAAGCGAAAGCACCTTGGTAGGTGCACTGCTGCCTAACATTTTGTTTGGCGCCGAACGCACACTTCAATGCAATCGCAAACGGATCGGTCCTTTTGCCGTGGAGCCATCGACAACGTGTCCACCTTGCGTAATCTCGATCAGTCCCTGGGCCACAAGCCGCCGCGCAGCATCCCTGGCCGGCTGCATCAAGGTCTCCCAAGCCGTTCGTTCCTCAGTGGCCGCTACGGCGCGTGCTGCTTCACTCGGGCAAATGGTTTTGCCTGCCCCGCGCTCCCGTAGCAAACGCATGATCTCCGCCTGCAGCCGCTGGTCCACATCGCCGACCCGGTGGCGACGGCAGGCGTCCGAACAGAACTTCACCTCGTCCCAGCTCTTCGCCCAACCCTTTCGCCACGTCATGGTGCGGCCACACGCGGCACACGTCTTCGCCGGGACAGCACCTTCGCTCTGCGGCTTCGGTCGACGATCAGGCATGGCTCTTCGATGCGTCACCGCACGTGTCGCATCGTAGTACCGTGGACGCCATGAACGAAACGCCCCTCCGCCTTGCCACTTGGAATGTGAATTCCATCAAGGCACGTCTGGACCATGTCACCGGATGGCTCCAAACCGCAGCTCCCGATGTGCTCATGCTGCAGGAACTCAAAGGGCTTGAGTTTCCCGCGGCTGCCTTCGAGGCACTCGGCTACGCGAGCGTTGCGGTCACTCAAAAAACGTACAACGGCGTGGCAATCCTTTCACGAGCGCCGATCCAAAATGTCATCACAACGCTGGCAGGCGACGAACAGGACAGCCACGCCCGTTATCTGGAGACCATGATCGGCGGCGTCCGCGTGGTGAATGTGCACATGCCCAACGGCAATCCCATCGGCACAGACAAGTTCGCCTACAAGCTTGCCTGGATGGATCGCATGCGCGCGCAGATGGACCGCTGGCTCGCCGAAGGCACTCCCACAATGATCGGCGGCGACTTCAACGTCATTCCCGAAGACATCGACTGCGACAAGCCCGCCAACTGGACACGCGATGCGCTCTTCCAACCTGAGCCGCGTGCCCGCTACCGTGCCATGCTCGCCGCCGGCTACATCGACGCCTTCCGCGCGCTGCACCCAGGCGAAGGTGGCCACTTCACCTATTGGGACTACTTCCGGCAGGCGTTTGAGCGCAACCGCGGCATCCGCATCGATCACTTCCTGCTCTCACCGCAGCTCTCCCCAAGGCTGCTGAGTTGCGAGATCGACCGCACCCCGCGCGCCCTCGAGAAGCCTTCCGATCACACGCCGATCGTCGTCACGTTGCGCCCCTGCCGCGCTGCGGATCGCACGCGCGCCCGGCGCTTCGATACACTTCCTCTGTCAGCATGTCCTCCGAACCCAACACACCTCCAAGCCCCTCGTATGCCTTTGCCCCGGTCGAGCAGCAGCTCGACCTCATCACCAAAGGTGCGGCCGAAATCCTTCCCGCTGCCGACGCGGGCGCACCGGATGCCCTTCGCGCACGCCTGGAGGAGGCTCGTCGTACCGGGGTTCCGCTGCGCATCAAGGCCGGCTTCGACCCCACCGCGCCGGACCTGCACCTGGGTCATACCGTGCTGATGCGCAAGCTCAAACACTTTCAGAGCCTCGGCCATCAGGTGATCTTTCTGATCGGCGACTTCACCGGTCTGATCGGCGATCCCACCGGGAAGAACCAGACCCGGAAGCCGCTCACGCCCGAAGAGCTCGAAGCGAATGCGAAGACCTACAAAGACCAGGCCTTCAAGATCCTCGACCCCGCCAAAACCGAAGTCCGCTACAACTCCGAGTGGTTCGGTCCCTTCGGCGCAAACGGCATGATCCGGCTCGCGGCCCAGTTCACGCTGTCGCAGATGTTGGAGCGCGATGAGTTCCACAAGCGCTTTCAGGAAGAGCAGCCCATCCACATGCACGAGATGCTGTACCCCATGGTGCAGGGCTACGACTCCGTTGCGCTCAGGGCAGACGTCGAGCTCGGCGGCACCGATCAGAAGTTCAACCTGATGCGCGGTCGCGACCTGCAGCGCCACTACGGCCAGAGGCCCCAGATCATTCTCATGACGCCCATCCTCGAAGGCCTCGATGGTGTGCAGAAGATGTCTAAGTCGCTCGGCAACGCCATCGGGATCCAGGAGCCTGCCGCGAGCATGTACGGCAAGCTCATGTCCATCTCGGACGAACTGATGTGGCGCTACTGGGTTCTTCTCACCGATCTGCCCCAGAGAGAGATCGACCGTATGCAGGCTCAGGTCGCTTCGGGCGATCTGCACCCCATGCAAGCGAAAAAGAATCTCGCTTTCACTATCACCCGCGAATTTCACTCAGAAGCGGAGGCCCGCGCGGCCGGCGACAACTGGTCGCTGCAGTTCCAGGCCCGGGGCGTCGCCTCCGACCTGCCCGAAGTGCCTGTTTCGCTGTCCTCCGAGGGGCTTTTTGCCGCGGGAACGGAGGCCGGCCACCCTGAGGCGCAGATTCGCGTGGCCCGGCTGCTACAACTTTTGGGTCTTGCCGCGTCAGCCGGCGAAGCCTCCCGCAAACTCGCGGAAGGCGCTGTCTTCGCCAACAATCAGCGACTTACAGCCAAGACAGTCGCGCTCGGGGTTCTCGGCGAGTCTCCGACAATGCGTCTGGGCAAAAAGGCGTTGCGCATCGTTTGGCAAACTTAGGTAATATGACCTTGAAGCATCCGATCTTGCCGAGCAAGAGTTGCTGAGCAAGGGTGTGCCGCACAGAGGCCGTGCAGCCACCAGACCTACGGCCAGCATCCCCGGCAGCAATCGACTGCCGCGGACAGAGTCGCCCTCTAAGGTTCGTCTGGGCCCGGTTCGGGTTCAGCTTAGCGCGACAGACCCTGTTCACTGATCTCCGGACAGCATCCGGCGGTGCGCTCCTCAGACCTTTGCGCCAGATCAGACCGATGGCTCCCGCCCAGCGCGGGTCCTTATCAACAAAGTATCCTCCGGTGCGGGGCATTCCTGCTCCCTCAGCGTGTGTGCGCGTCCACGCCGCCGGCTCCGCAATGACCTGCTCGGTCATCACGCCCTGTTCTGGGCTTTGCTCCACCCTCCTGGCCGTTGTGTTCGCACGGTCGGAAACTAAAGTCACCCCTAGAGTGGTTACCTGGTAACACAAAAGTGCTTACCGACCGAACCGCTTCGGGGATGGCGGATACACCCGCCTTGGCGCCACAGTGAGCCTACGAAGTTTTCAGGGCTTCCCGTGATCTCGTGCTGAGACCAACTTCTTCTCTGGGTAGGAATTGATGAAGCGTACGCTTTCCCTTCTGCTATTTGCCTTCTGCTCTCTTCTGATCACAAAGGCAGCTTTCGCGACGACCTGGTATGTCCGCCCGGATGGGGGTACCCGTTACTCGACGAACGTAACCACGGGGCAGTGTGACGGTCTGGCTGACGTCGCTTATCCCGGTTCCGGACAGAACCAGCACTGCGCGTTCAATGATGTACGCTTTTTCTGGCAAGACGGGTCTTACTCCAACGGGACCACCTTCCCTGGGTGGGGTTGGGTCGGGGCCGGTGGGGACACCTATTTGATCCGGGGCTCCCTCGCAACCAAGACCTCCTACCGCATCGGCTGGAACAACCCCAGCAACTCCTATGACTCAACGACAGAGTCCTATTGGGGTCTGCCCGGCGATCCGTACGATTCCTGGATGCCCGCGCCCCCTTCGGGCACGGCGAACGCGCACACCCGCGTGCTGGGCGAGAACTACGCCGCCTGCTCCGCGGCCTCCGCAAAGACGCAGATCCATGGGGGGTATGGCCTCTACACCGTGGTCAGGATGAATGGCGCCTCCTATGTCGATCTCGCTTGCCTGGACATCACGGACTTTTCGAACTGTTCGGAGGCAGGGGCCGCTACGGTAGGGTGCAACAAAAACCTCGGCGAGATCTCCGACTTCGCCGGCATCGGCATCGAGTGGACCAACGCGTCAAACCACAACACCCTGACGGACGTTCACATCCACGGACTCGCCGGCGAAGGCATGATGGGCCCCACGGGTGACGGCACAGTGTTCACGCGCCTGGACATCATCGGCAACTCTGGCGCGGGCTGGAACGCCGACGACGGCACCACGGGCATGGGATCTCTGCTGGTGCAAAACTTCAACATCTCCTGGAACGGCTGCACCGAAGAGTATCCCATCGTCGATGCGCTGCCCTACAGCCAGTGCTCGGACGACAACTCAGGCGGCTACGGCGACGGATTCGGTACAGCGACCGTCCCCGGCCTGCCCCAGGGCTGGCAGGTTCACTTCGATCAGGGCGTGGTCAGCTACAACACGCAGGACGGCCTCGACGCGCTTCACCTCACAGGGCCGAATGCGTCCATGACCATCACCCGTGTTCTCGCCTACGGCAACATGGGTCAGCAGATCAAGATCGGCGGCGCAAAGGGAACCGCAGAGAACAACGTCCTCATCACCAACTGCAACGCGATGCGGCAAGCCATTCCCGGCACGCCGGCTGGCTACAACGCAGCGCTCAGCGACTTCTGCCGCGCGGCCGATACCGGCATTGCGATTACCGTCGGCAAGGGTGCCTTCACCACCTTCGACAACAATACGATCTACTCCGCTTCAGCCACCGGGATCGAAGTAGATTGCGATACCACCAACGGCAGTTGCGACGGCACTTCGCTCATCGACTTCCGCAACAACATCTTTATCGGCTTCGAGAACGACACGACAAGCGGCTATCCGGCGGATCACGTCCCGGGCCAGATGGACTACAGCAACCCGATCTACGACGGCACAGGACTTTGGCCTTTCGGCAGCTCGGGAAGCCACTACTCCAACAACATCATTTACCGGAACAAGGCCAGCTTCAACTGTGCGGCGTCAGGACAGATCTGCGCCGATCCTCTTCTAGCGGACGAGTCGTGGCATAACTATGGCTATCCCAGCGTCACGCCGCTGACCGGTTCGCCCGCCATCGAGAAGGGCGCAAGCGTTGCCGGGATACCGCTCGACTTTAATGGACTGGCGCGTGCCGCGACTCCCACCATCGGCGCGATCGAAGTGGCCGGACCCACCCCGCAACCGGCAACTCCCGTCGCAGCTCCAAGCAGTGGCGGCTCCACCACCCCGCCAGGGACCACCACGCCTCCCACC
>CAXUNH010000189.1:0-6438 GCA_964252405.1 uncultured Acidobacteriaceae bacterium | reverse complement strand
TTGCAGGTGTCGAGGACGGCCTTGTGCTCGGTGACCTCGGTGATGATGTGGTTGCCGCGCTCGCGATACATCTCGGCGATGCCCTTGATCGCGAGATTGTTGGACTCGGTCGCGCCGGAGGTGAAGATGATCTCCTTGGCGGTGGCGCCGATCAGCTTGGCGATCTGCTCACGGGCTTTCTCCACGGCCTGCTCAGCTTCCCAGCCAAAGCTGTGGTTGCGGCTGGCGGCGTTGCCGAAGATGCCGGTCAGGTAAGGCATCATGGCCTCGAGCACGCGCGGGTCCAGCGGCGTGGTGGCGTGGTTGTCCATGTAGATGGGCAGCTTGACGCCCTCGGGAAGCGGCTTATCGGTATGTGTAACGTTCATTCCCAGCGTTTCAGCCATGGGTGGAGCTCCTCGTGTGTGCTTTTGGGGGCGGCGCCGGGCCGGTCGTGCGATGCCGGCGGACGCGCTTTGCCCCGGGGAAAACAAATCTCTCTATGTCGGACTATAGCACTCGCACATTGGATTCAGCGAGTTTTCGGGCATGCGGAACGTGGCAGTCAAACAACGCAGATCCCTCCGCTTTGCTATGCGATGACAATGCAAACAGGTTCAGACAGCGATGGAGACCAGGCCTCCCGCGACGGGGTTGCCGGTCTGGGCCTCGCTGGCCGACTCGACGAGATCGGCGATGCGGATGGCGCTGAGGAGGTCCTTGATGGAGTCGTTGACCTTGCGCAGGGGCTCCTTGATGGTGCAGGTGCCGTGGAGGTCGCAGGTGCCGTGAATGGTGATGCAACTGGTAATGAACAGCGGTCCATCGATGGCACGGATAACCTCAAAGGCGCTGATCTCGCTGCCGGGGCGGGCGAGCGCATAGCCGCCGTTGGTCCCTGCCGTGGACATCAACATGCCCGCGCGGGTGAGCGTTTGCAGGATCTTGGCCAGGAGCTGCGGGGGGATGTGGTAGGCCTCGGCGATGTCCTTGGCAGACTGGGCGCCCTCGGTCGAGTGCTCGGCCAGGTACTTGAGAGCCATCAGACCGTAGTCCGCTTTTTTGGTAAGCCTGAGCATAGGAACGGGAGCCAGCCGGGCGCGGGTAGGAGGTTCCCCGCGCGAAAACCGAGCGCTTTCAGTGTACGGCGGCTATTGATGGGCTGCAATGGGAGGATGAACGGGGACGCCTAGAATCGGCGCAGATGAACTCGCGCCGCATTCTGATGACCACAATAGGATCGCTGGGCGATCTGCACCCTTTTCTGGCCGTCGGGCAGGAGCTTCAACGGCGCGGCCATGTGGTAACGGTCGCGTCCATGCGCTTCTTTTGCAAGCGGATCCAGGCGGCCGGGCTGGACTTCGCCCCGCTGCGGGCCACCTCCGTGGATGAGCCGACGCCAGAGTTCATGCGCAGGGCGCTGAACGGGCGGCGGGCAACCGAGTTCCTGGTGCGGGAGGTGATTCTGCCGCCGTTGCGCACCGCGTACCAAGATACGCTCGCGGCGGCGGAAGGGACGGATCTGCTGGTGGGGCACCCTCTCACGTTCGCGACGCGGCTTGTGGCGGAAACGCGGGGCTTGCCCTGGATCTCCACCCAACTCGCGCCGGCGGGTTTTCTCTCCCCGTACGATCCTCCCGATCTGCCGGGATTGGGGTGGCTTCGCCGGCTCGGTGCGGGGCCGAGGGTGTTTGGGCCTTTGCTTCGGCTGGGGGATCGCCGGGTGCGCGGGTGGCTGCGGCCGTACGATGCGTTGCGGACGGAGTTGGAGTTGCCGGACTGGGGCAATCCGCTGTTTGCGGGGGCTCACTCTCCGTTCGGTGTGCTGGCGCTGTTTTCGTCGCTGCTAGGGGCGCGGCAGCCGGACTGGCCCGCGCACACGACGGTCACGGGCTTTCCCTTCTTCGATCAGCCTGCGGAGCTTACGCCGGAGGTGGAGAGCTGGCTTGCCGCAGGTCCGGCACCGGTGGTGTTCACACTGGGGTCGAGCGCGGCGATGGGTGCGGGGAACTTTTTCGAGGAGAGCGCCGGGGCGGCGAAGTTGTTGGGAGTGCGCGCCTTGCTGCTGGGGGTGAACCTGACCGCCGAAGCGGCACGGCTGATTGGGCCGCAGTCCGCGGCCAGCGTCAGCGAGGAGGTGCTTCGGCTGCCGTATGCGCCCTATGCGCGGCTGTTTTCCCGGGCGGCTGCGGTGGTGCATCCGGCAGGGATAGGCACCACGGCGGAGGTGATGCGGGCCGGCCGTCCAATGCTGGCCGTGCCATTTGCGAACGATCAACCGGACAACGCCTCGCGCGCGGTGCGATTGGGGACCGGAAGGATTCTCCTGCGCTCGCGATACCGTGCGCCGCTGGTCGCCTCCGCGCTGCGCGAGGTGCTCGGCGAAGGGTGTACGGGCCGGGCTGCGGCGATAGGGAGGCTCGTGCAAGCGGAAGATGGCGCGGCCACGGCAGCGGATGCGGTGGAAAACGTTCTGCGCGGCGCCCCGGCGATGTAGGCCTGCTACCCGGGCCTCTGCATGGAACATTCGACCCATCGTCGGGCGGACGAATGGGCTACCATGCAGACTTGCCTGCCACTCCTGATGCCTGATCTGCGCCAATTTCGAGCTACCCCCAACCTGCTGACCATGTTGCGGCTGTTTACCCTGCCGTTTCTGGTGATTGAGATTTTGGACGGGCATTGGAAGCTGGCGTTTCTTCTGCTGTGGGTGGCGGGGATCTCCGACGGCCTGGATGGGCTAATTGCGCGGTGGCTGAAACAGCAGACCACGCTGGGGCAGTACCTGGATCCGGTGGCGGACAAGGCACTGCTGAGCACGCTGTTCCTTGTGTTGACCCATGTAGGGGTCATCCCGCGGTACGTGACGGTGCTGGTATTCAGCCGGGATCTGGGTATTTTGCTGATCTCGGCCTTGCTCTATATCACCAACACGTTGCGGGATTTCCGGCCGAGTTGGCTGGGCAAGCTGAATACGCTTTTGCAGATCCTGGGTGTGCTGACCGTAATGACGGTGCAGGTACTGGGGAGCGCCCGTCTGGCGGAGACGAAGCACGTGTTGCTCCGGGCCATTGCGGTGCTGGCCCCGATGTCGGCCGCGCAATATGCATGGCTGGTGCTGCGGCGCGTACAGGCCCAGACGGACCCGGCATCGCGCACCGAAGCGCAGGCTTCCTAAGGAGATGTGGTGCCGGGTTGCGCCGGTGGGCGGGTCCGGTTACACTGACTTGTACGCACTTTAGGCGCGTAGCTCAGTTGGTTAGAGCGCTACCTTGACACGGTAGAGGTCGTTGGTTCGAATCCAATCGTGCCTACCACTCCTCCGGCTGGCCTGTTCCGTGCCGGGCTCCTCAGGTTTCTGGGCAGGGCTGGAGTTTGCGACGAAGTTCAGGTTTGATTCAGATTTGGAGAGAGTTCGATGGCACAGGTATGTGAGCTTTGCGGCAAGGGGCCGCAGTTTGGGAACAACATCTCGCACGCGCACAACGTGACGCGGCGCCGCTGGAACCCGAACCTGCAGCAGGTGAAGGCGCGCATCAGCGCGGGCGTCTCCAAGCGCATGAAGGTTTGCACGAGCTGCATCAAGAGCGGCAAGATCGTAAAGGCGTAGAGGCGGGGCCCAGGTTTTAGGGCCCAAGGTTCAGTGCGCAGAAAAGCCCCGATGCCTCGGGGCTTTTCTGCGTGCGCGAACTCGTCAGCGCATCTATTCCTGAGCCCTGAGCCCTGAGCCCTGAGCCCTGAGCCCTGAGCCCTGAGCTTACCGTTCACCAACATTGGAGCCGTCGGGGTTGAAGCCTAGTGAGGCTGAGTTGATGCAATAGCGCTGACCGGTGGGCTTGGGACCGTCGGGGAAGACGTGGCCGAGGTGCGAGCCGCAGGTGGCGCAGGTGGCTTCGATCCGGCGCATGCCGTAGCTTGTGTCCTGGTGAAGTTCCACGGCGTCGGGTGAAACGGGATCCCAGAAGCTGGGCCAGCCGGAGCCGGACTCAAACTTGGTATCGGACTTAAAGAGCGGCGCGCCGCAGGCGGCGCAATGGTAGATGCCGTCGGCGTGGTTGTTGACGAGCTGGCCGGTGAAGGCGCGTTCGGTGCCCTTCTCCCGCAGGATGTGGTACTGCTCGGGCGTGAGTTGCTGACGCCACTCGGCTTCGGATTTCTCGATTTTGCGGGTTTGCGCGGATGCGGCGGCCCCGGCCTTCTTGCTGTCCTCAGAGATCGCGGCGTCGATTAAGGGACCGCCGGTGGGAATGGTAGGCATACGTTCCTCCTGCGCATTGGATGCCCTGAGAGGAGTGAAGAGTCCAGCGTGAGAAAGCAGGCAGGCCGTCCATTCCGCCCCGCCTCGTTCTTTCTTCCCTTTAACGTCTTGCTGTTCCAATGCCACGGCTCACTCGCCCTAAGTGTTAATGATCAAGGCCGGCCATCGCGATGCACTCGATCTCAACGAGGGCGTTCTTGGGCAGCCGGGCCACCTGGACTGTGGAGCGGGCGGGGGGAACGTAGCTTTCCGGGGCGAAGTGGCGGGCGTAGACCTCATTCATCGCACCGAAGTCGTCCATGTTCTGGAGGAACACCGTCGTTTTCAGGACATCCGTGAGTGTCAGGTCGACCGCATTGAGCACCGCGCGTAGATTTTCGCAGACCTGCTCCGTCTGTTCCGTAATGCCGCCTTCGGTGAGGTTGCCGGTGGCGGGATCCAGCGCAACCTGGCCGGAGGTATAGATGAGATCGCCGACGCGGACGGCCTGGGCATAAGGGCCGATCGCGGCGGGAGCGTTCGTCGAGGTGATGATGAGCTTTGCAGGCATGCAGATAGGGTAATTGGTGATCGGCGATCGGAAGGCTAGAGGCTGGGGTCTGGAGCGGTGGTGGAGACCCTTTCTAGGAGAAGTTGGGGCGCTAGGTTGGCGCGGGACGGGAAAGCGTCATCTTACGTGGGCGGAGGAACAGACATATGGGCATTTTGGACACGATTGAAGGTATGGCCGGTGGAGCGATGGGTGGCGGTGGCGGACAATTCCAGGTGCCTCAGGACGCCAGCGAACAGGGCCGTGTGGCAGGAAGTTTTCTGCAACAGGCCAATGAGCATCCTGGCGGACTGGGCGGGATCATGGATATGTTCCGCAACAACGGCATGGGCCAACACGTGGATGGATGGCAGAACGGCCAAGTGCAGCAAGCGACGCCGGAGCAGGTGCAGCAGGGTCTGGGCGGCGGCATGCTGGACAGCATTGCGCAGCGCGCCGGTGTGTCCCCGAACGTAGCCAAAGTGGCGTTAGCGGCGGCGCTGCCGATGATCCTTTCGCACATGACCCAGGGTGGGCAGCAGGCGCCGCCTTCGCCGGGCAGTGGCGAGTTTGGCGGTTTAGCCGGCTCTTTGTTGTCGCGGATCCTGTAGCTGCGAGGAGGGGCCTTGCCCGTGGGCGCCAAGTGCGAGAGCACTCTATGTCCAGGGACAAGGCCTTCCGGCGTTCATAGAGTCCCGCGTAGGTCGCTTCGCGAACGGCGAGTGTGGTCCGCACGAAGCTCGCCGTTCCCAGGCATACCGCCGGAGCAAAAGAATGACCTGTCAACTGCGCGCGGAGCCGGCCTTGCGGCCGGCTCTGTTTGCTGGGCCGACGTTGATCAAGCGGCAACGGGCTGTTGGGCGGCCTGTTGGTTGATCTTGGATTCGGCGAGGTTGGTGAGTTTTTCATCGCCGGCCTTGGACTCTTCGAGGCTTTGCTGAAGCTCGCTGACGGCGTCGCCCTTGCCGATCACTTCGGCGTAGCTCTTCAACGAGCCATAGGACGCTACGCGATAAGCTTGCTGCTGGTTGAATGCCACGATCAGGGCGGCGTCGCGGACCGGACCCTTTTCGCTGTTGGAGATCATGCCTTCGACCTCTTTCACCATGGCGTTCGTGATGTGGTTGTCGTTGGTTTGCACTGGCTTGCCCAGTTTGCCGAAGGCGGCTTGAACGCGCTCGGCGTACTTCTTGCCCTGGGTCACACTCTTCTCGAAGATTTCTTTCACTTCAGAGTCGTTGGCGGCCTCAGCCATCTTGCTGGCCTCGGCGGAGAGCTGGTTCTCCGCGTCGAGAACGTAGGTCATGCCGATGGTGAGAAGGTCTTCAATGTTTTGCATTTTCATGGTGGGTTGCTCCCGTGGGGTCTGGCCGGCGCGAAAGAGCGTGGGCCGTCGTACGGGTAGTTAGGTGCGTTACCGGGGAGCTTGTTGCCCGGTCCACAAGGCGTTGTTGGTCTGCCTTCACGACACGGGACGTGCTTAGTGGCGAATGTTGGCGTGGGCAAAAAGAGAAGAGCGGACCCGGAGGCCCGCCCTTGTTCCAAGGTGAGATGGCTTAACCGCGGCGACGTCCGCCGGACGAGCTGCGACCGCGGCCGGAGGCGCTGCCGGAGCGGCCGGGGCCGTTGCGGCGGCCGCGGTAAGGGCGACTGGGATTGGCGTGGGGGTCGG
>CAXUNH010000188.1:0-6446 GCA_964252405.1 uncultured Acidobacteriaceae bacterium | reverse complement strand
TTAGAAGAGTGTCATCTCGACCGGAGCGAAGCGCAGTGGAGAGACCTGCGTCCTCAACATTATTCCGCCGTCTTAGAAGAGTGTCATCTCGACCGGAGCGAAGCGCAGTGGAGAGACCTGCGTCCTCAACATTATTCCGCCGTCTTAGAAGAGTGTCATCTCGACCGGAGCGAAGCGCAGTGGAGAGACCTGCGTCCTCCCATGTCCATCGGCAAACCTCAGCGCAGCCGCCGCAACCGCGCCAGCGACCTCATCTGCTCGCGCAGCGGCTCCGCTGGCGTCCCGGCAAAGACCTCCCCCGGGCCGACCACGGTCTTACCACGGTACACCCCAGCCTGCCCGCCCAGAATCACTTCCGGCCCGATATGACAATGATCTGAAATCCCCACCTGCCCGGCCAGAATGGCCCCATCCTCCACCACACACGACCCCGAAATCCCCACCTGCGCCGCAATCACCACATTTCGCCCGATCCGGCAGTTGTGCCCAATATGCACCAGGTTGTCGATCTTCGTTCCCCGTCCAATCCGCGTCTCTTCCAGCGCCCCCCGGTCGATCGTCGTGTTCGCCCCAACCTCCACGTCATCCTCAAGGACCAGAGCGCCTTGCTGCGGAAACAGCAGATACTCCCCCGTCTTCGGATCGCGCACATACCCGAAGCCCCGCGAGCCGAGCACCGCGCCCGCCTGCACGAAGACCCGGTTGCCCAGCACTACGCCCTCGCCCACCACGGCCTTGCTCCCAAGCACGGCATCGTCGCCCAGCACCGCCGCGGCCTCCACCACCGCGCCGGCCCCAATGCGCACCCGCGCTCCCAGCCGGGCAGTGGGGTCCACGAACGCCGACGGGTGGATCCTGGGCGCGTCGTCGGCCCCCTCTTCCCGCGCCAACTCCCGCGCACATACGGCAAAGGCCAGCCGGGGATCGCCCACCCGAAGCACGCGACCGTCCTCGACGTACGCCAGCGTCGCTCCGGCCAGAATGGCACCCGCGTCCGACGCCACCGCCGCCCTCAGGGTCGCGTCGTCCTCGGCAAAGACCAGGGAGGACGGGTCGGCACCCGGGACGGACCGCACCCGCGCGATAGCCCGGTCCCCGTGCGCCGCGCCCGCCGGCAGCAGGGCACCCGTCAGTTCGGCGATGCGCCCCAGCGTCAAAGGCCTCATGCGTACAGGCTCCGCTCACCCGGCGGCCGTGTCTTCCACCGCCGGTGTACCCATAGCCACTGCTCAGGGTAGCGGCGGATCCAGCTCTCCAGCACCCGCGTAAACAGGGCCGTGTTTGCCACCGCGTCCCCCTCGGTATCCACGGTGCGCCTCAGTTCCAACGGGCGCCCAAAGTGCAGCACGTACCGGCCTTCCGCCTCTTCCCAGAGGAGGAATCCCGGCACTACAGCCGCCCCCGAATGCGCCGCCACGCGCGCCAGCCCGGAGGCCGTACACGCGTCCTTGCCGAAGAACGGAACGAAAACCCCCTGGGGCGGCGTCATGTTCGTGTCCATCAGAATGCCCACAGTCTCGCCACGGTGCAACTGCTTCAAAATGCCGCGCGCAAAGTCATCCTTCGGCAGCACCCGGTTGCCGTGCAGCGTGCGTATGCCGTTCACAAATGCGTCAACGCGCCCATTATCGAGCCGCCGGATCACCATGGCCATGGGAAAGCCCATCAGCGAATGGAAAAAGCTGGAAAGCTCCCACGCGCCCAGATGCCCTGTTAGCACCAACACCCCTTTGCGACGGTCCCGCGCCTCCAGGTAGTTCTCCAGACCCTCATACCGGATCGTCCGCTCCGCAAAGCCCCGCGTGTAGCGGCGCATCTGCGCAAAATCCGCCAGCTGCCAGCCGAGATTCCGGAAGCTCAATCGCAGAAGACGCTCCCGCGCTGAAGCGGAAAGCTCCGGAAACGCGAACGCCAGGTTCTGCCGGCCCACCCGCCGAAGCCGGGAAGCCGCCGCATAGGCCAGCAGGCCGACCGCCGCACCCGCTGCCCGCGCCACAACCCTCGGCAAGGCCCCCAGCAGACCGACCAGGCCGCGCACCGCCCAAAACTCGGCTCCCTCGCGCAAGGGCGAGTGCTTCTTTTGCGATCGTGCCAGTTCGTTCAACAGTTCCCAGTGTAACGGGGCAGGAAAAAGGGAGGGACGGCCGCAGCCGCCCCTTTGGGTGAAACACGCCCTGCCCTTCTACCGGGACGCTACAAAGTACTTCGCCACGGTGCGCACAAAGTGCTGCGCATCGGGTGGGGTGGGCACATCGCCTTGCAGCACGGCGTCGTACCGTACGCCGGGGCCGTAATACGCCCGCATGTCATCTTCGTTGGCTTCCAGCACGTCTCCGCTCAAGTCCAGGCCGGCAAACAGGCCCTTGCTGCGGGAGTACGTCAGAAACTCCGCATTCAGCTTCCAGTCCGTTCCCGCCTGCGCATTGCGACCTACCGGTCCCGCCGATGCCGCAGCATCCGCGCCCAGCTTGAACTTGTTATGAAGCATGTGCTCCATGCCGTTCTGATTCATCGCGACCAGCACCAGGTCGGTCGACTGCCCGCCGATCTGAAATCCGTAGCTGCCGCCTTCCAGCTTCACAAACGCCGGTGCGCTCCAGCCGTGTCCGGTGCGGCACGTCGCGACGCCCTGGCCATACTGCACGCCCACCACGAACGCCCCCTTTTTGTACGAAGGGATCACCGCGACGCAGTTCGCTCCCGAAAGAATCTGCTGAGGAATCGCCCGATCGGGGGTCGCCATCACCTCCTGCAGAACATCGGCGGCGCTCTCCAGCCGCTCATTTCTCTTTCCGTTCTCCGCAGCAAAGGCCGGCAAAATACCGGCAAAAACTATACAAACCAACCCAGCACCCGCGAACTTCTTCATCAAAACGACCTTCCCTTTCAAGAACCAAACTACGCAGGCCGGACGGTTCTCACGGCCAGAGCTTCAGATGGAAGGGTGCTCGGGGGGGTTGCCACCGCAGGGAGGTCCACTTCGCAGAACGACCTTCGATTCCGAAACCTTAACTCTGCTCTGCCAACACCCGCAGCGTCAATTCAACCCGATTCGTCGCCTTGGCCTTGCGCAGCATGCGACCCAAATGAGCCTTCACGGTAGCCTCGTCGATGTGCATCGTGGCCGCGATCTCGCGGTTGGAGCGGCCCTGGGTCAGCCAGCGCAGCACCTCGCGCTCCTTCGGCGTAAACCGGCTGGACAGGTTGGCATCCGGTCCAGCCAACGCCTTGCTCAGCAGCGCCACCTGCTGGCTTTCGACCGGCAGCCACGGCGTGCCTTCCAGGACGGCCTCAATGCAGGCGCGGATCTCCTCAACACCAGCCGTCTCCGGCAAAAATCCAAGCGCACCTGCGGCAATCGCGTCGCGAAGGATCTCCGGGGTCGCCGCGCGCGCCAGCACGACTACCGGCGCCGCCGGCAGCAGTCGACGCAGTTGCTCTACCGACTCGCCCAGCGCGGCCTTGCCGTGCAAACCAGCGTCCACCAGAACCACCTGAGGGCGGCCATTCTTTGCCAGGCCGCCTTCGGCCAGCAACGTGGTACGGAACTGGAGATTTTCTTCAAGGATGGCCTGCAGACCAATGAGCCGAAGCGGATCAGAGGCGAGGATGCCAACACAAACGGGTTGCTGCACGACTTCTGGCCTGAATACGACAGTCACGGGGAACTCCACCTCACACAGGACCGGCCCCCATTTCGTGTCTTGCTCCGGTCAAAGAACGACTAGAGCTTGGGTAGGACGATGCCCTGCTGTTTCTGGTACTTCCCCCTCCGGTCACCGTAGCTGACTTCGCAAGGTTCATCGCTCTGGAAAAACAAGATCTGGCACAGGCCCTCGTTGGCGTACACGCGCGCCGGCAAAGGTGTAGTGTTCGATATCTCCAGCGTAACGAACCCTTCCCACTCCGGCTCAAAGGGTGTGACATTCACAATAATCCCACAGCGGGCATATGTGCTCTTCCCTACACAAATCGTTAGTACATCGCGCGGGATACGAAAGTACTCAATGGAGCGTGCCAAAGCGAAAGAGTTCGGCGGAATGATTACCGATGGTGCGTGAACGGTTACAAAAGATCGCTCATCGAAGTTCTTCGGGTCAATAATGGCGCTGTTGACGTTTGTAAAGATCTTGAACTCATCGGAGACGCGGAGGTCATAGCCATAGGACGACAACCCGTAACTCACAACGCCCTCGCTGACCTGCTTCTCACTGAAGGGCTCAATCATGCCGCGCTCCAGCGCCTGCCTACGAATCCACTTGTCGCTCTTGATGGCCATCGGTAGAAACTCAAACCCCAGGCGCAGGATGCGCCGCCGCTCCTTGGGAGGAGACGTTTTCATGAGCCTATCGCACTCCAGCCGTCCGTTGACATTCCTCGGCCCCCTCCCTACCATCGGGGAATCGGCCACGGGCCCAAACGTCCTCGTTTCCCCTCAACCGAAAGGCGTCCCCGCTTGATCAAGCAGGATCTCATCCAGCGCATCGTGGAACGGACAGGCCTTCCGCGGAACAAGGCAGAAGCCTCCGTGGATGCGATCTTCAGTGCCATGAAGGGCGCCCTCGCCCAGGGAGACCGGATCGAACTGCGCGGTTTCGGCGTGTTCACCGTCCGGCCCCGCAAAACCGGCGTCGGTCGCAATCCCCGCACCGGCAAGAAGGTCGACATCACCCCAGGCCGCGCCGTCCGCTTCAAACCCGGCAAAGAGCTCCAGGCCCTCGAGTAGCAGGGGCTAGGGAGCTAGGGCCAGGAAATAGGGTCGGGGGCTCCTCTGCCTCATACGTGTCATCTCCGAAACTGTCATCTCCTGAACAGTCATCTCCTGAACAATCCTTTCCTGAACAGTCATCTCCGAAATTGTCATCTCCGAAACTGTCATCTCCTGAACAGTCATCTCCGAACTGTCATCTCGACCGGAGCGACAAAGTCGCGCAGTGGAGAGACCTGCTTGCCTTCCGAGCGCGCAACAACCATCGCCCTAAGCCGCGATCCGAACCCCACCTTCTACTTCTCACTCCAAATTTCCTGCTCCTACACCCTGGCCTCTCTCACATCAGGTGCAGAGCATCCACATCCACCACCACCGCCCGCCGCGGAATGCCCCCTGCCTCCACCCGCGCCAGCATGCCTCGCAGGCAGGCCCGCAGCACATCCCGCCGCTCCGCCCGCAGCACAAAGTGATAGCGAAAGATTCGCTTCAGTCGCGCTATCGGCGCCGCCGCCGGCCCAGCCAACCGCACTCCCATCGGCCGGCTCTCGTGCAGCCACGCCCCTAACCGCCCCGACCAATCCAAAGCCTCCGTCAAGCTCTCACTCTGCACAATCACGTTCGCCAACGCGGTAAATGGCGGGTAGCGTGCTCCACGTCGAAAGTACATCTCCCGCGCCGCAAAGCCGGTGAAGTCGTGCTTCCGCGCAAACTGGTGCACGTAGTGGTCCGGCTGATAGGTCTGCACCAGCACCCGCCCCGGCAACTCGCCGCGTCCGGCCCGCCCACTCACCTGGGTCAGCAACTGAAACACCCGCTCCGCCGCCCGAAAATCCGGCAAGCCCAGTGCGAAGTCCGCGCCGACGACCCCCACCAGCGTCACGCCATGGATGTCATGCCCCTTGGCGATCATCTGCGTCCCAACCAGCAGGTTGATCTCACCCGAGTGCAGCCGTTCCAGCAGCCGCTCCATATCGCCCCGCGTCCGCACCGTATCCCGGTCCATCCGCCCGATCCGCGCCCCCGGAAACAGCTCCGCCAGGCGCTCCTCGCCCTGCTGCGATCCTGCGCCCAGGTAGAACAAGTGCTCACTCTGGCAGCTCGGACACCGCTCCGGCACCCCGCGCCGGTAGCCGCAGTAGTGGCACTCCAACCGAGCCCCCGGGGTCCCTATCGCGCCTCCAGGGCGCAATGGGGTGGGAGCCCCGACTCTCGCTGGCCCGGCCAACTCCCGCTCGTCGCCTGACTTGTGGAACGTCAGCGAGATCGCGCAGTTTTCGCATTCGATCTTCTCGCCACAACTCCGGCACATCACCACCGCGCTGTACCCCCGCCGGTTCAGCAGAAGGATCGCCTGCTCCCCCCGGTCCAGCACCCCACGCGTCTCTTCCAGCAACTGCCGCGAAAACAGCTGCTCCTGCCCCGTCGCCCGAAACTCCTCCCGCATATCAATGCTCTCGACCACCGGCAAGGGCCGGTCTGCCACCCGTGTCAGCATCTCCAGCCGGGCATACCGCCCCAACTCCGCGTTATGCCAGCTCTCCAGCGACGGCGTCGCCGACCCCAGCACCACCGTGCAGCCGGACAGCTTCGCCCGCATCACCGCCACGTCCCGCCCGTGGTACCGCGGTGTCTCCTCCTGCTTGTAGCTCCCGTCATGTTCCTCGTCGATCAGAATCAGCCCCAGATCCACCAAAGGCGCAAACACGCCAGACCGCGTGCCCACCCCCACCCGCGC
>CAXUNH010000187.1:0-6449 GCA_964252405.1 uncultured Acidobacteriaceae bacterium | reverse complement strand
CCTCGGTCTCGTACAGCACCGACCCGTCCACGTCCCCGACCACCTGCCCGCCGATAAGTCCGTTCCGCAGACGGCCGTCATCAACGGCAAGACCCTCCACTACACCGCCACCGTCGGCACGATCGCGCTCAAGGCCAAGGACGGCAAGACCACCGGCGAAGTCATGTACATCGCCTACATCGTCGACCAGCCCAAGGAGGCACACGGCAGCGCCGCGCAGCGTCCCGTCACCTTCGCCTTCAACGGCGGCCCCGGCGCCAGCTCCACCTACCTCAACTTCGGCGCCATCGGTCCCAAGCACATCGCCTTCGCCAACGCCGGCGACTCCGCGTCGGACGCCGCCGTGGCCACAGACAACCCGGCAAGCTGGCTCGACTTCACCGACCTCGTCTTCCTCGATCCCATCGGCACCGGCTTCTCGCGCTCCTATCTCGACGACGCCGAAACCCGCAAGCAGTTCTACGCACCCACACCGGATGTCGAGTACCTGTCCCTCGTCATCTACAAGTGGCTCGTCAAGAACGACCGCCTGCTCGCCAAGAAGTACCTCATCGGCGAAAGCTACGGCGGCTACCGCGGCCCACGGATGACCCACTACCTGCAGTCGCAGCTCGGCGTTGGCGTCAACGGCCTCTTCCTGGTCAGCCCGTACCTCAATCCGGACTTCGGCCCCAACAGCCTTAGCCCCACGCCCTGGATGACCAGCCTGCCTTCCATCACCGCCGCGCACCTTGAGGCACAAAACAACCTCACGCCGGAAGCCATGCGCACCGTCATCGACTACACCGAAGGTCCCTATGCCACCGCGCTCATTCAGGGCCCACAGAACAAGGCCGCGACGGACACCATGATCGACACCGTCACTAGGATGACCGGCCTCGATCCCAAGTTCGTCCGTGCCGAAGGTGGGCGCCTCGAGATCGGTGCCTATCTGCGCGAGGTACATCGCGAGCAAGGTGAGATCGGCTCCGTCTACGACTCCAACGTCACCGCCCCCGACCCCTTCCCCTACAGCGCGCAGCGCGAGTCCAACGACCCCATCCTCGAATCCATCGTCGCGCCTACAACCAGCGCTGCAGTCGACTTCATCACCCGCATCGTTGGCTGGAAGACCGACGCCCGCTACTACGCGCTCTCCGAAGAAGTGAACCGCCAGTGGGACCGCGCCACCAACCAGGACCTTCGTCGCGGCGCCGTACCCGACCTCCGCGAAGCCATCGCCGCCGACCCCAAGATGAAGGTGGTGATCTTCCACGGCTGGAATGATCTGAGCTGCCCCTTCATGGGCTCCGTGCTCACCCAGAATCAACTCCCCGCCACCCTCTCCAGGCAGCTCGAAATCCACGAGTTTCCCGGAGGCCACATGTTCTACACCCGCCCTGCGAATGGCACAGGTCTCCACACCCTCGCCGAACAGACAGTAGCCGCTCACTAGAAACCACAACGCGGGCCACAGCCGACGAACTTGGCTGTGGCCCGTGGTCTCATCAGGCCGGG
Organism: uncultured Acidobacteriaceae bacterium; assembly: GCA_964252405.1. GTDB lineage: Bacteria > Acidobacteriota > Terriglobia > Terriglobales > Acidobacteriaceae > Granulicella. The sequence goes on along the minus strand of CAXUNH010000187.1, from coordinate 4,952 downwards.
CTCAACCGGCCACGCTGCCCGGAGCCCACCGTTCGTAAGGTCTGGCTTCAACCGGCACGTTCCCGGAGCGGAGCGAAGGGTTCGTCAGGGCCCCGCGGCAGCCGGCTGTCTGGCAGCGACAGAGACGCTGCTTTCGCCCCCTGGGTAAGCCCGAAGTGGCCAGCATTAGCCCAGCCGCTTCTCCATCAAGACAAAATGCCCTGGCTTCACCATCATCTCCGCCAACGCCTCCGGATACTCCTGCACACCCGCCTCCTGAAAACCGAACCGCTGGTACAGCGGAACCAAACTCTCCCGCCGTGCACTCACCACGCGCAAATCCATCCATGCGCATCCCCACGAACGCGCCAGACTCCGCAGCGTCCATCATGCTCCGCCCCAGGCCGCGGCCCTGCGCTCGGGGCGCCACGGACAACAATCCCAGGTAACAGCGGTCTCCGCGAGCCTCCACGTACACGCAGGCAAGCAAGGTCCCAGCCTCTTCCATCACCAGAAACGTGCCGCGCTCTAGGAGGTCATCCAGTTCGCGGCTGCCCGCAACCAACCGGTCTCCGCCGCCCTTCTTGATTCGCCGCTCCACACCGAAGGCGTCGTTGATCAACCGCCAAAGCGCCTCCCGATCAGCAACCCCGCCGACCCGGGTGCTGCCGTCCTGCCCATGCGTAAAGCTCATCCCTTTCCTTCTGCAAGTCGCCTGTGCCTGCAAGCAGGGCAAAGTCCGGTCACAGCCTCCGCCCGAGCACCTACCATGGGCGCTCGCGCCAAGTACATTTGGAGCCGGTGCACAAACCAAAATCGCACTTGTAGGGACCTCCTTACCCGTGACGTCGCCCAATTGGCACTATGCCAAACAAGACCACGGACACCAGAAGTAAGGCAAAGCCGGAGACCATCATAGCCTTTACCACGCGCTGGTTGGACATCTGGGTGCGGAACTCCGGTTCCACCTCCGCGGCAGTCACATAGTGGCCAAGCGCATTGGGAAAGTCACGCGGGTCGTTACGCCACTTTGCGAAGCCCCGATCGAGCAAACCCATCCCAAGAAATAACAGCAGTAAAGCTAGGCACACACGTATGGAGTATTTCCGTTTCCTCACACCTGAACTCAAGCGCCCACACCCTCCTTCTGCCGAAGTATTTGGAATCTCCTACCGAACTCCGGCGAAGCCTGAAGCGACGGAAAGTGCACGCCGTTCCGGAGATAAATGCGGTAGCCCGGTGCGAACTCGAGTGGCGCTGGCGGCTGACCTCTGAACTTATCCTCATAAGGAAAGCTGCGCTCTGCAGCCAGCATATAGTCGTTCCGTAGATAGCTCGCGAACTCCGGCCAGCGAGTAAGTCGTGTGTAGGTGTCCACAGGAACGATGTCCTGGTTCGACACTACAATCACGTCAGCCGGGTGCGCTGCCTGCAGCTTCCAAAAAACATCTCGGTAGTAATCCGTTGCAGAATTGGGTGTCATGGGAAACATCAATAGATCCCCGGTGAATCCAGTGTTTTCAACCAGCCCAAGATGATAGAGCGAGTTCAGACAGCCGAAGGTGACATCAAAGCATTGCACCTTGCCTTGCAGGCTGTCCTTGCCAAGCCTGGAAAGATCGTTCTCCATCGCTACGGTGAGTGGACTCCACTGCGGGAGATACGAGAGTTCCCGCAGATCTTTGGGAATCACAAAAACAATGGCGTACACCAGCGCAGCACACGCGAGCCAGCGGCCCCTTGGCACGTCCTTTGCAGAGAAAATCAGCAAGCTCACAAGAAGCAGCCCTGTGCTGATGAAGGTATACCGCTGATAGAAAAAGCCCTTGTGTTGAAGAAAGTACGACAAAAGGCCGCAACCAGCAGCCAACAGGATTACAGAGAATTCCCAGTTCCAAAATCGGCGGCCGAGCAGGCTCACAATCGCCAATGCCGCCAAGGGCAGCCACTCATCCGGCGCAACGTGTCGCACAAGGAATCGCATCCCGGGATCGTTCAACGCTACATACAGCGGTGTGACCTTCCGCAAGATAAAGAGAAAGGGACCAAGCGCGTCGTACCGCCAGAAAAATAAAACAGTCACTGCAAGCGCCGCCAGGAGTCCACCTGCCGTCCATAGGAGGTACCGCGTCGGAACAGCTTCGCGCCGCCTTAATTCGAGAAAAAGTATAAATGGGCAACATAGAGCGAAAGGCGTCAACGTCGGCTTGATCGAGGCAGCCATCCCTGCGAGAAAACCAAATCCCATCGCCAACGGTGGTTTTCTCTCGCGCACCGAGGCAAACACCAAGGCGCACGCCACCAGCAACAGGACTGCCATTTCCTGTTCTCGCTCTCCCGCAAACCATGGGCCCTCGACTACATGCCGCAAAGCGAACAGTCCTCCGGCGTATAGTCCCGCGAGCCAGTCATAAGGGCGTGCGATTGCGATCATTGCAACTGTGGCAACCGCGAGCAGAAAGAAGTCATACACCCGCCAACCCGCGTCCCCACCGCCGAAGAAGGTCATTCCGAAGCGCTCCAGCAGATAGGCCCCAGGCATATTCATGTCCGTGATGTCTCTATAGGGGCGCAGGCCGTGATCAATCAGGAAGTTTACATAATGCATAACCGGCGCGTTCACCAGCATCGGCCAGTGCCGTGTTTGCACCACAAACGCAATCAGCGCCGCCGCCAAGGCGACTCCGAATGCCCAGCGCACAAGCACGGTCAACCGATCAACAAGAGTCGAGCTTTCCAGCATGATGTCCATCAAGGCTGATCGTACCTGCCCACGCATTCTGCCCACACCGTGTCACCGTGAACCGATAGGGTAGATCATGTAAACGCCGTCGAATCCCGGGAACTGAAAGATCGGTCTTTCGCAGAAGTCGGAGCGCATCCGCAGGGTGTCCGGCCCAGCGATGGACGGTTCCATCGCATGCAGGCAGCCATCCGCCATCTGCCAACGTAGGTTCTGCTTGAACACAAACACAACGTAGTAGTTCACCCCGTAGCTCGCCACTACGGAGCGTAGATCGTCCTGGGCACGGATGTGCTCCAGGTAACGCCGATCCATCACCAGACCTTCTGTCTGCACCACTGGGACACCACCGGTGATGGCAAACATCCCCGCCCGGTCGCCCATGGCATACTTGCCCGGATGAGTGTGCGCAAACTGATCCAGAATGCCGGCCGCATGCTGAATCTCAACCATCCAGTGGTCGATCTTGTAGTGCTGCAGGCAAAGCACAAGGCAGGAGCCTCCGGTCACAAGCCAACCTGCCAGCCCCGCCCACGAAAGACCACGCAACGCGAATGCTTCACGTCCTCCAAACACCCGAGAAAGGAAGACCGCCGCCACCAGTGCCGCCCCGGCCGCAGCGAAGCGAAGGTCATAGAAGTACCAGTTCCAGACGGGCCAATCGCTCACCAGCATCTCCAGCCCATAAAACAGGAATGGCGTGGCGAAGACAGCGAAGAGGAACACACGCTCGCGGGGCTGAAAATACAGGCGCACTGCCCAGGCCAGCACGGACGCGGCGAGCGCGACCATAAGGAGCAACTCGCTCGTTCCATTGAACGAGCCTGGCAGCAATAAGGAAGGCCCGTGACCATGTCGCAACTGCTTTGCCGCACCCGATACCGGCAGCAGAGAGTGGAAGAAGTGAACGTTCAACCAGAAATAAATCAGAGTAAAGGGAAGTACGCCGGCGGCGAAGCCTATCGCCGTGGGCGGTGTCAACGCCTGGCGATACTCCCGAGAAGCCAGCGCGCCCAGGACGTAGAGCAATACCAGGATGCCCGCATCCAGACGCGCCAGAAACGCGAACGAGCCCAGCAGCCCCAACCACACCGAGCGCCGTGGCGTCAGTTCAGGCCCTGACACAAAGCCCACGTATAAGAAAGCGAAGCCCAGCGGCAATGCCAGCGTGATTTCCATCTGGTCGCAGATCAGCGGAATGCAAAGAACGGTGACCGCAACGGCCAAGCCGTTGGCCAACAGCGTGCCCGTTACACGCGCGAATATCTTTCTTGTTAGCAGAAAGATTGCCGTCGCGCTCACGGTGTCCAGCACCCAAAGCACGCGAAACACGCCACGCAAGTCACGCACGAAAAGCGAAACAACGGTCAGCAAAGCGAAGTACAGCGGATGGTAGCCATTGGTCAGCGTTGTGCCGTCAAAGGTCGACCGGTGCACCCATGCAAGGTTCTGTGCGGGCTTCAGGTAGTAGTAGAAGTCATCTTGTGCAAACCGCAGCGGAAGATCCGCTGACCGCAGCGGGGCGGCAAAGATCCAGGCACAGCGCGCTATGACCAGCAGCGCCACAAGGGGATTCATATAACGTAGAGGCCCCGTGGAGCGCGCCCCTGCGGGATTCGAAGCAGACCTACTCAGCAGCAAGGACGTATACCTGACGGGGAAATCTGATGCACGCTAATTACCTCAACTTCGGCCTGTGCCACGGACATCGCTTACCCAGCAACCTTGGCCGAAACGGAACCTTTCGCCAGTGTTCGCTCTCGCGGCAGGAGCGGCTCATCACCGCCCCTGCCTTCCTGCCCCGTGTTTAGTGGATGTCAAACTGCTCCGGATGCAGGCTTGGATCGCTCTTCACCAGGATGGTCTTCCCGGCAACCTCTTCCATCTCTCCCAGCCACTTCGCGTTGTTGGCCTTCAACTGCTTCACCACTTCGGGGTTAACGCGCAGCATCACGTCGGCTTTGTGGAGCTGCTTGTGCTTCTTGCGCAGCTCCGTGTAGATCTCGTTGCACACCGTCACCGGCGACTTCACCATACCCGTCCCCGTGCAGATCGCGCAGGTAGTCGACAAGGTGCGCTCCAGCGACTGCTTCACACGCTTGCGCGTAATGGCCACCAGGCCGAAATCGTTGAACTGCAGCACCTTCGAAGGCGCCCGGTCTTTCTTGAGCTCTTCTTCCAGCACCTGCAGCACCTTTTGCCGGTTCTTGCGCTCATCCATGTCGATGAA
>CAXUNH010000186.1:0-6471 GCA_964252405.1 uncultured Acidobacteriaceae bacterium | reverse complement strand
GGTGGGGAAGGATGTCCATCATCATACGAGTGCGTGCTTTCTTGCTTTGGGTTGGTGTGGTGTTGCGTCCCGCCGTCCACTCTCTTTGGATGGTCCCAGCGGGAAAAGGGTCGGTTAGAGGGTGGCGGCAGCGGCCGGCGCGTGGGCGTTGGCGGTGATGGACCGGAACTCGCGAGCGGCGAGCTGGGGGAGCACGGCGCTGAAGGCGGTGATCAGCCAGGGGATGCCGGAGAAGACCAGGGCTAGCACCACGGCGATCAGGATGGCGCCGGTGAGGATTCGTTTCATGGGTCTTGAAGAGGATACAGGGGGAGGGGACCCCTCCCCCCTACTCTGTACTCAAAGTCTTCAAAACAGGTGTCTTAGGTCCGGACCTCCGCATTGTGCGGACCCGAACCTGCGACCTGCGGACCTCGCCTCCCCGGCTCTGTGGAGGAGCGGGGAGGAAGAGGACTTCTTCGAGAGTAAACGAACAGACGCCTATTCTGTGCAGGCTTGCCCGCCTTCTGTGCAGGCTTCCCGCCCGCACCGAGTCCCTTCGAGCTACTGCACCTTGGGCGCGGGAGTGACGATGACCGTGGTGGTCAGGGTCTTCGGGCTGTAGTTGTTCAGGTCCTGCGGAACGAAGGTGGCTTTGATCAGGTGCGTGCCCATCGCCAAGGCCGTTCCGAGCCTGGGGAAGTAGGTGAAGGTGCCTGGGACGTTCGCGGTTGCGTTCAATTGGCTCGCGGTGAGCTTCTGTCCCGCGCTCAGGGCGAGAGGATTCGGCCAGACGATGGTGGGACTGGTCCTCATCACCCGAATCGTGGTTGTCCGGACGACGGGGGCTCCCCCATTCGCGGGCATGAAGGTGGCGGAGAGCGTGTGCGTCCCAACCTGGAGGAGGGTTCCGGCCGCGGGGGTGTAGGTGAAGGTGCCGGGCACGTTGGCGGAGGCATCCAGTTGCGTCGCTGAGAGCGGGGTTCCGTAGCGGATGGGGGAGGGTTCGGCCCACGTAATCGTTGTTTTCACGGACGGGGCGACGGTTAACGTGGTGCTGGCTGTCGCGGTGTTGTAGTCGGCCGTGTCGGAGGGAGTGAAGGTGACTTTCAGGAGATTGCGACCGGACGGAAGCACGGTGCCGATGGCAGGCGAGTAGGTGAAGGTCCCGGGAACGCTGGCTGTCGCGTTCAGCTGCGTGGCGGAGAGCGACGTTCCGGCGGCGATGCTGGCCGGAGTGGGCCAGGCGACGCCTGGTGTGGCTTTGTTCACTACGAGCTGGACGGAGCTGCTGGTGGCCTTGTACGCCGAGGTGTTGCTCGGCGTGAACGTGACGGTCAGCGTCTGATTCCCGGCCGGCAGCACCGTACCGAGGGCCGGTGTGTAAGTGAACGAGCCGGCGATGCTGGCGCTGGCGTTGAGCTGGTTGCCGGAGAGTGCCGTGCCATAGGTGATGAACGCCGGGGTGGGCCACGTGATGGCCGGCGCGGTCGCGGCGGCGACGATCACCGACGTGGTGGCATTCACCGTCTTGTTGTCCGTGATGTCCGTTGGTGTGAAGACGACGCTGAGGGTGTTCGTCCCTGCGGGCAGCATCGTGCCCAGCGCTGGCGCGTAGCTAAAGGTGCCGGGAACACTGGCGGTGGCGTTCAGCTGCGAGGCGGACAGGGCCGTTCCGGCGGCGATCCCCGCGGGCGTGGACCAGGAGACACGCGGGGTGGCCTGGGTTACGGCGAGCTGGACTGTAGCGCTGGCCGCCTTGTAGGCCGAGGTGTTCGCCGGGGTGAAGGTGACAGTGAGGGTTTGTGTGCCGGCGGGCAGGACGGCGCCGAGGGCAGGAGAGTAGGTGAAGGTGCCAGGTACCGTGGCCGCGGCGTCAAGCTGCGCGGCGGAGAGCGCCGTGCCGTACGTGATGCTGCCGGGCGTCGGCCAAGAGACAGTGGGCGCCGAGGCTGCGGCGACGTTCAGCGGTGCCGTGGCGGTGACGGTCTTGTAGTTGGTGGCGTCTGCGGGCGTGAAGCTGACGCTGAGGGTGTTGTCCCCGGCGGGAAGTACGGTTCCGGGTGCCGGCGAGTAGGTGAAGGTGCCGGGGACGTTCGCGGTTGCGTTGAGTTGGGCGCCCGAGAGCGCGGTGCCGGCGGGGATGCCCGCGGGTGTGGGCCAGTTCAGGGTGGGGGTGGCCTGGCCGACCGTGAGCTGGACGTTGGCGCTGGTCGCCCTGTAGGCCGAGGTGTTGGCCGGGTTGAAGGTCAGGGTGAGCGTTTGTGTACCGGCAGGCAGGACGGTTCCCGGCGCGGGCGAGTACGTGAAGGTGCCCGCGACGTTGGCGGTTGCGTCGAGCTGCCCGGCACCGAGCGGTGTGCCGTACTGGATGCTGTTCGGCGTCGGCCAGAGAATCGCCGGTGTGGTGAGCGGGGCGGCGGGGGGCGCGGTGACGCCGGCGGCGGCGTAGATGGCGTTCAGGGTGGGGTCGTTGTCCTGCCAATAATCGGCGTGGCCCATGAGAATGTCGCCGTGCTCGACCGCGGCGGTGAGCTGCGGGGTGTACTGGGCCAGGGTGGACGGATTGACGTCGTTCACGAGGTTGGCCCCGAAGGCATGGGGGTAGACGCTGTAGACCGGCGCCGCCGTGCCCGTGGTGGTGTGGAAGATGAACGAGTAGAAGGGCGCCGTGTAGGCGTAGTACCGGGTGGTGGACTCCTCCGGAATGAAGAGGAAGTTCGGGAGGTCGGCGTCTATCTGCTGGAAGATCGCGGGATCGAGGGTGCCGCCGTTCGCGTCGACGACGGAGTCGACGTAGAAGAGCGTGACGCCCCAGCGGCTGTTGGCGATCCGGGCCTTGTTTTCGAGGTTCGCAATGATGGCCGCGTTCGTGGAGAGGAACTGCTGGCTGGCGTGCCCGTTGGCCGCAAGCGTGAAGACCTGCGGACGGAGGCAGACGCCGACGCGAAGGCCTGCGTCGGTCATGGTCTTGAAGTAGGCGTCGTCGAGCTTCTGGCCGTAGAAGGGGGAGCTGGGGTCGGAGACGGTGGACTCCATCTCAGGAGCGACCACGGCGATCTGGTCAGGGGAGCAGACGTAGCTGGTGTCCTGCGGGTACTGCTCGCCTTCGATGTCCCAGGTGACGACTCCCTGCGCGTTCATGTTGCGGGCGTTTGTGACCTGGTTGGCGGCCTGGGCGAGCATGCGGTTCTGGAAGCTCTGGAGCCCCCCCGGATTGGTGATGTCGACCGAGGCGTCGTTGAAGTAGCGGCGCGGGTTGGTGGGAAAGCCTCCGGGTTGGGTAATGTCGCCGCCGCCGGCGGGCGAACTGGCAAGGTAGGCGGTGCCGATGATGCGCCGGTCTGCCCAGGTGAGCTGGCTGGGATAGGTCTGGGCAAAGCTCGCCGTCGCGTCGGCGGTGTCTGCGGGGGTGCCTTCGGGGGTGAAGCGGAGCGAAAGCGTGTAGGTGAGGGTGTTGCCGGGGGCGAGCGGGAGATCGTTGTGGGGGAAGAAGGTGGCGATGCCGTCCGGGTAGGTGCTGGTCATCATCGGCGAGTAGGTAGCTGCGCCTGCGCTTTTCCAGCCGGTGTAGAGGGCTTTGGATTCGTCGGGAAGGACAGCCGTGACTTGCCCTGCGCCAAAGTCGGCGACGCTGATCCCCGGGTCGGTGGTGGTGATGGCGTACTGGGTATAGCCGTTGAAGCCTTTGGGGTCCTGCGGGAAGTGGAGGGCGAACGGGTAGATCTCGGCACCATCGAAGAGGATGCCGGAGCCGGCGTAGTTGGTTTCCGTAACGATGAGGTTCAGGGTGTCGCCGGACTGGACGAACTGTGTCGCAATGGAACCCCACGTGAAGTTGTAGGTCTCGGTCAGTGTCTGCGGGTTCCAGGAGGTGCCATTGTTCGCCTCGCCCCAGCCAGTTTGGCCCCCCTGCAGCATGTTGCCGTTCAGGTCGGTGGCCTTCATGTGCCAGATGTGGAAGGTGTCGTTGCTGAAGGCGTTGGTGTCTTCGAGCGTGACGCCGTTGTAGCTCAGGGTCCCGACGCCCTTGCTGCCGTAGGTGACCTGGAGTTGGGCACCGGCCAGGCTAGGAAACGTGGTGAGGGAAGCCAGTAGAGCGGGAAGAACGGGGGAAAAGCGCAGCGACACGGTGGCCCTCGGCGGTGATCTTGAGGGCGATTGTGAAACGAAGGTGTATGCAAAAGTAACTACAGGGTGGCGTTACTTTAAGATCTACACGGGTCATTGCGTTCGGACGAAGGTGGTAGGCGGGGTGGCACTTGCGCCGAAGCAGGAACGGGCTGAACACGGGAATACCCGGCTGGTTTACCCGGCGGGCCGCTGCGGTGAACCGAGGAGATTCCGCTTAGAGCTGGGGCGGCTGAAGCGGCAGCCACAGGGCGAAGACCGTGCCGTGCCGCGAGGGGTCGCCGGGTGTGGCCAGTTTGGAGCGCATGCGGATGGTGCCGCCATGCTTGTCGATGATGCCCTTAGTGATCCAGAGGCCCAGGCCGGTGCCGGTGGCCTCCTTGGAGGTATAGAAGGGCTCGAAGAGGTGCTGGCGCATGGCGGGGAGAAAGCCGGTGCCTGTGTCGGCGACGGTGAGGCGGAGGCCCCGGGAGCCGGTTACGCAGGAGAGAGCGGGGCGGAGGCGGAGGTGGAGCGTACCGCCCCCGGGCATGGCGTCATGGGCGTTGCGGACGAGGTTGTTGAGGACCTGGCGGAGCTCGCCTTCGAAGAGAAAGGCCGGAGGGGTGGGGCGGAGCTTGAGGAGGACCACGGCGCCGCGCTGGCGAAAGCGGGTCTTGTACATGCGAACGACCTCCGGCAGAAGCTCGGTCAGGTCGACCAGGGAGGCGCTGGATTGCTGGCGGTGAAAGCGCAGGGTTTGGGTGACGATGTCGGCGACGCGGGCGAGTTCGTGCTCGGCCCCTTCGGCGAATTCGATGGCTTCTTCCAGGGTGCGGCTGTGGCGGACGAGGTAGATGAGGTTGGTGATGGCCTCGAGGGGATTGTTGATTTCGTGCGCGATGGAGGAGGCAAGCTGGCCGACGGCGGCGAGCTTTTCGGTGCGGCGAAGGGCGTCCTCGGCGAGGCGAGACTGGGTGATGTCGCGGAAGGTAACGACGGCGCCGCGGGTTTGCTCGTCCTGCAGGATGGGCTGGGCGGAGAGCTCGGCGTAGAACATGGAGCCGTCTTTGCGGAAGAGGTGATCGATGCGGTTGGCGAACGCGTGGCCCTGACGGAAGACGTTGTAGACGTTGCACTCGGACGCCGGATAGGGGCGGCCGTCGGGGTAGTGGTGGTGGATGACATCGTGCATGGTGCGCCCGACGAGTTCCTCGGGGCGGTAGCCTAACGCGGCACAGGCGGCGCGGTTGATGAAGGTGCAGCGACCTTCGAGGTCCACACCCCAGATGCCCTCACCGGCGGAGTCGAGCAGGGCCTGCCAGGGCTGATCTGTTGGATCCTTTTGGGATGGTGGAGCAAGACTGACCTGGGAAGCGCTCACCTGGTCATGGTCGCACACCCAGGGCTGGTTAGCGGCGGGCGAGCTCGATCTGGGCCGGGGTGGGCAGGACGCCGGCGAGGTCTTCGTCGGAGCTCTCACCGAGTCCGCCAAAGCGGCGTTCGCGGGCCTGGTAGGCGGCAATGGCTTCGAGGAGGTGGGGGCCGCGGAAGTCGGGCCAGAGGCGGTCGGTGACGAAGATTTCTGCGTAGGCGATCTGCCAGAGGAGGAAGTTGGAGATGCGCTGCTCGCCGGAGGTGCGGATGACGAGGTCAGGGTCGGGCATGCCGGCGGTGTAGAGGGCGTTGCTGATGGCGGGTTCGTCGATGCGGGCGTTGATGGCGTCGTCGGCGCCTTCGGCGGCGAGCATGTCTTCGACGGAGGTGCCGCGTTTGGCGGCTTCGGCGAGCATGCGGTGGGCGAGGGTGCGGGCGGCGTCGACGAGCTCGGAGCGGGAGCCGTAGTTGAGGGCGAGGGTGAGGGTGGTGCCGGTGTTTTTGGCGGTCTCGGCTTCCGCCCAGCGCATGGTGTCCTGGACGTCAGGGGGGAGCTCGTGGGTGCGGCCGATGTAGGCCATACGGATGTTGTTGTCCTGCATGCGCTGGAGGTTGGAGACGAGGTAGCTCTTGAGGAGCTTCATGAGGAAGCTGACCTCGTGCCTGGGGCGGCGGAGGTTGTTTTCCAGCGAGAAGGCGTAAAGGGTAAGCCAGGGGAGGTCGATGCGGGAGGCGGTTTCTACGACGAATTGGACGGATTCAGCGCCCTGCTGGTGGCCGAGGAAGCGTTTGAGGGCGCGCTTGCCGGCCCAGCGGCCGTTGCCGTCCATGATGATGGCGACGTGCTGCGGGATGCGCGTGGGGTCCAGGGTGTCGTAGAGTGCGCGCTCTTCGGGGGAGAGCTCATGGGCGCGGTTGGACCGGGTATAGGGACGGGGGACGATGGGATCGCGCACAGCGAGAAGGCTCAGCCTTAGAGGGTAGCTGAAAGGTGGGGAGTAGGGA
>CAXUNH010000185.1:0-6524 GCA_964252405.1 uncultured Acidobacteriaceae bacterium | reverse complement strand
GGTGAAGTCACGGTGGGCGCGACCTGGATACAGGCCACGGCCAGCTGGTCGACGACCTCCTTCACTCCTTTAACGCGGGCGGCGTCCTGCGCGGCGACGGTGCTGGCGGTGTCGTCGGTGACGTTGCCGGTGAGCGTGACGACACCCTGGTTGACGGCGACCTGGACGGGCTGCTGGGCGATGGCGGTGTCGCGCTTGAGGGCGGCCTGAACATCCGTCGTGAGCTGCGCGTCGGTGATGGGTTTGCTGCAGCCTAAGACCAGCAACATGAGTGCAACCGAAGAGACGGCCGAGGGAAAAAGACTAGTGCGGATCCGGGCGAAGGGCGTGGTGGTGTCGTGCGTCGTGTACATGCAGTCCTCGTTCTGGCGCGGCACTGGCAGCAGGCAGCCAGATATTAAGATGCGTCGACCGACCCTGCCGCCGCGCGAGAACGAGACGCGCGACGGTGACGGAGCAAGTTTTGTGTTGTCAAACAACCGGGGTGGGGATGTGTGCATCCGTTATCGCTGAAGGTGCGGACCCCGCAACGAGGGAACGCCTGTTTGTACTTGAAGTCAGGAGATGGCGATGGCTCAGAACGATGGCGGCAGCAGCAGTTTTGGATGGTTTTTGGCGGGGCTGGGCATTGGCGCGCTGGTAGGCGTGTTGTACGCGCCGAAGTCGGGGCAGGAGACCCGCGATGAACTCGTCGCCGGCGCCCTGGAGGCGCGCGACAAGGCCAATCAGCTCTACGCGCAAGGCAAGGATCAAGCGACCCAGTATGTTCAGCAGGGTAAGGAAGCCGTGAACCAGTATGTACAGCAGGGCAAGGAAGTGGTGGGCCAGGCTGTGCAGACCGGCAAGGAGCAGGCAGGGCAGTACGTGGACAAGGGCAAGGAGTACTACGACAAGGGCCGGACGCAGTGGACCCAGTATGTTGAAAAAGGCAAGGACCTGATCAACACGCAAGCAGAAGCCGTTCAGGCGGCTGTGGACGCCGGCAAGGGCGCGTATGTCAGCAAGGCCGGTGATGGCACGACCCAGTCCTCGTAACCATCTCAGGGCAGTGCGAAGGGCCGGTGCGTTCACCGGCCCTTTCGTTTGAAGAACAAGGTGTACGCTGCTTAGCCGTGACGGCCAGCTTGTGCATCTCTGCTTTACGCAGACGCGAGGTAGAAACGATGGGAACTCTTCACTTACCGGCGATGTTACTGTTTCAGGACGCCGCGAACACTGCCACTGACGTCCACGTGATCATGTGGTGCGAGATCATCCTCACCGCGATTGTGGTGCTGCTCTTGCTGGGCATTGCAGTCGGGGCGCTGATCGTCTACAGCAAGGTGAGCAAGCTGCTCAAGATGGTGGACGCGAAGGCCCAGCCACTGATCGCGCAAGCGACGCCGCTGGTCGCCAAAGGCAAGGAGATTGCCGGGCATGTGAACGACATTGTGGCGGATCTGAAGCCGAAGATCGCAGCAGTGACGTCGGACCTGCAGCCCAAGATTGCCGCCGTGACTTCAGACCTGCAGCCGAAGATTGCGAGCGTCACGAGCGATGTGCAGCATATCTCCGGCGTAATCCGCGGCAAGGTAGATGAGGCCGGACAGACCTTCACCAAGATCAACGAGACGGTGCAGGAATACAACCAAACCGCGCAGGATGTGAACCAGAAGGCCAAGGGCCAGGTCGAGCGCGTGAACGAGATGGTGAGCGACGCGCTGACCACCACGCAGCATGTCAGCAGGCAGATCCAGCAAGGCATCAAGACACCGGTGGAGAAGATCGCCAGCTGGGTCACTGCAGCGAAGCTGGGCATCGAGAACCTGGCGGGCAAGATTCCGTTCTTGAATCAGAACCCGGGTGGGCGGAGCGCGAGCAGTCGGCCTACCCCGCCACGGCCCGGTCCTGTGCCCGTGGCGCCGGCAGGAGCGCGGGTGGTGCACTCGGCCGAAGACGTGGCCAGGGGGACAGCTGTTCCCGGTCGTAGTACAACGCCTTGAGGTAAAGGTTTACCGGGGCGACGTACTTGGCGGGAGGGGATCGATCCCCTCCCGCCGCCGTTTGCACGGGTAAAATGGAGGGTGATGCCTAAGCGCGACACCATTGCGATTGCGATGTCCGGCGGGGTGGATTCGTCTGCTGTGGCGGCGATGCTGCACGCCGAGGGGCACCCCGTGATCGGGCTCACGTTGCAGCTTTGGAATCAGCGGCGGCTTGCCGGACGTGAGGGCATGCCGGAGACGGTGCAGGGCCGTTGCTGCTCCATCGACGATGTCTACGATGCGCGACGCGTGGCCGAGCACCTCGGCATCCCCTATTACCTGGTGAATGCGCAGGAGCGGTTCGAAGACGAGGTTGTGCGGCCGTTTGTGGAGGAATATCTGCATGGACGGACGCCGATCCCCTGCACGTTGTGCAACAACCACCTGAAGTTCGATCAGTTGCTGGAGACCGCGCGCGGGATTGGGGCGGAGCGCATTGCGACCGGGCACTATGCACGCAACCGGTTCGATCCGGAGCGGGGCCGATGGGTGTTATCAAGGCCAGCGGACCGGTCGAAGGATCAGACGTACTTCCTGTTTGGGCTGACGCAGGAGCAGTTGAGCCGCACGCTCTTTCCCTTGGGCGAGATGTGCAAGCCCGAGGTGCGGGCCATGGCGGCGGAGCAGGGTTTGGAGCTGGCACAAAAGCCCGATTCGCAGGAGATTTGCTTTATTCCGGGTGGCAGCTATTCCCAGTTTCTGAAGGCCTACCTGGAAGAGCAGGGGCGGGCGGTGCCGGATTCGGCGGGGGAACTGGTTTCGGCTTCGGGCGCGGTAGTTGGCCGGCATGAGGGCATTCACGGCTTCACGGTAGGGCAGCGGAAGGGCCTGGGGCTGAGTTCGCCCGAGCCCATGTACGTACTCAAGATCCATCCGGATTCGCACCGGGTGGAGGTCGGTCCGGACGATTCGCTGTACACCCGGACGCTCCGGGCAAACCGGCTGAACTGGGTCTCGATCGCCGAGCCGGGTGAGCCCGTGCGGGTGAGTGTGAAGATTCGCCACCGGCATGAGCCTGCGCCGGCGACGTTGTACGTCACGGGGCCGGATGCCGCCGAGGCGGTGTTTGATGAGCCACAGCGAGCCGTAACGCCGGGGCAGTCTGCCGTCTTCTACCAAGGAGACGAGGTGGCGGGCGGCGGCTGGATCTGCGCCTGAACGCCGGCGCTTCCGGGCCGGACACATCGCTACGTGCGCCGGAGACATCCATGTCTGGATGGCTGGATTAACGGAGACCTCGACCGTGCCGAGGGGTGTGGAAGGTGCAGGGACGCCGTCCGGAGAGCGTTGGCTGCTGCCCTTTTTGGGCATGGCCTGTGCCGTCGGGGTTGGGTCAATCTACTACAACCAGCCCCTGCTGCTGGTGATGGGCCGAAGTCTGCACGCGGGTGCGCAGCAGATGATGATGGTGGCGACCGCGACGCAGGTAGGCTACGCCGCGGGCCTCTTGACGTTTGTGCCGCTGGGCGATGTTGCCGAGCGTCGCGGGCTGATGATGCGCTTGTATGGCGCGGCTGCAGCGGCCCTTGTGCTGGTGGGGTTTGCGACCAGCCTGCCCTGGATGATTGCGGCCAGCGTGCTGGTGGGACTGTTTGCGAGCGTGACGCATGTGGCGCTTCCGTTGGCGCCGGATCTGGTGCCGCACGAGCGGCGGGGGCAGGCGATCGGCAGTGTAATGACCGGGCTGCTGCTTGGCATTCTGCTGGCGCGCAGCTTCGCGGGTTGGGTGAGCAACCTGGGCGGATGGCGAACCGTGTTCTTTGCCGCAGCCGTGATGAATGCCGCGTTTGTGCCCTTGATGCTGAAGGTGATGCCGCGGCTTGAGCCGAAGCAGACGCTCACGTACGGCGGCGCGATGCGCTCGTTGTGGACGATCTTTCGCACGCAGCCTTTGCTGCGGGAGAGCGGCATCCTCGGGGCGCTCACCTTTGCGGCGTTCTCCTGCTTTTGGACGACGCTGGCCTTTCTGCTCCATGCGGATTACGGGCTTGGCCCGGGCGTGGCGGGAACCTTTGGCGTGGTCGGTGCGGCAGGCGCGCTGGTGGCCCCGTTCGCCGGTAAGCTCGCGGACCGGCACGGCACGCGTTATGTGATCACGCTGGCTGGCGCCGCGGTGACAGCGTCGTTCGGCTGGTTGTGGCTGGGGGAAAAGGTGCATGCTTCCGTGGCGATCCACCTGATGATGATGGTGTTCGGCGTGATCGCGCTGGATGCCGGAACGCAGATGATGCAGGTGGCCAACCAGACGCGAATCTTTGGACTGGATCCAGGCGCGCGCAGCCGGCTGAACACGCTGTACATGACGATGTACTTCGTCGGGGGCGCCTTGGGGTCGGCGCTGTCGAGCGTGGTGTGGGAGCGCTATGCGTGGACCGGCGTTTCGGCGCTGGCGGTGGGGCTGATGCTCTGCACGGGACTGGTGCATGCACTGGGTACGAGCCGGCGCACCGCGGATGTGAAGTTGGCCGGGGTCACCGTACACGAGTTGGGGTGAGCTGGGCCTTACACGGCGGCGGATTCACCGGGTGCGGCCCTCAGGTCTCCACTGCTGCGGCGGGCGCCTGCGGCGGAGAGGACAGACCAGGGTGCGGCAGGGCTGGTAGGCGAGACAGGGATCGAACCTGTAACCCCCGACTTAGAAGGTCGGTGCTCTATCCAATTGAGCTACTCGCCCGTGGCCACAGGCCTCTGATCGTCATCAGCGAGTTCGGGCAGACCCGCGAATTCCCTTCGGGAACGACAACCATGAGACCGGCCTAGTCGATTGTAGCGGAGCCAACCGGGACGGCCCACTCGCGCTCGCGCAAGAGGTGGACGAGGTCTTCGAGTGCGGCTTCCCAACGGCGTGTGGCCGTTTCCGGGTCACCGGCGACACCGGTGAGATAAAGCGAAGCGCTATACCCTTCCAAGGTCGCCTTCAGGTCCACCAGGGCCGGCCGCATCGTGAGCTCCAGCGCAACGTACGGATGGAGCAGGCGCGAGGCCCGGCGGACGATGCGGTCCAGACGACCGCTGAAGATGTGCGGCGAAGCAAACAACGCACGTTCGCGGGGGATCAGGTCGATGTAGCTTCCCAGACCGAAGGCCACTTCTTCGTCCCCGACGTCCAGTTCCAGCCGGAGCGCTTCGAGCTTTGCCCCGCCCTCTTCGGCGTACAGAGTCCAGGCGTCGCACTTGGCGGTGAGAAAGGCCGAGGCAGGAGCATTCAGCGACCGGAGCGCGCGGCGCAACGCCGGGTAGTTCTCTGTTTCAATAATCTCAGGCAAGTCGAACGGCTCTTCGCGCAGGTTCACGAAGCGCGTGCCAGAATCGGGATCGGACCAGGGTACGACCAGCGTGGGATCGTCGGGGCCGCACGCGGCGGTCCATTCGGCGAGCATAGGTCCTAGGGTACAGGAAGGACGAGCGGGAGAGAGGCATACGGGACGGAGCAGGGACTATCCCGCGCCCGCACTCTGCTCCGGCTCTTACTTCTCAACGGCTCCTTCCTGCTGTTCCTTCTCTGCGCCCACATGTTGGAAAACAAAGCGCAGGGCAATGTGCTCGGCCCAGTAGCCGTCGTTGCCGTTCGCAGGTTCTGGCGTGGCGAGGAAGGCGCAGTGGCCGCCGTGGAGTGTCTCGAGGAGGCGGATATGGGGATTGCCGGCAATGGTGGCGCGAGTTTCGCGGGTGAGACGGACAAAGGGATCGTCGCAGGCATGGAGGATCAGCGTGGGGACCGCGATGCGGTCCAGGACACGCGCCGCTGAGGCACGAAAGTAATAATCGTCGGCGTCCCTGAACCCGGAGTAGAGGGCAGTGATCCGGTCGTCGAAGTCGCGGAGGGAGTGGATGGTCTCGGTACGGGCCGGGTCGAAGGCACGCGGGAACAGAAAGGCCTTGCGGCGGAAACGTTTGAGGAGCGCGCGCACAAAGCGGCGCTCGTAGAAGCGGTTGGGAGGCTCGTGCAGGGCGTCCGCGGAGGCACCGAGGTCGATCGCGGGCGAGACGCCCACCACGGCTTTGAGCTCGGGCGGCGCATTGCGCCCGAGGTCGCCGGCCAGCTTCAGCACGAGATTGCCGCCCATGCTGTAGCCGATCAGCGCGAAGCTCTGCAAACCGTGCATGTGGAGAAAGTGGCGCATCACCGCGTCCACGTCAGCGGACATTCCCGAGTGGTACAGCGTGGGGGTGAGCCTTTCCGTGCCGCCGCAATTGCGCATGTTCATGCGAATGACATTGCAGCCCGCCTTCCAGAGCTTGGTGGCGTTCCCGAGAACGTATTGGGAGCGGGAGGAGCCTTCGAGGCCGTGGAGGACGAGGACGGTGGGGCGGCTCGGACGCTGGGGCAGGGGCTGCCAGTGGCATTCGCAAAGAACCTGCGTCGAGATCTGCTTTCCACGCGCGGGCACGGTCTCCACAAGCTCCGCGACCGGCGGCGGAAGCGTCTTCGGGCGGGGGAGCAGATTGCCGGCAATGGTCTGGAGATGTCCGTTGACGATCCAGCGGCGGGGATGGAAG
>CAXUNH010000184.1:0-6543 GCA_964252405.1 uncultured Acidobacteriaceae bacterium | reverse complement strand
GTGTAGGCGGCGCCGGGGGTCCATCGCTCTGCTTTACCAGCTCCATGTCGAAGACCAGCATGGACTTGGCCGGGATCTTCGGGGGCTGGCCGGCGGCGCCGTAGGCGAACTGGTAGGGGATGTAGAGCCGGCGTTTGCCGCCGATATGCATGCCCTCGAAGCCCAGATCCCAACCGGCGATGACGCGGTGAGCGCCGTACGGAAAGGTGAACCCGGCCCGGGTCTCGTCGTGATCTTCGGAGCTGTCGAACTTCGTCCCGTCCGTCAGCCATCCGGTGTACTTCACGGTGTAATACTGCTGCGGTTTGGCGAGTTCGCCGGTACCCGGGGTGATGTCCGCGTAGGCCAGTGAGATGACTACGGGAAGCTCGTTGAAGAGGGTTGTCTTGAAGCGCTCGGCCAGAGGGTTCAGGTAATCGAGCCGGTCGGAGACCGTGAACATGACCTTGGGGCAGCCGACGCTGGCGGGCAGCGCGGGAATCTTGTCGGAGATCGCGGGCAGGGTAGCGCAGGGAGGACCGGCGGGCTTGGCAGGGGCAGCGTGCGTGCCGGCTGTCCGGTGCGCCGTTCCGGTCGTCGTGTGGTGCGGAGCGGTTGAGGTTTGGGCGAGGGACAAGGGGCCTGTCAGGGCCAGACTGGCAAGGAGAAGAGGCTTACGATGCATGTCCTCACTAGTGTATGCGACGGCTCCGCGTGGCGAACTTGCGGAACGGCAAGGAGCCCCGGGCTTCCGCAGGTCAAGCGCGTGTCCGGGCTCCCCGTGCGCTCTGCGTCAGGTGGGTGTGCGCAGCAGGAGGTAGCTGCCCAGCATGGCAAACAGGAGGTCTGGCGACCACGCGGCGAGCATCGCCGGAAGCGAGTTCACGTCGCCGAGGTTTTCGAAGATGTTGGCTACGACGTAGTACGCGATGGCCACACCGATGGCTGTGCCGAGGCCGGCAATGTTGCCCCGCTTTCCGGTGCTGAGCGCGAAGGGAACGGCGACGATGGCCATCACGAGGGTCACCAAGGGATAGGCCAGCTTGCGGTTGAGCTGGACACGCAGGCGGGTGGTGTCGAAGCCAGACTGTTGCAGGTCACTGATGTAGCCAGTGAGCTCGTCGTAGCTCATCTCCTGCGAGGGGCGCTCTTCTTTCTTGAAGTAGGCCGGCTGCTCGCGGATCTCGGGGAAGGTGGCGACGCTGAAGGTGGAGAAACTCGAGACTGTCTCGGCCTGGAAGGTGCGGTCCCACCCATCGGCCAGCACCCAGCGGGAGGTTTGCGGATCCCAGTGGGCGGAGGCGGCGAAGATCCGGCGGGTCAGCGCAAAGGTGCCCGGTTGAAACTCGAAGACGGTCAGGTTTGCGAAGACGTCTTTGTCGGAGTCGAAGAACTGGTAGTAGAAGATGCGGGTGGGATCGGCGGAGCCGGTGGTCTGGCCCGAGATCCACTTGCGGTCGGGGCGCAGAAAGGTTTGTGCGGGCTTGCCCTTGATCTCGGAGAGCAGGGCCTCCTGACGGCGATTGGCGTGAGGCAGGTACAGCTCGTCGAAGGCGAAGAGCGAGCTGGCGAGGATCGCGGCAATGACGAGGATGGGTGCAACGACGCGATACAGGCTGACGCCGCTGGCCTTCATGGCCGTGAGCTCCGAGGCGCGGCTGAGCGCGCCAAAGGTAATCAGCACGGCTACCAGCGAACAGAGCGGTGTCATGTTGTAGAGCACAAACGGGATCAGGTTCAGGAGGTAGTCGCCCACTGTGACCAGCGGTGTGCGGTAGCGGACGATGTCGCCGATGAGCTCGAAAAAGGTAAAGATCAGGAAGAGAACGGTGATGGAGAGGAGCACAAGGGCAAAGTTCCGGAGAAAGCTGCCCATGACGTACTCATCCAGGATCAGGGGGAAGCGTGCGTGCAGGGTCCGGCGGAGGCGCTGCATAGGCCCTCTGGAGCGGCCATAACCGTCGGCGTTTCCCGCGCCCGTGGCCGGCGAGAGCTCGCCCGAGCGTGTTGGCCTGCGGATTGCGGCGCCCAGGGAGGCGATGGCCGCCAGCGTTGCGCTCCCGGTGGACATCTGCCGAACCAACAGGAGGCCGCCCACGCTGAAGAAGATGTTGGCCGCCCAGACTCCGGCGACGGCCGGCACTTTGCCGTCGCGGGCAAGCGCGATGCCCATGGAAGAGGCGAAGTAGTACAGAAATACCAGCAGCACCGTGAGGACGAATGCGGCGCCCTTGCCGCCCCGCTTGGAGCTGAGGCCGAGCGGAACGCCGACGAGCATCAGCACAAGGCAGGCGGTAGGTGTGGCCAGCCGGCGCTGCCACTCGATCTTGTAGGGTTGCGCACGGCTGCGGTCGGGGTCATGCGTCCGGCGGCGAAGTTCCCCGGTGGTCATCGCCTGCAGCGGTGTGTCGCGGCGGGTGAGGTGCTGCGTTTCTTCCTGCTGGCCGGTCTGCACGGGCAGATCGGTGGAGGAAAAAGTGGAGAGATCGTACTGGTCAGGGTGCGCGGCCGAGGTGTCGTGCCGTCCACCGTCGGAAAGTTCGAGATGCAGGGTCTGCCCGCTCCCCAGCACGACCGCATCCTTGGCGGTGATGATGTGCGGGCTGGCCGGGGTGGAAAGGTCGGCGAGGAAGACGTTCTTCCAGAGCGCCGTGCCGTTTGTGCCGGGCATGACGTCCTGCACGTACAGGACATAGTTTTTAAGGTCCTCGTAGAAGACGCGAGGCTGAATTCCGATGCTGGCCTGGGTGGTTTTGGCCTGCTCCTCGTAGCGGAGCAGGGCCTGTGTGGCACGTGGGGCCACGACAAGAGCGTTGTAGAGGCCGAGCAACCAGCACACCGCGGCGAGCAGGCTCACGATGCGCAGAAAAGCCGTGACACCCATGCCCGAGGCGCGCATCGCGGTGATCTCGCTGTCGGCAGCAAGGCGGCTGAGCCCCAGAAGTATGCCGATCAGCACTGCCATGGGCAGCGTGAGCGTAAGGAAGTTGGGCAGCAGGTAGCTGAACAGGCGAAGAAGGTCGAGCGGCGAGGCGATGCCGCGAACAAACAGCTCAAGCAGCGGAAGCAGGTAGCGCAGCAGAAGGATGAAGGTGAAGAGCAGACCGCCGAGCAGAGCGTAGCCGAGAATCTCGCGCAGGATGTAGCGGGTCAGGATGCGGGGGCGAATCGACATGCAGGGCTGCTTGTGGTGAGTTTACCGTGCGGGCCCCCTCCTATCGTGTTTTGGTTGCTCGACGGCCGGGCGCGCCGGATCAAGGACCCGGGGACACGGATGGATCGACAAAGCGGTAGCCTACGCCGCGAACGGTGAGCAGATAGGTGGGATCCGTGGGGTCGGGTTCGAGGTAACGGCGAAGGCGGACGATGAAGTTGTCGATCGGGCGCGTATCTGTATCGCTTTGTACGTGCCACACCTCTCCGAGGATCTCTTTGCGGGACACGACCCGGCCTGGGTGGGTGACCAGATACCGGAGCAGGTCGGCTTCCATGACGGTCAGGTGGATCAGAAGGTCCTCACCGCGGATCTCCAGGGCGTCGAAGTCCACGATGCGATGGCCGACGGTGATTTGCCCCTGGTGTTCACTGTGGGCGAGTGCCGGCGCGACCGCGGGCGGCAACACTTCCGGCGAGGCGGGCTCCGGAGGGCGTTGCCAGGCTGTGCGCCGGAGCAGGCCGCCAAGCCGGGCCAGGAGCACGTTGAGGTCGAAGGGTTTGGGAAGGTAGTCGTCCGCGCCGGCCGCGAAGCCTTCGACGATGTCTTCGGTCCGCCCCCGGGCCGTAAGGAGCAGGACCGGCGTGTAGCGCTCGGCTTTGCGAAGGGCGCGCGTGATGGCGAAGCCATCCTGGCCGGGGAGCATGACGTCGAGGATGATGGCCGCGGGTGGGTCCCCGGGGTCGAGAAGGTAGGCGAGGGCGGCGTCGCCGTCCACTTCGTGATGCGTGCGGTAGCCTTCGGCCTGGAGGTTGAACAGGAGACCCTGGGCGAGGTGTTCTTCGTCCTCAACAACGGCGATAAGGGGCTGCGACATAGGTTCTGGTCTGTGCTTCAGGTCTTCTCGCCGAACGTTGGCTAGGGCACCACAGGCAGCTCGATCGAGCTGGGGTGTTCCGCCGAGTGAAACACCGTTTCGGTGGCCTTCCGGTAGTCGGCGGGCCGCGCGAAGAAGATGTTGGGCACGAAGGTTTGCGGGTTGCGGTCGTAGAGCGGGAACCAGCTTGACTGCACCTGCACCATGACCTTGTGACCGGGCAGAAAGACGTGGTTGGCATTCGGCAGCGCGAACTTATAGGCCAGAGGTTTGCCGGCTGCGATGGGCCCCGGGTCGCTGAGACTCACGCGATAGCGGCCACGGAAGATGTCCATGGAGATAGGGAGCTGATAGCCGCCCATCTCCGGCTGTCCCGGGTACTCGTCAGGGTAGACGTCGATCAGCTTCACGACCCAGTCGCCATCCGTTCCCGTGGTGGAGGCAATCAGGTTCGCAATCGGCTCGCCGCTGATTCTGAGTGGCGCGGTCAAGACATCGCTGGTAAAGGTGAGCACGTCGGGGCGACCCGAGAACTCGCGCTGATCGTCGACCAGCCACCGCACCCAGGACAGGTTTTCGGTGTACCCGACAGGCTGGCTTGGCCGTGTGCGGTAGGGCACAGGCCTGGCCGGGTCAGAGACATAGGCATCCGAGCCTTCCTCCGCCGTGGGCTTGGCAAAGCCGAGCTTGCCTCCCGCGTGCAGATAGAGGGATTTTGCCAGGGGTGTGCTGTTGCCCGCGGCGGAGGGCCAGGTCTGTAGCCGCTCCCACTTGTTCACCCCGGTCTGAAACGCCGTGACGCGGGCGACCTTCATGGCCGGCGCGCTGTCCTGCAGGTAGTGCGCGAGGAAGGGGCCCAGGATCTCCTGGCGGAAGTACAGGCCCGTGTCGCTGCGGAACTTCACGGGGCCAAGCGAGTCGGCGTTTTCGATCTCCTGCCCGTGATGCCAGGGCCCCATCACGAGAAAGAGGTTGTCTTTCGCTTCAGGCTTGTCTTTGAGGGCCTTGTACACGGCCATGGCGCCGTAGATGTCTTCCTGGTCCCACAGACTGTCCACGAGCATGGTGGGCACGGTGAGCGGTTGCGCGGCGAGCAGCTTGTCCATGGCCTGGCCGCTCCAGAAGCTGTCGTAGCTGGGATGCGCGGTGATCTTCTTCCAGAAGCCGATCTGGTCCATGTTGCGCTGCCTGCCGAGCTCGCCCGCCGAGTCTGCATTCATGTACGTGTCGAAGTCGTCGAAGTTGGAACTCAACCAGCGAATCTCGTTGGAGCGTGTCGCTGTTTGCTCGTAGATGTACGGCATGTTCTGTTCGCGGAAGGCCCCGTTGTGAAACCAGTCGTCGCCCCTCCATCCGTCGACCATGGGATTCATCGGAACGACGCACTTGAGTGCCGGGTGTGGATGAACCAGGGGTGTGAGGGACAGGAAGCCGTCGTAGCTGATGCCGAGGATGCCGACCTTGCCGTTGGTCTCGGGGACGTGCTGGATGAGCCACTCGATCGTGTCGTAGGTGTCGGTCGATTCGTCAACGGGGGTGGGGTTGAGCGGGCCGTGGAAGGGGCGATTCATGATGTAGTCGCCTTCGCTGCCGTACTTGCCGCGGATGTCCTGCACAACGCGGATGTAGCCGCCGTCGACCATGGGCTCGACTGCATTGTCGTAGCCCCACAAGCTGGTCCCCAGGTGCACGCTGGGCGTGTTGGTGGTGAGCTGGATTGCGTTGTAGGGTGTGCGGGTCATGAGGATGCCCGCGTGCGACGCGCCCTTAGGCACGAGAATCACGGTGTGCAGCTTGACCTTGTCGCGCATGGGGATCATGACGTCGCGACGCTCGTAGTCCATGCCGGCTGTTGGCTGCTGGAAGGCCTGTGGTGTTTCACTGGGGTAGTTGGGATACAACGGCGCCTGCTGCGCCACGGCAACGGCCGGGAGGGCCGCACTCCAGAGGAATAGATTGACAGCCAACCGCAACATGCGCTTCACAGGGACCTCTGCCTACGGGGATATCGGCAACGTATCACGTTGGGGCGTGCGGGCGACCTGGTGCAGCGAGCTGAGGCAGTCGTCCTGGGGTAGGCAAACCAGAACGGCAAGCGCACGCGCTTCGCAGATCCAGGTGCTTTTTGAACCGTGCTAGCGCGCCTGGGGCAGGCCGAGATCGGCAGCGGCCGGCAGCGTCTTGCTGTCGTCCCACTGGCGTTGGGCGGAGCGGAAGCGGTCGATGCGCGCGTACCACAGGCCAATGGTGTAGTCGTAGTGCTCCAGCACGGGGCGAAGGGCGTAGGGGCGGTTGGTGCGGAGCCAGAGGTCGGCGTATATGTCGCGCAGTTGGGAGTAGCGGGCGACGATGTCCTCGAGACGGCCGTTGACGCCGCGGATGGAGGAGAGATCCCAGACCACGTCGGCGCGGGCTTTTTTGTCGGCGGAGGCGGCGTCAGTCTGGGCGCGCGTCTAGAGGGTACGGATTTCATCGCAGAGTTGAAATTTGAGGCCGATGAAGTCGATGCGGCGGGCGCCGAGGAGGAGGCCGC
>CAXUNH010000183.1:0-6565 GCA_964252405.1 uncultured Acidobacteriaceae bacterium | reverse complement strand
CCGCATCTCCGCCACCAAGTCGCGGATCGTGGAACTCATGCGCGAACCCGCCCACTGCGATCCCCTGCCCGAAACGCTCGACGCGATCGCCACGGCAGACCTCATCACCCTCGGTCCCGGCTCGCTCTACACCTCCGTGATCTCCAACCTCCTCGTGCATGGCATCCCCGAGGCCCTCGCCGCCTCCCGCGCCACCCGCGTCTACATCTGCAACCTCATGACCCAGGCCAACGAAAGCCTCGACCTTTCCGCCTCGGAGCACATCGAGAAGATCTTCGACCACGCCGGCGCGCCCGTCCTCGACTACGCCCTGATCAACACAGGTCCGATCCGCCCCGCCACCCTCGCCCAATACGCCGCCGAAGGCCAGAAGCCCATCGAAGCGGACCTCGACCGTGTGCGCGCGCTCGGCGTCACCCCCCTCACCGGCAACTTCGTCCACGAAGGCGAAGTCCTCCGCCACAGCTACGACCTGGTTGCCGAAACCGTCGTTGAACTCGCCACCGCCGCTCAGCTGCAGCGCGCGTAGCCGAGATCGAAACGAACACAGGTATGATCGCTGCATGACGTCGATGGAGGCCTACCCATGCCCGTGAACCGGCGCAGCTTCCTGCTGCAGGCTGGTGCAACGTCCCTCACGGCGGGCAGTCTTGCCGCACACGCCCTGGCCTCGGACGAAGGGACGCCAGCGGACCACGAGCGCATGCAATCCCTCGCGGCGTTCACCGCGCAGACCCTGAGCACCGATCACCCCATGCCGTTCGGGGCAGACATTCTCAGCACGGCCACCGGAGAGCGCCTCATGCGCGCCGTGAACCGCGTCGGTCTCGACCACGATCCCAGTGCCCACGCTGAAACGCTGACCATTCGCCTGGCTTGCGCGAAGCTGGGCTCCGCGTCCCTCAAGGGCTACACGCTGTATACCACCTGCGAGCCCTGTGCCATGTGCATGGCCTGCGCTCTCTGGTCGGGCCTGGACCGCCTGGTCTTCGGCGCCACCATCGCCGACGCGGGCAGGTTCGTCTCCCAGATCAGCATCCCGGCCAAGGAAGTGGCACGGCGCACCGACATGCACTGCGCCGTCACGGGACCCGTCCAACGCGAAACCTGCGTGAAACTGTTCACCGACCCGCGCATGCAAAAAGCATTCGCTCTCTGGAACAAGCACTAGCTCGCCGCCTGGGAACCTATGGCGAAGTTTCATGGCCGCCAAACAGTCATCAACGATTTTCAGATCGCGAAGACGCTCATGCGCCAGGTCTGTGGGCTCGGACCGGGGAACCGGACGGCAGGTTCTCAACCCCGCCGTAAAATCCAAGCGCTCACGCACAAGAAAGCCGGCCCGTATGCCTCCGTCCGACCCAATCACCCAACTGCACACCGAACTCTGGACCTCCTGGGCTTCGCTGCTCCGTTCCTACGCCGCCGCCCACGGGCTCAACGCCCCGCAACACGCCGTCGTCGAAGTCTCCGCCGCCGAGATCACCCTCCGCGTCGGCCCCCACTGGCTTCGCTTTACTCCGGCTTCCTTCCAGGCCGACATCCATCCATCCCAGCCCTTCCATCTCAATGAAAACGGCACCGTCACCCTCGCCGGTCATCCCGAAGAAGAGATGGACATCGCTGCCGAGCGCTTCGCTCGCGAACTTTTGTCTCTCCCCTGACCCGCGGCTCCGCTACAACGACGCTCATGGCAGGCGACCCCCGCCTGGAAGCCCTCATCTAGGGCGTGGGGCCCTACACCGGCGTCCCGCGCTCGCCTGTTGATCCCCCACAGTCCCCGCCGTGCCGAATCCCCTTCAAAGCCTTACTATGAACTGCAGACATGGCCGCGATCGCCAACACCCTCTTCTCCCCCGAGCTTGCCGCGCGCTTTGACCGCCTGGTCACGCTGTATCCCATCAAGCGCTCCGCCCTCGTCCCCATGCTGCTCTACGCGCAGGACGAGGTCGGCTACGTCTCCGACGAGGTCGTCGCCGAGATCGCCCAGCGCCTCGACCTGCTCGAACTCGACATTCGCAACGTCCTCAGCTACTACTCCATGCTCCGCACCACACCCGCGGGCAAGTACAACATCCAGGTCTGCACCAACATCTCCTGCATGCTCCGCGGCGGCTACGAGATCCTCGACCACTGCAAGCACCGCCTCGGCATCCAGCACAAGGGCGTCACGCAGGACGGCCTTTTCTCCCTGGAGGAGGTCGAGTGCATCGGCGCCTGCTGCTGGGCTCCCGCCGCCCAGGTCAACTACGACTTCCACGAGTTCCTCACCCCCGCCAAGGTCGACCAGATGATCGCCGACTACGCCGAAGGTCGCGGAAAGGACGTTAAGTAAATGCCGAACTCCGTATCCCACCCCGACGAAGTCATCGTCCTCAAGCGCCGCTGGGGACAGGGCGCAGCCGACATCGCCAAGTACCTCGAACTCGACGGCTACAAAGCCGTCCAGAAGGCCATCGACCTCGGCCCCGAGGCCATCATCAACGAGATGAAAGCCTCCGGCCTTCGCGGCCGCGGCGGTGCCGGCTTTCCCACCGGCATGAAGTGGAGCTTCGTCCCCAAGCAGTCCGAAAAGCCCAAGTACGTCCTCGTCAACGGCGACGAATCCGAGCCCGGCACCTGCAAAGACCACGTCATCTTCCTCCACGACCCCCACTCCATCATCGAGGGCACCGTGATCGCCGGGCTCGCCATCGGCGCCAAGATGGGCTTCATCTATCTCCGCGGCGAGTACCGCTATCTGCTCAAGATCATGGAGAAGGCCGTCGCGGACGCCTACGCCAAAGGCTTCCTCGGCAAAAACATCTTCGGCCGCGAAGGCGTCGACTTCGACATCGTCACCCAGACCGGCGCGGGCGCCTACGAGGTTGGCGAAGAGTCCGCCCTCATGGAGTCCCTCGAAGGCAAGCGCGGCGTCCCCCGCATCAAGCCGCCCTTCCCCGCCGTCGTCGGCCTGTACGGCGGCCCGACCGTCATCAACAACGCCGAAACGATCGCCAACGCCCCCCACATCCTCCTCATGGGCGGCGCGGAGTACGCCAAGCTGGGCTCAGAGCGCAACGGCGGCACCCGCCTCTTCGGCATCTCGGGCCACGTAGAGCGCCCCGGCGTGTACGAGCTGCCCATGGGCTACTCGCTCCGTAAGGCCATCTACGACGTCGCCGGCGGCATCAAGGACGGCAAGAAACTCAAAGCCGTCGTCCCCGGCGGCAGCTCCTGCCCCGTCCTCAAGGCCGACGAGATCGACGTGGGCATGGACTTCGATCAGATGGCCAAAGCCGGCACGATGCTGGGCTCCGCCGGCGTCGTCGTGCTCGACGAATCCGTCAGCATCGTCGAGTTCGCCCTAAGAACCATCAAGTTCTACCAGCACGAATCCTGCGGCTGGTGCATCCCCTGCCGTGAAGGCACAGACTGGCTGAAAAAGACCCTGACCCGCTTCCACGCGGGGGCTGGCACAAAAAAAGACATCGACAACATTCAGTACCTCGCCGAAAACATGATGGGCCGCACCTTCTGCCCCCTCGGCGACGCCGCCGCCATGCCCACCCTCGGCTTTATCAAAAAATTCCGCGGCGAGTTCGAGGAATACCTGGCCGGCGCCCGCGTCCCCAATCCCCTCATCCAGATCCAGGCCTTCGGCGAAACCAACGAACTGGTCGGCGCACACTAAGATCCGATGAACTCGCAGGCTCTCCACATCACCTCAGAACGCGTCATCTCGACCGGAGCGTAGCGGAGTGGAGAGACCCCTGTAGTTCGTTCGGAGCGCCAACAAGCCTGCGTAAGCCGAAGAGAACCCTTTAAGCACCGCCAAAAGCCCCAAGTGAGTCATTCCTTGCGTCAAGTTCTGCTCCTCGCCGCCCTCTGTCTCGCCCCTACCCTCGCGCACGCGCAGTTCACCACCGCCCAGGCCTCCCCCGGCCAGCTACAAAACCTCGCCTTCCTCAAGCCACCTCCCGGGGCCAAAGTCGCCATCGTCGTCTTTGAAGACCTCGGCTGCCCCCACTGCGCCGCCGCCCACCCCATCGAGCTCGAAGTCGCCCAGAAGTACCCCGGCCCCCTCGTCCGCTACGCCCATCCGCAGCCACATCTGGACCTTCCAGGGCGCCGTCGACGCTCGCTACATCCAGAAGCAATACGGGCAACAAGCCTCCGAGTTCTTCCGCGGCGACCTCTTCAAAGCCCAGATGTCCATCGCCAGCCTCGACGACCTGCAGCGCTTCACCCAGGACTGGCTGCAGGCCCACGGCAAACAAGCGCCCATGCTCATCGACCCCGACGGCTCCCTCGCCAGGCAGGTCCAGGCCGACCTCGACGTGAGCCACAGGCTCAACGTGGGCTGGACCCCCACCATCGTCGTCGTCACCGCCGGCAAGCAGCAGGTGGTTGCCGGCGCCAACGGGATTGAAAGCAAGCCGGAAGACCTCGCCCCCGTCGTGCAGGCAGCCCTCGCCCAGGTCAGCCCTTCCCACACCACCGGCGCGAAGGCGCGCTAGATCGCTCAGGAAGAACTCACCAACTGCACCGAGTTTCATCTCGACAACTTCCGTGAATCGTCACCTCGACCGAAGCGAAGCGTAGTGGAGGGACCTGCATGGCTCGGGCCGCGCATCCCCCTGCATCGCGCCAGAGCAACTCCGCCCGCGTTCGCGGATCAAAGAGTTCATCGCATCCCTGTTCCATTGCGTCGAACAGAGATGCCTGACTCCTCTCCAGGTCTTCAAGCCATGCGCCTAGCTTCCCCTTCCAGAAACGCCGCCGCCCTTGCCTTCCTGATCGCTCTCAGCCTGTGCGCCAGCTCCGGTTGCTCCCACAAACATACCGGCGCTCCCGTCGTCAGCTCGAACGGCCGCCTGGTCGACCCAAGCTGGATCACCGCCACGCAATCCTGCTATCCCGATCTCGCCAAACAGGGCTACACCGCCGACGACATCCGTCGCAACCTCGCCAACCTGGACGACTTTCATCACGCCTTTCCCGTCTACGCCGCCCAGAACCACAAGGACCTCGACGACCTCCTCGGCAAACCGCTCCAGACCGGCCCCGACCCCGACGTCAGCCAGCTCGCCCACTCCCAGTACCCCGTGCTCACCCGCGGCCAGGCCGCCGCCGGCACCGTCCCGCAGATGGCCGTCGTCCAAAGCACGAACGGCATCGCTCCACCGGACGCATTCTGCGCCATCCAGCCCGGCATCCCGCAAGGTTTCTCGAAGTGAAGGCTTCGGAGATCCTGCGGATTCTCTACGCGGACGGCTGGTTTGAAGTGAGCCAGGCAGGAAGCCATCGAAAACTTCGTCATCCGGCGAAGCAGGGCATCGTGATCGTCCTTTCCATCGCAAGGACCTCGGCAGGCTCGAATACTCTATTCTGAGACAGGCAGGTTTGCGATGAAGCGTACCTACATGGTCGTGTACGAGCGCATGGCAGCAGACAACTGGGGCGCATGGTGTCCCGACATCGGCGGAGCTGTCGGCGCGGGCGAGAGCCTGGAAGAGGCACGCCAAAATCTCCGCTCAGGCATCGCGCTCATGCTTGAGGATCTCGCCGAGCGCGGGCTCCCAACACCGGATGCCATGTCCAAGTCCGTCGACTTCTCCGAGTTCGACCCCCATCCCGCCGACAGCCACTACGAGATCGAGTGGATGACCGTAGACCTTCCCCAAATCACAGCGCCATCCGGCAACCAGCAAGCCACAGCAGCCTAAGGAACCACACATGCCTGACGTATCCTTCACCGTAGACGGCAAAAAGCTCACCGCCCCCGCGGGCACCCTGCTCATCGACGCCTGCAAGGCCGCCGGCATCGAAGTTCCCGCCTTCTGCTACTACCCCGGCCTCTCGCTGCAGGCTGCCTGCCGCATGTGCGTCGTCCGCATCGAAAAGATGCCCAAGCTGCAGACCGCCTGCACCACCCCGGTCACCGAAGGCATGGTCGTCCAAACCGAAACGCCCGAGATCGCCCAGGCCCGCAAGTCCACCCTGCAACTCCTGCTCGGCAACCACCCGCTCGACTGCCCCGTCTGCGACGCCGGCGGCCAGTGCGAGCTGCAGGACATGACCTTCAAATACGGCGCCGGCGAAAGCCTCTACGCCGAGGCCAAAAACCACCGCGAAGAGCAGCAGTGGTCGCCGGTCGTCTTCTTCGATCGCCCGCGCTGCATCCTCTGCTACCGCTGCGTCCGCATGTGCGGCGAAGGCATGGACGTCTTCGCGCTCGGGATTCAGAACCGCGGCTCCGCCTCCGTCATCGCGCCCAACGTCCCCGCCGCGCTCTCCCCCGACGACCTCCCCCGCATCGACTGCGAGCAGTGCGGCATGTGCATCGACGCCTGCCCCGTCGGCGCCCTGCTCCCCGGGCCCTACCGCTACAAGACCCGCCCCTGGGAGATGAACCACACCTCCACGATTTGCACGCACTGCGGCGACGGCTGCAAGACCACCCTCGGCGTCCGCCAGACCGCCGAAGGCGGCGTCATCATGCGCGGCGATAACCGCGACAAATCCGGCATGAACGGCGACTTCCTCTGCAACAAGGGCCGCTACGCCTTCGACTTCAACAACG
>CAXUNH010000182.1:0-6668 GCA_964252405.1 uncultured Acidobacteriaceae bacterium | reverse complement strand
CGCTGGAGCGGAAGTTCAACAAGGAGACCGCGGGCAAGCTGTTCGACCTGATGGAGCAGTTTGCGGGCTATGGCTTCAACAAGTCGCACTCGGCGGCGTATGCGCTGCTGGCGTATCACACGGCGTGGCTGAAGACACACTATCCGGTGGAGTTCATGGCGGCGCTGCTGACCTCCGAAACGAGCAAGCCGGAGAACGTGGTGAAGTACATCGGCGAGTGCCGGGAGATGGAGATCGCCGTCGTTCCGCCCGATGTGCAGATCTCGGCGGCCGATTTTACGCCGGCGGGGGATGCGATTCGGTTCGGGCTGGCGGCGATTAAAAACGTTGGCCACAATGCGATCGAGTCGATCCTTCAAGCCCGGGGTGAACTTCAGGCGGGGGGCAAGTCGGGGTTCGCGTCATTGTGGGAGTTCTGCGAGAAGGTCGATCTGCGCCTGATGAACAAGCGTGTTCTGGAGTCGCTGTGCAAGGCCGGGGCCCTGGATGCGTTTGGCAAGCGCTCCCAGGTGATGGCGGCCCTGGACAAGGCCATGGAACGCGCGCAGAAGACGCAGCGGGATGCCGCGAGCGGCCAGCATGGGCTGTTTGGCATGTTCGATAGCGGACCGGCGGCCTCGTCGGTGGAGGAAGAGGCGCTGCCTTCCGCGCCGGAGTGGGACGAATACACGCGCCTGGCGCAGGAAAAGGAGGTTCTTGGCTTCTTTGTTTCAGGGCATCCGCTGGACAAGTACAAGGACAAACTGCGGAACCTGAAAGGCGTCATCGACACCCAGACCGCGTGTGAGATGAAGCCGGAGCCCGTTGTTTTTGTGCGCGGCAAGGCGGAACCGCAGAACGAGATCCAGATTGCCGGGGTGATCACCGGCCTCAAGGTGGCCAAGAGCAAGCGATCGGGCGAGATGTACGCGCAGGCTTGCCTGGAGGATGCCACGGGCAAGATCGAACTGATTGCGTTTCCGCAGAGCTACGAGAAGCTGGCCGAGAAGCTGAAGATCGATGTGCCGGTACTGATTCGCGGATCGCTGCGGGGGGAAGAAGACTCTGCGCCGAAGGTCGCTATCTCCTCCATCCAGGCGCTCGAGGACGTACAGGTGAAGCTGCCGGAGGCGCTGCGCATCAAGGTGCCGCTGCATTCCCCCGATGCGGCGTTGATGGAGAAGCTGCAGGCGCTGTTCCGTGAAGCGCCAGGCAAGGGCAAGGTGATGCTGCGCCTGGAAGAGCCGGATCAGTTTGCCGCGGATTTGGAGCCGCATGGGTTCCATGTGCAGGCGGATGTGCAGTTTATCGAGCGGGTGGAAGGACTGGTCGGCAGGGGAGCGGTGCAGGTGATTGCCTGAGCCTAGGGCTCGGGGGCTGCCCACATTGCGGCAAGAGGGCGCAGCGGCGGGAGCAACCCCCGCGGAGGGATAGCCTTTTCCCGGTACAATCGACAACTGGATCATCATGGCCGAAATTCAACAACAGAAGCCCATTCCTTTTCAGCCAGCGCCGGTTCCTGAGGCCTGGGTCAAGACAGAGCTTGCACGGCACCCGCAGCGCCCGTATCCGATGGACTATATCGAAGCGCTCTTCACCGACTACAGCGAGCTCCATGGCGACCGGCAGTACGGCGATGATCCTGCGATGGCGGCGGGGATAGCGCGCTTCAACGGGCAGCCGGTCCTGGTGATCGGCAATCTGAAAGGACGCACGCTGAAGGAGCGGGTGCACCGCAAGTTTGGCTCGCCGGATCCGGAGGGCTACCGGAAGGCGCTGCGGGCGATGAAGATTGCCGAAAAGTTCGGCCACCCGGTATTCACGTTCATCGACCTGGCGGGCGCCAATCCTGGCCTGGGCGCCGAAGAGCGCGGTCAGGGCGAGGCGATTGCACGCAATCTGATGGAGATGAGCCGGCTGCGCGTGCCGACCCTCGCCACCATCACCGGGGAGGGGGGATCGGGCGGTGCGCTCGCCCTCGCGGTGGCGGACCGGGTGCTGATGCTGGAGAACGCCATCTACTCCGTGATCTCCCCGGAGGGCTGCGCGTCGATCATGTGGAAGGATTCCAACAAGAAGCAGCAGGCCGCCGCGGCGCTCCGGTATACCGCGGGGGATGTGAAGCGGATGGGCTGCGTAGACGACGTGATCCCGGAGCCGGAGGGCGGAACCCATACGGACCCGGCGTTTGCGATGCAGCTTGTGGGTGAACGGCTGGCGCGGCACTTCGCTGAGCTGAGCGCGGAGCCTTTGGACGACCTGCTCGCAAAACGGTATGAGAAAATCCGCAATCTCGCCCAGTTCTACACGGTGGCGTAGGCTGCGCCCACCGCTGTTTTCGCTCCGGTCGAAAGGGTTGACGCGAGGTTGGCAGTGATTCGCGATGCACGACAAACCGCGCCCCGTTCGATGGACTTCGCCCTGTTTGCCATCGGTCTGCTCTGGCTGCTGGCCGCGCGCTCCGGGGCAGAAAGTGCGGCAGAGGGCATCGCCCGGGTGCTGCATGCCGACATTCTGCGCCCCCTGCTCGGCCAAATCTTCCTGATCATCCTTCTGGTGACGGGGTATACCGCGCTCCATTGGGTCGCAACCCGCAACGGCAGCCTTCGCGAGACCAATGCGCTGCCCTGGCGAGCGACGGTGAGCAAGGAATGGCAGAAAGGTGTGGCCTTCGGCTGGGCCTTGCTCCTGCTGGCGATCCTGCCCATGGCCGTGGTGGGGGACCTCCACCCGCAGTTCTGGCTGGCTCCGCTGGCCTGGGGAACAGCCCTGTTGTCGCTCCTGACGTTGCTGGTGGGTGCATTGGCGACGGAGATTGCCTTTCGGGGATTTCTGTTCCGCCGCCTGATCGAGGCGACCGGGCCCGTGGTGGCGACGATCCTGCTCTCCGGCGTGTATGCGTTTGTGGTGACGTCTCCGTTGAACAACACCCGATTCAGCTTTCCCGTGGCGTTTGCCAGCGGCCTGCTGTTGTGCGTGGCGTACCTGCGTACCCACGGCATCTGGCTGGGATGGGGCATCCGGTTTGGCTGGCTGGCCTCCATGGCGGTGCTGTTTGGTCTGCCGCTCGACGGATCGGCGGACTTCTCCAGTGTGGTTGCCACGGACAGTTCTGGACGGGTGTGGCTGACCGGTGGTCCCTATGGCCCTGAGGGCGCCGTGTTTACGGGGCTGGTGTTGCTCGGGGGAGTGATCGCCCTGTACCCCCTTACCCGCGAGTACGCCTGGAACTACACCCATCCACCGATCGTGCCGGGCGGCTATCCGATGGATGTTCCGCCCCCGGCAGCGCACACGGCCATGGAGGCGGCAGCTCCGCCACAGCTCGTGCAGATCCTTGGGGCGACCCCGGTGCAGGGGCCTGTGAGCAGGGTGGTCGTACCCCCGGCCGGCGACGGCGTCAGCCACACCGTCCCGCCCCCAAGGGACCTGGAGCAGGGAAGAGCGCCGGAGGGCGAGCGGGAGAGGGATCTCCCGGAGTGAGCCGGCGTCACGGTTTGGCGTGACACAAAGGTCCTCTTGCAAACCTGCCGGAGTTAGGCGCAGAATCTTGGCATTCAGAGGTGACTTATGGGCTCCCGTGTACGCATCGCCTCCACGGTTCTTGGCGCGCTGGTCTGCGGCGGTTGTGCCGTGCAGGCACAGGTCTTTGTTGTGGGGATGAAGACGGCCACCTCGGAGATGACCACGGAGTTTCACCCTACGCACGTCGCGCTACCGGAACAGCCGCTGGATGAGCGGGGGCGGTTAGACCTGATCCGGAATCTGGAAGCGGAGCAGGGGTTTGCGCACCGCGAGCTCCCGCTGGGCGCCGGGCTGACGCTGCTGGCGAACGGCAATATGACGCCGCGGGATGAGGCGTACAAGCGGATGGTGTACGAGAAGGGGCAGTCCGCGGCGCCCGGCGACCGGATCCAGATCAGCAACCTGCAGTTTAAGGGCGACCGGATCATCATCGACTTCAACGGCGGCCCCTATGCGAAGCATCGGTTTCTGAGCCATGTCTCCCTGAACAATATGCCGCTGGCACAGCAGGGGCCGGCTGCCACGGGATGCCGGGTGACGCTGGTGTTTGAGGGCGGCGTTCCCGAGGTGACCGCCGCCGAAGTGAAGGCCCTGCTCGACCCGGTGGTGGATTTCAAGGCGAAGTCCAGCGTGGAAGCGTACGCCGACACCTTGCCGCCGAAGGTTCGCGAAGCCATTGATGCGCACGAGATCCTTGTCGGGATGAACCGGAAGATGGTGCTGGCCTCTGTGGGGCAGCCCAAGGCAAAGCACAGGGAACACGTAACCAACGGCGACGACGACAGTGCGTTGTATGAAGAGTGGATCTATGGCGACCCGCCGCAGGACACCAAGTTCGTGCGCTTCCAGCATGATCGTGTGGTTCGGCTGGAGGTTGCGGCACTCGGCAAGCCGCTTCAGATCTTTGAGCACAACGAAGTGGGCGGGGAGCACACGCCCACGTTGGAGGCTCGCACGATTGTGAATGGCGACGCGCATCCCACCGCCGAGACGGGCGCGGCACCGGGGCCTGCGCCTACACTGCGCCGCCCGGGTGAACCCGAGGAGCAGACCGGCGTGCCGGGGCTGGGCAAAGTGGTTGTGCCGAAGGATGCCTCCTCAGGCGCGCCCATCCGGCCCGCCGTGCCCCCCGCGCCGGCGCAGAACCTGACGGCGATGCGGTAAGCCTCCGGCGTGCGGTTCTGCCTGGCTGCGGGTGGATCATGTACACTTGGAGGTGAGCCGTTCCGGGCTCGGCCCTCGCGCGTCCCCAGTTACGCCTGAGCGCTCGAAGTCTCAGCACCCCAGCTTGAGCGCACGCACCGGAAGAGGCAAACCGATTAAGAAGAGGGACTGAGAAATGGCCAAGATCGCCAAGACTGCTGACCGCAAGAAGGTCATGGATACGCAAAAGAGCACAGATTGCCCGAAGTGCTCCAAGCCGACGCGCATTGTGAAGCGGGTGAAGGACCGGGAGCGCGGCGTGCCGGGCGGTGTGTACATCTCCTGCTCCGCCTGTGAGTTCTTCGAGAAGCTCTAACTCCCGCGCCAGCGGAACAGAGCGGTAACCAGAAAGGCCTGCCCCAGTGGCAGGCCTTTTGTGCGTACCCCTGGGCTCCGTACGCCGGGTCCTGCCCCACTCCGTCGCGTCTTCCGAGAGAGTGTGAGCCGCCCGGCGCCAGCTCTGGGAGCAGGCGTCCAGGCGGCCGCGGAAGGTCGAACCTAACGGTCCAGCGACAAAGGCATGGAGGCCGGGGTGACCTCCGACACGAGGGCGTGCGCGAGTTCCGGGTCGTCCGGGCTGACCCGCTCCACCTTCACTTGCGCCTTCCCCAGCAGACCCACCCGCTGCGCAGCGGCATAGGACAGGTCCACGATCGTGTCGCTCTCGTACGGTCCACGGTCATTGACGCGGACGAAGATCGAACGGCTGTTGTGGAGGTTGGTGACCCGCAGCCAACTGCCCAGGGGCAGTGTGCGATGAGCGCAGGTGAGCGCGTTCATATCAAAGCGCTCGCCGGTCGCGGTACGCCTGCCCTGAAAGCCGCGGCCGTACCAGGAGGCTTTGCCGACCTGCAGCCAGCGATGCGCCTTGGAGCCGGTCTGCACCTTGGAGGTTGAGGCGGGAGATTGCGGGGTGGGGCTCGCAACCACGGTAGCCGAGACCGCCATGGCCAACATCAAGCCCACGGGTCGGCGGCTTTTTACGAGTGAGCTGCGGAGGTGACGCAGGCTCTTACGAACACGATTCTTCACACCTCAATTTTCTCGCTTTAGGAGGCGTAAGTCAAAGATCTACAAAGAGTTGTGAGTAGATGACAGGGGTTGCCTGACACGTTGGAGGTATGGTAGGGAAGTGCGGAACAGCCAAGGGAACCTGAAAAACCCTGAAAAACCGGAAGAGGGTCCCGGGGAGGAGAGTTTTCCTCTGCCACTTTCGCGCGCGCCGGGGAAACGCACCATCGGCTGGGCAATCGCCGGGTTCGATCCTTCGAGCGGCGCCGGCGTCACGGCAGACCTGATGACCTTTGCGGCGCACGCTGTGTTTGGCTGCTCCGTGATCACCGCGCTGACGGTGCAGTCGACCCTTGGCGTGTTCGGGTGGGAGCCGGTCGGGGCGGAGCTGGTCGGGGCCACGCTGGCGCGCCTATACGAAGACCTGCCGTTTGCCGGAGCCAAGATCGGCATGCTGGGCACCCCCGAAAACGCGAGTGCAATTGGCTCGTTCCTGCAGAGAGCCAGGGTAGACCGTGGGAGCAGGCCAGGACTGGTGGTGATGGACCCGGTGTTGCGGTCGAGTTCGGAGCGAGACCTCTTTCCGGAAGCCGGGCTCCCCACGCTGCATCGTGAACTTCTCCCGTACGTGGACTGGATTACCCCGAATTGGGCGGAGTTGGCCGTGCTTTCTGGGCAGGAGGTGAGGGACCTGGAGACAGCCGAGGGGGCCGCGCGCGCAGTCCTCGAGCGTCACCCGCATCTGCACGTTGTCGTCACCGGAGGGGATGAAGAACAGCCGACAGACCTCCTGTTGCTTCCCCACGGCCGCGCTGAGCTCTTCCACGGAGAGCGGGTGGAGACGGACGCGACCCACGGCACGGGATGCGCGTTTTCCTCGGCCCTGCTGTGCGAGCTGCTGGCGGGCGAGGAACCCGCACGCGCCGTCCGGCAGGCAAAGTCCTATGTGG
>CAXUNH010000181.1:6117-6708 GCA_964252405.1 uncultured Acidobacteriaceae bacterium | reverse complement strand
ACCCTCCTCGACTACTTCCCCCGCGACTTCCTCGTCTTCATCGACGAGTCCCACGTCACCGTCCCCCAAATCCACGGCATGTGGCACGGCGACCGCTCCCGCAAACAAAACCTGGTCGACTACGGCTTCCGCCTCCCCTCCGCCATGGACACCGCCCCCTCCGCTTCGAGGAGTGGGAAGGCCGCATCGACCAGACCATCTACGTCTCCGCCACCCCCGGCCCCAACGAGCTCACCAAAGCCGCCGGCGTCGTCACCCAACAAATAATCCCCCCCACCGGCCTCATCGACCCCGAAGTAGAAATCCGCCCCATCAAGGGTCAGATCGACGACTTACTCGCAGAGATCCGCGACCGCGCCGCCAACAACCAGCGCGTCTTAGTCACAACCCTCACCAAACGCATGGCCGAAGACCTCGCCAACTACTACACCGAGGTCGGCGTCCGCTGCCGCTACATGCACTCCGAGATCGAAACCCTCGAACGCATCCGCTTACTCCGCGCCCTCCGCAAGGGCGAATACGACGTCCTCATCGGCATCAACCTCCTCCGCGAAGGCCTAGACCTCCCCGAAGTCTCTCTCGTCGCCATCC
>CAXUNH010000181.1:0-6107 GCA_964252405.1 uncultured Acidobacteriaceae bacterium | reverse complement strand
CGACAAGGAAGGCTTCCTCCGCTCCCAGGGCTCCCTCATCCAAACCATCGGCCGCGCGGCCAGACACCTGGAAGGCCGCGCCATCCTCTACGCCGACAAGATGACCGACTCGATGCGCCGCGCCATCGAAGAAACCGACCGAAGAAGAGAAAAGCAGAAACAATACAACGCCGAACACGGCATAGAACCCCGCACCGTCATCCGCAGCATCGACGACTCCCTGGCCGTAGTCCTCCAGGCCGACTACGCCGACCTAACCTCAGAAGACACCGACAACACCGCCCTAGATTTCAAAGACCAGGCCGAACTAGACACCCACATCGCCAAACTAGAAACAGAAATGCGAGAAGCCGCCAAGAAATTCGAATTCGAAAAAGCCGCCAAACTGCGCGACCAAGTCAAAGAATTGCGCACGAAGGAATTTCTCTTTGTTTGATGAAGGGTTGTTCCTCCCCCAATCGGGTGAGTCTACACGTTGACAGGATTTTGGCTGGCTCGTGTACTGTGGCAGAGAGACCACTACCAGAGGAGAATAGAACGGTGGACGACGCGAACGACCTTAAGGTGATTGGTGAACTGGAGGCTCAAGCCGAGCAGATCAAAGAGACTCTGCGCAATCGAGGAGCGAAGAGACCCTTCACCATCGAGTTCAGTGGAGCACCTAAGGCCGGTAAAACTCGCGCGATCAGTGTGCTGGAACTCTTTCTGAAGAGGAACGGGTTCAAGACTGAAGTATTCATTGAACGCGCTTCAGTATCCCCAATCCGAGCCAAGGGGCACCTCTACTTCAACGTGTGGGTTTCTTGCGCGAGCTTGCAAGGGGCCTTGGAGGCGCTGTACCGCGATGTCGACGTGTTCATTCTCGACCGTGGAATCTTCGATGCTCTAGTCTGGAACGAACTCCTGGTAAATACCGGCAAGATCACGAACGAGGAAGCCAAGCAGGTTAATGACTTCTTCACGATGGATAGATGGACGGAGCTAATTGATCTGGTCTTCGTAATGACCTGTGACCCTGCTGTGTCCATCAAGCGTGAGTACGCCGATCAACTCACGACGAAGAGGGGAACTATCATGTCTGAGACCACCCTTACACACATTGCTGCCGCGACCCAAAAAACAATCAGCGAGAGGAAACAGACGTTCGACATCGTTGAGATCAACACGACTCAGTTACAAACTAGAGAATGTGCTGCTCAGATCACCAAAGCGACACTAAACGCACTCGGAACTTTTCTTGACGAGGCGGTGTGTGTCGTTCCTGCAACTTCCGTGAAGATCAGCGACAAAGGTTTCTTTCAGGATCCTGACTCTTTGTCCTCTTTTTTGAGAGTGGTTGCCGAGCAACGGAGCTTCGTCCCCCGCTCAGAGGCAGAGGCGAATCCCAATCTCATT
The DNA here is from genome assembly GCA_964252405.1 of uncultured Acidobacteriaceae bacterium. GTDB lineage: Bacteria > Acidobacteriota > Terriglobia > Terriglobales > Acidobacteriaceae > Granulicella. Next base: position 4,712 of record CAXUNH010000181.1, on the reverse strand, counting down.
CAACCCATTCCTATGGCGATCCTTCAATATGGGGACGAGATTCTTCTCCTGAAGAGAAACAAGCCAGGGCACGCACTTCACGACAAATACGACGTTTGGTCTGGCGGGCACGTTAACAAGGTTGATGACGGCGAATCAGTGCTGCTCAACGCACTAAACAGGGAGATTACAGAAGAAGTCTTTATAAAAGAGGCCTACGATTTGGATCCAAACCCGATTGCCCTAGTCCGGACTAACGAAAATGCTAGGGCATCTCTTCACGTCGGCGTTCTCTATCGTCTAAAGCTCAAGAGCGATGATGTTGCACTCGCGATGAATCAGAAAGAGTTTAAGGCGACAAGAGGCAGTTCTATGAGTGGCCGCTTGATTAGGACCGCAGATCTAGCTTCGGTCTACTTAGACATGGGAGATTGGTCAAAGTTTATTTCGGAGCAATTATGGCCTGAAAGTGCGAAACAGGCGTCAATCGCCCCAAAGCTATTCCCTGATTAACTATTCCCTGCCATTCCAAGTTCGGAAATTTCGAATAGCTTCGAGATCGGCTAGCGCATCTCCCGTATACTTGTAAGCCCGATCGTCCCAATACACTGATGCCGACGGTTTGCAAGCGTCGGCTGCGTGGGGCGAACCAGGGTTGATTTCGTCAAATGGAATCCCCTGTTGCTCGAGAAAAGGGAGCAATACGCTGGATGAACGGCAGCTATGGATGATGATGCGCCATCCCTCTGCACGCAGTTCACCCAGAGCCTGGACCACATCAGGCCTCGGTTGACCTAATGTGCCGTCCGTCCAGCCATCGTAGTCAGCTATCACACCATCGAAATCCACAGCGATCACTTTTTTGGAAGCCACGTCAACAGCTTACATCGGAGCCCCCCGCGAGGCGTATGAACACATCGGGCGGATGGCCCACCCACATCCTCTCCCAGGCGGGTACCCCACCCGTAATCTCCCTTTAACGAGCTACCAAAGTAGGCGTGGCGGGTGGCCCACCCATCATCTCTCCAACGAGACACCAAAGCAGGCGTGCCCCATCCGTGCGCAGCTTCATCGCGCACGGGTGGGAGACCGACAAAGCCCAACCCCCCTTCTCCCACCCGTGACTTCGTCACGGATGGGGCACACTCACGCAGGAACAAAACCAAAGTGGCATAGCAACCTTTCCATCAGCCCACTACCCTAACCCCGTGCCCACAGGTCTACGTCGTTACCAAACCCAGGGTCACGACCACCTCATCACCTTCAGCTGTTATCACCGGCTTCCCTATCTGAACGACAACAACGCGAAGTCCACCTTCGAACACATCCTCGAAGAAACCCGCGCAAAATACCGCTTCGAGATACACGCCTACGTCGTCATGCCCGAGCACGTTCACCTGCTCCTCAGCGAGCCGGACGTCACCCGTCTCGCAACGGCCATCAACGTCCTGAAGTTCAGGACCTCAAAACACCTCAAAGGCGACGGCAAGCAGTTCTGGCAAACCCGCTACCACGACGCAAATATCCTGACCCATCGCCGATGGCTGAACGCGCTCCGCTACGTCCACCGCAATCCAGTCAAGCGAGGTCTCGTCCCCGATCCGGCACACTGGCCATGGAGCAGCTATCGTCAATGGCAAACCGGCGAGCCAGGATCCGTAAGGATCATCACGCAGTGGCCGAAGCCACATCCCCTCATCCCTGAGAACGCAGCGTCCGCGGCCCACCTCTAGCCAGCCCCTCCAAACTACAGGTGGCCCACTCATCCCCACCACGACCAAGGGTGCCCCCATTCACCAGCTTCATCGTGATGAGTGGGGTGTAAGAATCACCCGGGGAAGGTACGTGCGCCGCACGGGCCGTCCTTCGCTTCCATGAGAAAATCACGCTATGTCCGAGAAACCCGACCAGCCCGCTCCGTCCGCCAAACCGGCCATTCCCCTCCGCAAAACCGGCCTCAGCCCTGCCCAGCAGAAGCTACAGGCCGCGCTCGAGAAGGCTGCCCAGAAGACCGCCGGCGCCAAGCCCGTAGCCGGTGCGTCCAACGCCAGCTTCCGCGCAAAAAGCTCCTTCGCCGGCAAGAAGACCGCCTTCCAGCGCAAGGCTACTTAAACGCATATTGCTGGGCGATCGCAGACGCCGCAGCCATCCGCCGCTCCTCCTGCATCGCCAGGTACTGGTGCACAAACGCGATCGCCATGCTGCCCTCGCCCACGCTGGACGACACGCGCTTGATCGAGTCATGCCGCACGTCCCCCACGCAGAAAAATCCCGGCAGATTGGTCTCCAGCAGGTACGGCTGACGGCTTCCGCAGGAGTTGTCCGGCAGGTCCCTCCCCGTGTACACGTAGCCCCGCTCATCGCGCATGATCGGCTGCGGCAGCCAATCGGTATTGGCATCCGCGCCGATCATGATAAACAGCGCATGTGCCGGCCTCTCCCGGGGCTGCTCTCCGCGCTTGACCGTGCAGACGGTCTCCAACGCATTTTCCCCGCCCACGGAGACCACCTCCGTGAAGGGTTCAATGCCAATGTTCGTCCGGTGCGCAATCTGGTCGATCAGGTAGGACGACATCGTCAGCTTCAGCCCGGCGCCGCGCACCAGCACGGTGACACTGCGCGCATAGCTTGAGAAAAACATCGCGGCCTGCCCTGCCGAATTGCCGCCGCCCACGATGAAAATGTCTTTCCCCACCACGCTGCCCGCCTCCATGCGCGAGGCCCCATACAGCACGCCGCGGCCGCGCAACCGGTCAACGCCTTCCGCGTCCAGCCGGCGCCAATCCACACCGGTGGCCAGCACCACGCAACGCGTGTTCACGCGGTCGCCCCCGTCCAACTCGATGCAATACCCACCCTCGCTCAACGGATGGATGTTGGTGACCTCGCGCGTCACCACAATCTCCGCCCCAAAGCGAGCAGCCTGCTTCTGTGCGCGATCGCTCAACTCATCGCCCGAGATGCCGTTCGGGAACCCAAGATAGTTCTCAATCCGGGATGATGTCCCTGCCTGGCCCCCCACCGTCGCTCGCTCCACGACCAGCGAACGCAGACCCTCCGACGCGCCATACACACCGGCGGCCAGACCGGCAGGCCCTGCGCCTACGATCACCACATCGTAGCCGTCGTTCTTTGGGGCAGTCTGGTACCCCAGCGCCTCCGCCACGTCCCGTACCGTGGGGGAGTCGCTCAGGCAAATCTCCTGGTCCACCACAACCGCCGGGCCTTCACTCGCACGCTCCCGCAGGCAGGAAGGAATGCGCTCCGGCTCACGGTCGCGATCCACCCAGGCGTACGGGATGCGATTGCTGCTGAGAAACGCGCGGATCTCGCGGCAGTCCACGTCATAGCGCGATCCCACCACCATCGCCCGGATCCCCGGAACATCCCGCGCGAACTCCTGAATCGCCGTCAACCGGTCGCTCAGCGTCCTCATGATGAGAGCGCTCGCCTCCGGAACTTTGTCCACAATGTATTTCAGCTGCAACGGGCTCAGCCGCAGAATGCGGCTCGCCTTCTTTGCCTGCACCGACGCCAGAGAGGGCGAACCCAAAAAGATGGGCACCTCGCCAAAGAACTCCGGCGCCCTAACCTCTTTCATCACCTCTTCGCGACCGTTGATCTCCTTGACGACTTCGACCGCGCCCTCGACGATCACGTAGAAGGAGGGCGTCTCTCCCTCCCGGATCAGCCACTCGCCCTCGCAGAGCCGGACATCCGCCGTCTTGCCGGCAAGCTTCTCGAGGATCTCCCGCGGAACGGAGTCAAAGAGCGGCAGTTGCATGAGTTCTTGCGTTGTAAACAAGGGGGCGCCTCCTCCTCTATGCTCTCACGGCCTCCCTGTCCACCCCCTCCGGTGTAGGCCTTTGACGGAATCGGCGGGTCATAATCAATCCATGGCCAACTCACTCTTCGAAATGCCCCTTGAAACCATCGGAGGACAACCGATCACCCTCTCGGACTACCGGGGGAAGGTGCTCTTACTCGTGAACGTCGCGTCCAAGTGCGGCTTTACGCCCCAGTACACCGGTCTGGAGGCCCTCTACAAGCGTTTCAAGGATCGTGGCCTGGTCGTCCTCGGCTTTCCGGCAAACGACTTTGCCGGCCAGGAGCCCGGCACCAACGCCGAAATCGCCCAGTTCTGCTCCACCGAGTACCCCGTCAGCTTTCCAATGTTCTCCAAGATCGCCGTGACCGGTCCCGGCAAGAACCCGCTCTACGCCCGTCTCATCGAGGCCCAGCCCCAGCGCATCGCCAACAACGACGAACTGCACAACCACCTCTCCGAGTACGCCGCCGAACACGGCTTCCCCGCCCCCAACGCGCTGCCCGAACTGCTCTGGAACTTCGAAAAGTTCCTCGTCAGCCGGGACGGCCAGGTCGTCGGCCGCTTCAACCCCGACATCGCCCCAGACGATCCCAAGCTGATTGAGGCCATCGAAGCCGCCCTGAACTAGTGGAATCTGATCCAAGCCTTGTTTCGTCAGGGCCCGGCTTCAGCCGGGCCATACTTCCGTACCTTAACTGCGGCTTCAGCCGCTGGGTAAGGCTTGCCCCACGCCGGCAACACATCGCAGAGCTTCGGTCAGCACGCGCCCTCCATCGTACGGTGCGACGATCTCCGTCTCGCGTATCCTTTCATCATCACTTTCCCATGAGGACCACGTCCGCCTGATGCCCAAGCTCCAAAAGCTGCCCGCCCGCACGCCTCTTCTCCTTGCCCCGTTCCTCAC
>CAXUNH010000180.1:0-6739 GCA_964252405.1 uncultured Acidobacteriaceae bacterium | reverse complement strand
CAGTTCGGTATAGATCTCGTTGCACACCGTGACCGGCGACTTCACCATGCCCGTGCCGGCACAGACGGCGCGGGTGGTCGACAACGTCCGCTCCAGGCTTTGCTTCACCCGCTTGCGCGTGATCGCCACCAGTCCGAAGTCGTTGAACTGCAGAACCTTCGACGGCGCACGGTCCTTCTTGAGCTCTTCTTCGAGCGCAATCAGAACCTTCTGCCGGTTCTTGCGGTCGTCCATGTCGATGAAGTCGATGACGATGATGCCGCCCAGATCGCGCAACCGGACCTGCCGGACAATCTCCGGGATCGCGTCGAGGTTCGTCTTCACGATCGTGTCCTCAAGCCGCGCCGTCTTGCCGACGTACTTGCCCGTGTTGATGTCGATCGCCACCAACGCTTCGGTCTGGTTGATCACAATCGACCCACCCGACTTCAGCCACACCTTGCTGCGCAGCGCCTTGTTGATCTCCTCGGTGATCCCGAACTGCTCAAACAGAGGCGTGTCCTTCGTGTAGAGCTTCACACGCCGCATCAGGGACGGTTGGAACCTCTGCAGGAAGCGCAGCACCCGCTCGTACTCGCTCTCCGTATCGCACCAGATCGCGGAGAAGTTCTCGCTCACCTGATCACGCAGGATGCGTTCCACCAGGTTGAGGTCGTGGTAGATCAGCGCCGGCGACTTCGAGCTCTCGGACCGTTGCTTGATCTCCGCCCACAGGTTCAGCAGAAAACGCAAATCGCTGCGCAGCTCCTCTTCGCTTGCGCCCGAAGCCGCGGTACGCACGATGAACCCACCGGACGCCTCGCCCCGCTCGCTGAGCAGGATCTCCTTCAACCGCCGCCGCTCGCCATCCGACTCAATCTTGCGGCTCACGCCCACATGATTCACCGTCGGCATAAACACCAGGAACCGTCCTGGCAGCGCGATGTGCGATGTAATGCGTGCGCCCTTCTTGGCAATCGGCTCCTTGGCGATCTGCACCAGGACCTCCTGCCCGGGCTTCAGCAGATCGCTGATCGCCGGCAGGTCCGTGTTCTGCATCGAGTGACGGCTATTCCTTCCACCCGACCGCGAGCCGGCCATGCCGCGCCGGTCACCGCGTCCACCACGATCTCGTCCACCACGATCGCGATCGCCCCCGCGACCCTCCCCGCGCCGCCCGTCACGCCGGCCTTCGCCTCCACGATCCTCCGAGCCGCCACGACGCGGCTCACGCGGTGCGCGCTCCTCGCTGAACTCCGGGAACTCGCCCATGCTCGCCGCCGGGGGCTTGCCGCCTTCGGCCTCGAACTGCGCCTCTTCGCCCTCCAGAACTTCATCCTCTTCTATGTCGGCGATGTCGCTGGCGGCGAGCTCTTCATCGCCCTCCAGTTCGTCCTCCTCCATCTCCTCATCGTCAAGGTCGAAATCGTCATCGCCGAGGACCACGGTGTCGCTCTGGGTCAGTTCGTCCAGCGCGCGATCCCGCACCAGCGATCCAAGCTGCGCGCCGATCTCGGCGCCTGCCTCAAGGGTCTCCTCCTCCGTGTCATCGCCATAGCTTGCCGCTACGTCCAGCACCTCGGTCTCGTCCTCATCCAAAAACTCTTCCTGGAGATCGCCACGGCCCGGCGCAAACGCCTGCTGCAACTCCTGGCTGTCCGCCAACGCCGAAACGTCGCTCTGCGGCGCTCCGCCCTCAGCCACCTGTGCCGTGCGCACCTCCCCCAGGAGCTCACTGGCGCGCTCCGTCAGCACCGCGGTCTCGTGCTCGATCGGGTTGGCTGGATCGCCGCCGGCATCCGGCACAGTCACTTCACCCGGAAGCTCGGTGACCATCTCTCCCGCGTCCCCAAACGTCGTGTATTGATGCTCTGTGCCCGCATAGTCCGCCTGCACCTCGGCATCGCCCTCGCTCACGTCCTCGTCCTCGGCCACGCCGCTCTGCCGGAACTCGCTGGGCCCCGCTGGGTCCACCCGGTACGACGCCGAGGCTTCATCACCCGGCTCGTACTCGTGCGTCTCTTCGTGGAACTCCTCGCCTGCATGCAGCGATTCCAGTGCGAGACCCGCGTGCATGGCCTCCACCGCCGCCACAACCTCCGCATTCGGTCCAACCGGAGTCACCGCATCGGTTTCAGGCTCGTAGATGGCATCCTCGGCAACGGTCGCCTCAGCCTCACGCTGGGCCTCAAACGCCTCGATCTCAAACGCGGGCACATCGTCCGAGGTCCCCACTGCCGCCAGCAGGCTCTCGCCGCCGGCCAACATCGTTCCCTCGGGTTCGTGCTCGGAGCTGACCCCCGGCTGCACCGCATGCATGGGCTCCAGGGACTCATGCATCACCGCGCCAGAACGGAACGACGTCGGCGTGGGCTGTTCCTCGCCGGTCGCTTCGGTCACCGCACCTGCCCCCGCCAACGGCGAGCTCTCCGGGCCGTCGCTAAACCGCCCCCGACGTTTGTCGCGATCGCGCCGGCGACTCGCGCCACGACCGCCCGTGTCTGGCCGGCGTTCCGTCTCGGAACCCCGGTCCTCCTCTTCGGCGATTTCGATGCTCTGCGCCGGCCGCGCCACGGCCTGCGGTGCCTCCGTTTGCCCACGACGCCGCGACAGCGTCTCGCCGGGCAGGGTGAACCCGCCATCCCAGCCCGCCATCGAAAGATCGATCTCCGTCGACGGACGCGCAGTCAGGTAGCTGGGCTTTGGCTTGGAAGACAGGCTCGCGGCTTCGCCGGTCGACTCCTGCGCCGGGTCGCCCTTGCGGTAACGCGACAACGACTCGCCGGGAAGGATCAGCGGTTCAGCGCCGGCCTGCAGCTCCGGCCCACTCGCGCCGCCTCGGTCCTCAAAGCGGTCCGAACGTGGACCCCGATCTCGGTCGCCGCCACGGCCCCGGTCGCGGTCACGGCCGCGCCCACGATCGTCGCGGTCTCCGCGTCGGCCACGGCCACGGTCTTCGCGGCCCACCCCCTGCGGGGCGGCCTCCTCCTGCCCGTACATCCGCTCAATGCGCTCGGTGGGAGCGCTCGCCGGCTCCTCCCCCGCACCGAAACTCTCGTCTCCGGTCGCCGCGGTCGCCTCGCCACCCTGCACCGGTGCCCCGGCCTCTCCGCCACGGCCGCCACGGCGCCGTCCACGACGCCCCCGCCAACGGCGGCTGCCCTCGCCGGTCTCCTCGCCCCCCTCCGGCAGGCCCTCGGGTTCGCCCGTCGCTGCCTGGCGTTCCGCCCGGGGCAGTTCGGCGGTACCGATCTCGTCAGGTGAGGCGTCCCGGGCTTCCGTCTCGCGTCCGCGGCCATTGCGGTCCCGCTCGCCACGGCGGCGCTCGCCACCACGTTCCCCGCTTCGCTCGGAAGATCCGCGCCGGCCTTCGCCGCTGTCAAAGTCGGCAGACTCGCCCTGCTCCTCCATGAAATCCGTGATGTACAGGAACGCATCGCGCTCCAGCCCCACGTCCACAAACGCCGACTGCATGCCGGGCAGGACGCGGGTCACGCGGCCGTTATAGATCGAGCCGGCGAGCGTGTACTCGTTCTCCCGCTCGTAATAGATCTCGCTGAGTTCTTCTTTTTCAACAATCGCCAGCCGCGTCTCATGCGGCGTGCTGGAGATGTAAATTTCCTTCGACATAGTCACTGCTTTCCGCCCGGTCTACGGGCAGGCAGGACAGACGAAGATCAAGCCCCAGCAAGCACTTAGCTCTTTGAGGCTGCCTCCCTTGCTGGGGACAGGCAGAGAGAGGCTGTGGCTGGAATGTGTTGTGTCCGCTGCCCTGACCGTGCGGCCCGCAGCGAGCGCGCCGCCCGTTCCGCACCCTGCGGAAACGGAAAGCCTGCGCCAAAAACAAAAGTCTCCAGATCGTTTGCCCTTGCCCGGGAACGCCCTGCGGCGCCATCGGACTTCATCCCGGCAACGGAGTTTGTGACCACAACAGCCCAAAAAGAAGGCGGGGTCGTTAACCGTCCGTTCACCAGCATGCTCAAAACCTGTCCGGCCGCGGGAGGTGATCCGCGTCTGGCCGGCCTTCGGTGTGTAATCTTCCGTCGCTGCACCCGGGAATAGTCACATCCGGGGCAGCGGATACGCTCCGTCCGGCCCTCCGGCAGGACGACTACGTACAGTATGCACTACTACGACTAGCGGGTACAGCGGCATACGCTGCGGAGCTACAATGGTATTACTTTCGGCAGGAGGTATTACCTGATGCAATCAGCAGTGACGACAAAGGGCCAAGTGACCTTACCCAAGGCAGTTCGCGATCGTCTCCACCTCTTGCCTGGCGACCGGGTGAAGTTTTTCGTGGATGCTAATGAACGTGTCTACCTGCTACCGGCTCTGCCTGTCTCCTCCTTAAAGGGTATTCTTGCGCACCGCGTCACGAAACCTCTTTCGATCGAGGAGATCGAGGAAGGAATCGGACAGGGAGCAGTGCAAGATTATGAGGACTCCATTCGACCGTGATTGGGCTTGATACAAATATCCTGATCCGGTTCGTGATGCAAGACAATGCGGAGCAGTCTGCTGCCGTTGCGACCCTATTCGATCAGCTAACGATCGAGGAACCCGGCTACATCAGCGTCGGCACTCTGCTCGAGATGGTTTGGGTGCTCAAGACCAGGTACCGGGTCCCCAAGGACGAGATTGCGTTGGTTCTGGAGCACCTTCTACGAACCAGAACTCTTCTGCTCCAGCACGAGCGTGAGGTCTCGAGGGCCTTCGCGCAATGGCAAACAGGACCTGGTTCCTTTTCCGACCTGCTCATCGCTGAACTCAATGCTGCAGCTGGATGTAGCACGACTCTGACTTTCGATAAGGAAGCATCCCGTCTCCGCGGCTTCAGCCTTCTCCAGTCCTGAAGCTGAGACCTGGTAAGCCCACTAATTCACAAACCGCCGCATCCGCACATTCATCACGATCCCCAGCCCCAAAAACGTAAACAACACGCTCGACCCGCCGTAGCTCAACAACGGCAGCGGGATCCCCGTCACCGGCATCAGCCCCACACACATCCCGATATTCACCGCCACCTGGAACAGCAGCACCGCCGCGATCCCCATCACGATCAGCGTTCCCGGCGGATCGGCCGCTCCCTGGGCGTTGTCGATCAGGCGCACCAGGATCAGAAAGTACAGCAGCAGCACGCCCACCGCGCCCACAAACCCATGCTCCTCGCAGAACGCCGCGAAGATGAAGTCGGTATACGGAATCGGCAGGAAATCTCCCTGCGTCTGCGTCCCCTTGTTCGCGCCCTTGCCCCACACCCCGCCGGACCCGACCGCGATCAAGCTCTGCCGGATCTGGTACCCCGACCCCTTGGGGTCCGTGTCGGGGTTCGCAAAGGCCGTCAACCGCGCCTTCTGGTAGGGCTTCAGCACCTTGCCGCTCTTCCAGATGCCCGCCACCGCCAGGCAGAACCCCAGCACCAGCACCGCCGCCTGCTTAAACCGGATCCCGCCCAGAAACAGCCCCACCAGCAGCACCGGCGAGTACGTCAGCGCCGTCCCCAGGTCCGGCTGCGCCAGCACCAGCAGCATCGGCAGCCCGATCAGCGCAAACGCCTTCCCCACATCCAGCCAGCGCAAGGGCCGCTTGTTTGCAATAAAGCTCCAAAAAAACCGCGCCGCCGCCAGGATCAGCACCAGCTTCACCCACTCCGACGGCTGAAAATGCACGCCTCCACCCAGGTTGATCCACCGCCGCGCGCCCAGCACCTTCTGCCCCACCGCTTTCACGGCCACCAGCGACACCAGGCTGATGCCATACGCCCACGGCACAATGTCCAGCAGCCGGTGGTAATCCACGGCCGACATCAGAAACATCAGCAGGAGCCCACCGCTTAGAAAGCCCACCTGCTTGTACTGGAAGCCGTGAAACTTCGTCATCGCCGTAGCCGAGCGAATCTCCACCACGCTGAGGACGCTGAGAATCAACACGAATCCCAGCAGCGTCCAGTCAAAATCCCGGAAACGCGAGCGAAACACAGGCTCAGTGTAGTTCGTCTGCGGCGAGCCACTCTCAGGCCAGTGCGTTCTGGGCTTGCGCCCGCGTCTCGGCACCGCGGAAAGTGTGCGCGTGAACGCACGCGGCGGAAGCAAAATGCGCGGGGCGCACGTATACAGATAGCAGCAGCCCCTGCCTTATCCCAGTCGCTCCCCCTGGATCATGCCAAGCTCCGTACCCTTGCCAACCACACCCCGCCTGCCGCCGCTTCGCCGGCTGCCCCCGCGGCGCCTGCCGCCGCTCCGCAGGTCGATTGTTCGGTCAATCCTGATCCGTACAAGAACTACGCGTGCCTCGACACGTACCTCGGCAGCAACGTCGCGGTGCGGCTGTTCAATTACTACAAGCTGGAACTGGGCCATGCTTCGGCACCGTCGGATCCGTCGGCACCGCCCAGCCGCCGCGCGGACTGGCCGCCGACACCCGAGTCGACGCCGCCGATGCCGTTCACCGAATGGCCGTATGGCGGCACGACATCGATCGGGGTGAACCGCCCGAACAGCGTCGACAGTCCGCTGATGGCGGCCATCGCCAACACCAGCGTCGGCAAATTCCTGACCGACAACAACATCCAGATTTATGGCTGGGTGGATCCCGGCTTCAACATCAGCACCAATCACCGCCAGCCCGCTGGCAACGCGCCGATCGGCTATGCCTATACGCCGAACACGATCCAGCTCGACCAGGCCGTGGTCTACATCGAGCGCACGCCCGACACGGTGCAGACCGATCATGTCGACTGGGGTTTCCGCCTGTCCGG
>CAXUNH010000179.1:0-6869 GCA_964252405.1 uncultured Acidobacteriaceae bacterium | reverse complement strand
CGGATGGACCCGCGGACCACAACGGTCACATGCGCGGTGGAGTGGGAGTGTTGGGGGACCATCAGTCCCTCCCGGTCCAGCACGAAGGTCTTGGTGAACACCCCGTCAACGGTTGTATCGGTGGACGTGGGTTGATCCTGGAGGGTGACGAAGTGCTCGATGGAGCACCCTTCGAGGCAGCCTGGGCAGGGCATTGTCAGAGTGCCATCGCGGCGTGAGCAACCAGCACAGCATCAACCGATCCGGACGGGAGTTCACCAGGGCAGAGGCCAAGCAATCTGATTGCCTGTGCCGCTTCCGGCATCTGAAGCGCAGTGAACATGACGCAGGCCATTATGGTCTCTGAGACGGATGGGCTACGCCGCAAATCTTCGGTCAGGAATTGAGTGACGGACCGGAGTGCCGCCTGAGCCGCGCCATCGAAGGTGACGAGAGTGTCTGCGTCAGAGTCAGAGATGACGGTCATGATAGTTGTCCATTTCATAAACGGTGTGGAGACGTCGCGATCCCGCCAGCCTTGCTGGGCCTAGGCAGGGCAATTCACGACGGATGGTATGGGCCCGTGGTGTGGTGTGGGCTGCTGAGCTACGCAGCGGCCATTGCGACATCATCGAGCGCAGAGGCACTTGGCGCGGCTTGCGGCAGCTTCGAACGACAGATCGTCGCATCCACCGTTGCACCTAGCCGCTGATACAGCGCAGTGGTTCTAGGTCCGTCGCCCCGATTGCCGGCGCGAAGGAACACCTCGGTGACGCCGCGCTCCTTCAGGTGTTCGATGGAGGAACGGAGCAGACGTAGCCCCAGGCCCGGGAAGTCCTTCGCGGCGAAGAACGCCAGTTGGCTTGCCGACAGTGTTCCCGCGACCTCGATGGAGGGGAACACGAGGATGTGGAGGTAGCCGAACAGCCGGCCATTAAGACGGCCAACCGTGTTGACCAGTGACCCGGCGTCATAGAGGTTTTGGAGAAGCTCGAAGTCCTTCCTCTCGAAGTCCGCCTGGGTCTCCCCGATGGCCGCAAGGTGCTCATCGCCCACGCTGCGCCGGGCTTCGCGGACGAACTCGGGACAGAACGGCTCCTGGCGGACGGTCAGGCCCTCGTGGCGCTCAGTCCACATGGTTTAAGGCCTCGTGCCGTTAGCGGGCTCTTGCGCCGCGGGCAGCGTGGCGGCCGTGTGCAGCAGGGCTGCGCGGATCGCGTCGGACGTTGATGGCGGCCGGCGTAGTGGGGATGTGATCTTCTGGGTGACGGTCGCAAGCGCGGCCATTTCGGTTGCCGTCAGGCGCAGCGCCAGGCGGTTCGGGGTTTCTGACATTTGGGATATCCTACGCTCTGAGTGAAAATAACCGGCGCGCGAGTCATGCTGACAAGCGACACCTTCTGGCCGTAGAGGAGACATAAAGTGTCCAACCTTGTCAGACGCGTAGGGAGGCTCACGTTTGCAGCAGGAAGGCGTAGGGAGACCTGCACCGCCAGATGCCTCAAACGACTCGCAGGAGCCCGTTACAGCCGGGTGTGGCCGCCGGGCGCTAGGCTAGGTGCGGCGGATGTTAAAGGGGTCTCAGGGAGTCTCCTAGGCCGCCTTCAAGCCATCCCGGGCAGCGACGATAGGCGACTCAGGGCGGATAGCTTAGCCCCGCCGCCAGCATGTCATCCTGACACCGCCGTAACAGCCGCCTTCGGGGCAAGGCCGTTGGGTAGGTGGGGCGCGATGGTTAAACCTGTTTGATGTAGCCCGGCGCGTAATCCGTCCTCAATTGGGGGAGCACGCCACCGATGGCGACGAACGCTCCCATGAGCCCATCTACGGCCACGCCCACCTTAGACTCCGGCACCACGAAAGAGTCATGCACGGGCAGGACCGGCACGCCGTGCTGGACGCAGTAGGACATTGCGGCGCCCACAATGCGGGCCTCACGGGCAACCACGAATTGTCCCCCTGCCCAATGATGGGATGGCGCCGGCAAGGTGTCCAGCAGAGCGCGCGGCACCAGCGCGGATAGGTCCTCAAGGAAGGGGTAGAGGGGCCGCACCGCCCGCCAAACGTCCTTGGGCTTGAATGCCTCCCACCCGGATGGCGGATCGTCTCCCCAGCGTGTCCATGTGGCGCGGCCGTTCCCCATCGTTCGGACCATCCAAGCCTTGACGATCGCCCGAGGGATGCCTGGGACGGCGTAGAGATCACGCCGCGGCAGCGTGCCATCCGCGCCAAGGCTGTGGCCTGTCATGCCGAGGGCCACCGTGATCTGTGACGCCTTCACGTCCACTTCGGCGCATGGTTCGCCATCGAAGGTGATCCGCAGGCGCTCCTCTTGAGCGGCCTGTTGCAAGGTGCCGTGGCCGGTGTAGTGGCGGCCGTGAAGGTCTAGGGAGTGCCGGAAGGTTCGGCGCACGCCGATCACGGCCCCGGCGCCGCGGATGACCGTGGACGCCAGAAGGTCGTTGATGGCCCGCAAATCAGCGCGCATCGCTTCGGCCTCCGCGCCGTCCATGTCCGCGATGATTGGCACGTCCGTTTGCCCGTCCCTCAATGAACGACAGACGACAAGCTGAGCGATCGTCGCCGGCTTAGCGACCCGCGATGCGTCCGCCATCCAATCCGTCTTGCGCGTGGCGCGAACCAAGCCGCTTGATGCGGCCATGGCGTCCAACGTGTCCGAGGGCCAGAGGCAGGTTGCCAGTCCCTCCTGGACGAACTCGCCGGGGAACACGCTGCGCTGTGACTTCACCCCCGGCGCCACCCCGAGCAGCCCCGCGGCCGTCATGGCGTCCAGCATGTCCCACACGCGCTTGTAGCCGATCACGGGAGCGTCCCACATGCCGCTCATCTTGGCCCTGGGCACCCGCACAGGCCGCCCTACGATCCCGGCGCGCATGATGCCGGCCAGGAGTGCCCCGAGGGTCGCCAGGTCCGTCGCGACGGTCCCGGCGCCTACCTTCCGTTTGCGCTCCTTGTGTGACTGCGCCACCTCCCAGACCGCCGCCACGAAAGCCTTGGCCTCTGGTGTCACCGGGGCACGCCCGATGTCCATCAGGTCCGCGCCACGAAGGCCCGCGTCGTCCGGTCTGTCCATGGGGCCTCCCTGTGCCTCGCGAGTTTACCCTACTACGGCATAGGGGCTATAGGGTTTGGAGAGGCACATTGAGGGCATCGAGGGTGACGTTGTGAAGGTGCCCATCAAGGGCACCAGCCAAGGGCCACCCTAAGTCCCCCAGGGCACCCCCGGCGACACCCCAGTGCCTCAGTGACCCAACGACGTCGCCCGGCCACCTGGGCACCACACCGCCTGCCCTACCGTGTGACGCTGCTGACCATCACCGGAGGCAGACGCAATGGACACCTGGGAGCGTCAGGGCCGCATGGGGGCGTTGGGAGGGCATCCGGACGGTCAGGGATCGGGGACCGTCGTGACGTCAGCCCTCCCGGGCGGCTTGGCGTATCTCCCGCGCCAGCCGGCGATCCCCAAACAAGCCGACAGCCAGCCAAGGGTTCTGCGTCGAGAGCAGTTGCTTGCTGAACTCATAGAGGCTGACCCCAAGCGCCCTTGCGAGTTCGTGCGACCGATCCGGCGGAACATGGGCGTGTCCCCGCTCGATCTGACTGATCGTCTGTTTGGCGTTCATGCCGACCCGCTGCGCCAACTCCAACTGCGTCAAGCCGGCCTGGAGCCTGAGGTCCCGGATGTAGAAGCCCTCTCTGAGCAACCACCGCGCTGCCATCGCGCCCTTGGCCATAGTGGGCTTGGAATTGGCTGGCAATGGGTTGCTCCATGTCGTGCCGATGTAGCAATATCAAATGCAGAGTCCGTGTCAATGAAGCTCAATCGGCCACCTCCGTCAGCCGAACGGACCTTTGGGGCACACTAGACGGCGGGAGGCCAAGAAGCTGCAACCATGCATCAAGGTCCTGTAGCGCGTCGAAGCCCGCTATACGGTCCAGAGTGTCTGTCGTGGCCAACTCGACGGCCTCATGAATGCCTGAGACCTCAGCCAGCAACTCGAAGTTACCACTTTGAACGCGGAACCCCTCAGGTTGAACAATGATCTGAGCGCCGTTGAGAGAGGGAAACAGGTCAGCGTCGGGCTGGAACACCACGGCCTCGTTGCCGTCCTCATCAGCGTCGATCACAGCCGTCAGACCGGTGCGGTATCCGGCAGCACACACGGCCTGACGTTGGGCCGCATTGAAGCATCGGGGGCCTTGAGGAGCCGGCGCGCGCCGGAAGGGGGCCACGTTCGAGACATCAGGCATCAGAGGGGACACTCTCACAGAGTTGAACGACGAAGCCTCTGTAGAATGACGACTGCTGAGAACTCAAGGCGCCAATAGTCCTGACTGAACGCCCGGCAAGATATCAGGTCTATCGGTCTAGTGACCATGTGACAGGGCTGTTCCTAAAGCCAGAATATCCCCCGGCTCTGCCAGTGAGGTCTGTCTCTGTCCTTCCCGGACGGCCCTTGGCAGACTGCAATTATCTGGAATGCGTGACATCTGCGCCACAAAACATCTGTGATCCTCTCTCGCGCGCGCCGCTGCCCACACGGCACCAACTGGCCGGCGCGCCCACCTGGCCTAGATTAAGAACGCCTTAGGTGTCATTGAAACAACTACCATGTAGTCGCTTTGTAGTCGCGGGCTAGAGCGCCATGCCCTCCCGCAGCTACCGTTCGCAACGTGCTGACCTGACGTGAGCCGGGACAGCGGACAGCCCGGTCCCGCGGCTCATCACGACCTCAGGGCCTCCCCCGACGAACTCTTTGCCATCGGACGATGGTTCACCCGCGCCGTCTCCGAATTGGAGGTCGCCGCGATCACCTGAGGACAAATCCATGAATGACGTTGTGCAGTTCAGCTTCGAGGGCTCTGGCGTTCGCGTGATCGAGCGTGATGGTGAGCCGTGGTTTGTCGCAAAGGACGTTGCGGCGCTGCTTGGATACGCGAAGCCTCGCAATGCTGTGGCGGAGCACTGCAAAGGGGGCATCGTTTTAGGGCTCCCTTCGGCAGGTGGGATGCAGGCTACCACAATCATACCCGAGCGCGACGTCTACCGCCTCATCATGCGCTCCAAGCTTCCCGCCGCGGAACGCTTCGAGGAGTGGGTTGTCGGGGAGGTCCTTCCGTCCATCCGCGGCGGACTCTATCAGCCTGGTCCCTCAGGCCCTCCTACGACCCCCATGCCGCCCCTTGCGCCCACTCGGGATCAGCCAGCCCAGGAAGGCCATCATGAGGAAGCGTAACAATTCCTCGACGTGGGGTTGTGCCCGCGACCGTAGCTCATGCTGCCGCTCCCATCGCTGCGCCATCGGTTCGAGTGAGCACCCTGCGCACGGCTGTAGCCGTCCAAGCGCCACCGCGCGCCGTAGGGACGCCACGATCTCCCAGCGCCCGGGCGATAGCCTGGAGGCTCGCACCGGTTCCAAGGTCCCGCCGCACGTCCTCGATCGTGGACAGCAGCCCGTGTGCGTGTTGGTCCGCCATCTGACGCACCGCCCCGCCTCCTAGCTTGGCATCGGGTGCTGCCGCCGGCCGATAGCCACGATCGCCCCCCAGGGAGACGCCACGCGCCTTTGCAGCGGCCAGTGCGACCTTGGTGCGCGTGGAGATCATGCGCCGCTCTTGTTCAGCCAGGGCCGCGTAGATGTGGAGCATGAACGGGTCCGCGTTCGGCCCCAGGTCACAGACGAGGAAGGGCACCCGCTGAGCCATAAGGGACGCGATGAACGCCACGTCTCGCGATAGCCTGTCCAGCTTGGCCACGACGACCGAGCACCCCAGGCGCTTCGCGTGAGCAAGTGCGGCTGCCAGCTTCGGCCGGCGGTCCAGTGCATCGGAACCTTTGCCGGTCTCGACCTCGACATACTCCGCGGCGATGGTCAGCCCCTCAGCGGTGGCAAATCGGGTGATCGCTTCGCGCTGGCCTTCAAGCCCAAGACCGCTACGGCCCTGGTTCTGAGTGCTGACCCGGAGATAGGCGACGAACTGGCGTGTGGTGATCGTGACGGACATCGCGGCGGCCCTTGTGCTGGCGTGAAGGCAACCTGAGTCCACCGAGTCTCCGTGTCAATCCCGATCAACGTTCGATGATGAGGTTTGATATGCAGTGGCCTGGCCCGATGCGCCGTATGTGCTATCGTCACCGGCCCGCGTGGAGTGATGACGGTGCCTGCCATCGATCCAATCGACGCTGCCGCCGTCCTCGACCGCTACAATGAGCGGTGGCCCGGGGCAGGTGATCGTTTGCTGCATCCGGGGCAGCACGCTCGGTTCCCAGAACATGCGGGCGAGCGCGACTATCGCCTCCTTCAGGGTTACAAGCGCGCTGGTGATGTGCTTGTCCAGCAGGCGCTAGGCGATGTGGTGGACAGGCCTAACCTCGTGTTCCCCATCCTCTACAACTATCGCCACTACGTAGAGCTAGCCCTGAAGGGGCTCATTCTCGAACATGGCCCGTTCGCTCGTGTTCACCTGAAACGTCGCAATCACAGGCTCACGGACCTATGGCAATCGTTCGCAGCAATCGCGGCGTTCCTCAACCAACCGGACCGCAATGAGGCCTTCCTGGCGGTTGCAGCCTGTGTCACTGAACTCGACTCGATTGATCCTGGGTCAACAGCATTCCGGTATGCCCACGACATTCAGGGGAACCTTCCGGCTCTGCCGCGCGACGGGGTAGACCTCCTGCGGCTACACGACACCATGAACGGCATCGAGAACTTCTTCCTGGCCGTTGATCAGGAGTTCACCCATCGCTTTGAGGAAGCCGTGGACTACGAGCGGGATGCCGCAGCGGACTACGCCAATGAAGCGGCTCGTGAATACGAACGGGACGATGACGAGTGGTGGTAAGGTTGGGCCGCCCACCCCAGACG
>CAXUNH010000178.1:3662-6911 GCA_964252405.1 uncultured Acidobacteriaceae bacterium | reverse complement strand
CGCGCTGATCGGGGCGGGGACGCGGGACGGCAGCATCCGCGTGGAGACGCCGTTGATTCGCATGCGCAAACAGGAGATCGTGCGGCTCGGAGTTGAACTCGGCGCTCCGTTGCATGTAAGTTGGTCGTGCTACGCAGGGGAGGCGGAGGCGTGCGGCGTGTGCGAGAGCTGTGCCCTTCGCCTGAAAGCCTTCGCCGAAGCCGGTGTACCGGACCCGATCCCCTACGCTGCCGGCAGTGCAGGTGATGGGGCAGCGCGGGTTCCGTAAGCGATTCGATAGCGGCGAACGCAGCCGCCAGGAAAGAGGACAAGGATGAATCAAAGGCTCGAACAGATCTTCACCCGGCAGAGCATGAGAACGGCGGTGGCCGGGGTGGCGCTGCTGGCCTCCCCGATGTTGCTGGCGCAGGAACAGCCCGCGAAGGCGCATGGCCACGTGATCAACCCAGCCGGGCAGCCGTTGACCTCCGGCGAGGTGAAGTTCACCAAGGATCTGACGACCCCGTTCAAGGATGAGAAGTTTACCAACACGGTGGAGATTGACAAGGACGGCAACTACACCGCTACGGGGATCGCGCCGGGCGAGTACTTTGTGTACGTCATCCAGGGCACGTCCACGGCGGACCGTCAGCAGGTGAAGTTCGCGGCGGGGGAAGACAAGACCCTGGACTTCGACATGACCCGCGAAGAGTACATGAAGGGGCTCTCGCCGGAGGCGCGCAAGCAGATCGAAGATTTCAAGGCGAAGAACGCGGCCGCCACCCAGACGAATAAGGTGATCGCGAACCTGAACGCCACGATCCAGGCCGTACGGGCGGACATCAAAACGCCCACGCCGAACTTCGAGAAAGACATTGCCGACATGAAGCAGGCCACGGACCAGCGGCCTACGGAAGGGCTGCTCTGGGCGGTGACGGGCGAGGTGTACTTCGCGCAGGGCAAGAAGCAGGCCGCGACGGATCGCACCAACAAGACCAACCCCATGCAGGACGACGTGGTGAAAACCGCATACGACAGTGCGGCGAACAGCTTTCAGAAGGCGTCGGATCTGATGGGCGCGGGCGCGAAGCCGAACCCGGACCAGCAGGCCACGGTGCTCAACCAGCTAGGCAACGTGCTGGCCGAAGAGGGCAAGCCCAGCGACGCCAGCGCCGCCTATGACAAGGCTGTGGCGCTGCAGCCCAAGAGCGCCGGAACGTACTACTACAACGAAGCGGCGGTGATGTTCAACGCGCATCAGGACGAGGCCGCGCTTACCGCGGCGGACAAGGCCATTGCGGCCGATCCCAACCAGCCGATGCCCTATTACATCAAGGGGCAGGAGCTGCTGGCCAAGGCGACGGTGGACTCCAAGGGTGTGATCGTTGCACCTCCGGGCTGCCTGGACGCGTACCAGAAGTACCTGCAGCTCGCGCCGGATGGACCGCAGGCCCCCGCGGTGAAGGAAGTGCTGGCGTCGCTTGGACAGAAGGTGGAGACCCGGTACAAGGCTCCAGGCAAGAAGTAGATTCCGTTTGGGAAGAAGGGGAATGGCCCTGGCCTGCGTGGCCGGGGCCTTCTTTTTTGTGCAGGGGGCATCGCAGACGACGTGACCGAACGCGTGTTGTTGTACGAAGAAGCTCTGGAGGCGGTGCTGGCCCAGGCGCAGACCCTGCCGTTGCCCTCCGCTGGGGAGACCGTGCCGCTTTCAGGGGCGCGCGGCCGAGTGCTCGCCGAGCCGATCGTCGCGGATCGCGATCAGCCGCCGTTTCCGCGCTCGACGCGGGACGGGTTTGCGCTGCGTAGCGCCGATCTGGCGCTGGGGAGCACTCCTTTGCGGGTGATCGGGGGCGTGCGCGCCGGGGAGCGCTGGAATGGACCCGCGCTGGCCGAGGGCGAGGCCCTTGAGATCATGACCGGTGCTCCGGTGCCGGACGGCGCGGACTGCGTGTTGATGGTGGAGCATGCCACCGTGGATCCTGGGCATGCGTTACGGCCTGAGGCGGGACGCAGGCTGCGTCCGGGAGAGAACATCGTCGCCGCGGGTGCGGAGGGTCGGGCCGCGGCCGAGATCGGGCTGGCCGCAAGCTGCGGTTACCCCGAACTGCGCGTGTACCGCAGGCCGCGGGTCGCGATTGTGGCCACTGGCGATGAACTGGTCGAGGTTGGTGCGGAGCCCGCGGCTTGGCAGATCCGGAACTCGAACTCACACACGCTGGCCTCGCTGGTGGACGCCGAGGGTGCGATGCCCGCGATGCTGGCCATTGCACGGGACACCCGGGAAGACCTGAGGGCCCGGCTGCGGGAGGCGGGCGGAGCCGATCTGCTGCTGCTGTCCGGGGGCGTCTCCATGGGCAAGTATGACCTTGTCGAAGATGCGCTACGCGAGGCGGGGGCGGAGTTCTTCTTTACCGGGGCGCGGATTCAGCCGGGCAAGCCGGTGGTGTTTGGCAGGCTACCCCGACGCACGGAGCCGGGCGACAGCAGGCCGGTACACTTCTTCGGTTTGCCGGGGAACCCGATCTCCACGGAGGTGTGCTTCCGGTTGTTCGTGGCCCCGCTGCTGCGCGCGCTGTGCGGGCGGACGGAGCGGGCTCCGCGCTTTGCGGAGGCCCGGCTGACTGAGGAGGTGCGCGGAGGCGCGAAGGTGACGCGGTTTCTGCCGGCGGTGATTGAGGGCGACTGGCAGGGGGTGACCGTGCGGCCTGTGCCCTGGCAGGGCTCGGGGGACCTGGCGGCGAACGCGCGGGCGAACGGCTTTGTTGTGCTGCCGTTCGGGGTTGAGGCGTTCCGCGCGGGTGAGACGGTGCGGGTGTTGTTGCGCTAGTATCGGCCCATGATGCGACCAAAGGAGTCGTTGGCGCTGCGGGCGGGTGTGGTCCTTGGCATGACCTTTGGTTTTTGCTTTGCTGCCGGCGTTTTCCTTCTCGTGCAGGCGCTTCGTTCTTTCGATCCGTTTTGGGCCAAACATCCGGCGCTCGTCTACCTTTTCGGCGCCGTTCCGTTGTTCTGGTTGGTGTGGGGTGTGCGCCTGTTGAAGAAGGTGGAGGCGACGGATTGACCGACAAGCTCTCCCACTACGACGACGCCGGGCAGGCCCACATGGTGGACGTAGGCGGCAAGCCGCCCGGGCGCCGGGAGGCGACCGCCGCGGCGTTTGTGGAGCTGAATGAGGCCGTGCTCCTGGCCCTGCCCCAGAACCCCAAGGGAAATCCACTGGAGGTCGCGCGGTTTGCCGGGATCATGGCGGCCAAGCGCACGGCGGATCTG
>CAXUNH010000178.1:0-3652 GCA_964252405.1 uncultured Acidobacteriaceae bacterium | reverse complement strand
GCTTCGGGTGGCGTTGTGGTTTGTAGTGGTGCCGGGGTGGGTGGTCGCGGGCGGCGTGGCCATTGAGGCGACCGCTGCGACCGTGGCCGGAACAGGGGTGGAGATGGAAGCGATGACCGCAGCCTCCGTCGCCGCACTGACGGTCTACGACATGACCAAGGCGCTGGACAAAGGCATTCGCATCCGCGACGTGGTGCTGCTGCGGAAGTCGGGAGGAAAGAGTGGAGAGTGGCGGCGGGAAGAGGTGTAGGGGTTGTAGGTTCTAGGTTCTAGGTTTTACGAGAGTTCCGTGACCCCGGATTTGCACGCCTCTCACCGATTCGTTGTACGTACAACATATAACCACCTATAACATATAACCTATAACCTAGAACCTAGAACCTAGAACCTAAAACCCACAACCACCCACCTCACGCCGGGTGCGCCAGCGCCACCCCAAACAGATGCCCCGGGTCGTGGAACCAGCGTGGGGAGCCGAAGCCGGCGGCGTCCAGCAGGGTGCGGACGCTTCGTTCCGTGAACTTGTAGCTGTTTTCTGTGTGGATGGTCTCGCCGGGGACGAACCGGATCGACTTGCCGTCGATGTGGACGGTCTGTTCGCACAGGCTTTCCAGATGCATCTCCATACGGCTTTCGGCGGCGTTCCAGCGGGCCCGGTGGGCGAAGCAGGCGAGGTCGAAGTCTGCGCCCAAGTCGCGGTTCAAGCGCGCAAGGATGTTGCGGTTGAACTCGGCGGTGATCCCCGCGGCATCGTCGTAGGCCGCCACGAGAAATTCGACCGACTTGTTGCGGCAAGGCGCCAGGTCGACGCCCAGCACGAGGCCGTCGCCCGTGCGGCGAAGCTGGCGGCGCAGGTTGCGCAGGATGCCGATTGCTTCCGGTGGCGAAAAGTTCCCGATGGAGGAGCCGATGTACAGCCCCAGAACGCGCTCTCCCCGGGATCGCTCAATCGTGTAGTTGTCGGTGATGTAGTTGGCCACCAGCGGCTTCATGGTCAGGCCGGGGATCTCGCTGAGGGTGCCCACGGCCTCCTTCAGCGAAGTGGGGCTCACGTCGATCGGCTGATACAGGAGCGCGGGTTGCTGGCGCAGCGCGGCCCGCAGCAGGATGCCCGTCTTGGTGGCGGTACCGGCGCCCAGTTCCGCGACCGTGAGAGGACCCGCGCCCTCGGTGACGATGTCGTCGGCAAACTGCTCGAAGATGCTGCGCTCGGTCCGGGTCAGGTAGTACTCGGGCAGACCGGTAATCCGCTCAAACAAAGCGGAGCCGCGCTCGTCGTAAAACAGCCAGGGCGGCAGGGAT
Organism: uncultured Acidobacteriaceae bacterium; assembly: GCA_964252405.1. Taxonomy (GTDB): domain Bacteria; phylum Acidobacteriota; class Terriglobia; order Terriglobales; family Acidobacteriaceae; genus Granulicella. The sequence continues at coordinate 2,350 of CAXUNH010000178.1, read as the reverse complement.
TTCCCTACGCCGGGGGCGACTTGGAGGCCGCGGAGAGCTTCGCGCAGAACGGCGTCGCGCAGGGCTACAGGAGCGTCGATCATGAGTGGGTGCAGGCCTCGGCAAGGTGTACAGAAACGCTGGGCAGGTCTCGCATGGGATGCGCTGCACCCGGCCGCGGATGTCGCACCCTGCCTTTGCCTGTTTCGATTTCCTTGACGGTATTATGCCCCATCGCGGGCCAGGCGAAGCCCGCTGAACTGCCATCGCGTGGCCGGGGGAAAAAAGTTCCGGTAGCTGGGACGGATGTGGGTTCCGGGGGTGGCGCAGGAACCGCCGCGCAGCACCATCTGCGAGCTCATGAACTTGCCGTTGTACTCCCCGAGGGCACCCGGGAGGGCCTGGTAGCCGGGGTAGCCGGTATAGGCCGAGGAGGTCCACTCCCAGACATCGCCGAAGAGCTGCTGGGGGTGCGCGGGGTCTGCCGGCGTGGAGGCCGCAGGCTGGGGATGCAGCGTTCCGGTCTCGAGCAGATTGCCTTCGACGGGCACCTGGGCGGCGACGAACTCCCACTCAAACTCGGTGGGCAGACGATGCCCGCTCCAGCGCGCAAACGCATCGGCCTCAAAGAAGCTGAGATGAGTGACCGGCGACTCCGAGAGCTCTTCGAGCGGCAACCAGCCGCGCAGGGTATAGACCCCCCAACCGGAGCGGGTCGCTGTGTCGCGGCGCCAATACAGGGGAGCTCCCCAGCCTTCGCGCTGCACGGCGTCCCAGCCTTCCGCCAGCCAGAGTTCGGGCCGGGTGTAGCCTTCCTCGTCCATAAAGGCCAGGTACTCGGCGCAGGTGGTCAGCCGGGAGGCGATGCGGAAGGGCGAGAGGTACACCGGATGCCGGGGCGTCTCGTTGTCGAAGGCAAAGGATTCCATCTTGGCCGGGTCGGGGGTGACGCCCACCTCGACCACGCCGGGACGAGAGGGATAGCCGGGCGCATAGCTCAGCCACGACAGCGGCGGCGCGATGACGGTGCTGCCATGGGTCTCCGCACGCAGGGTGTAGGGCGGCTGCAGCGGGTTGGTGAACAGGGCGTGCTTGATGTCGGTGGCGGCCAGTTCCAGATGTTGCTGCTCGTGTTGAATCCCGAGCACGATGCGGCGCATGGCCTCATCTTCCGGCGTCTGGTCCAGCAGGCGGCCGATCGCCGCGTCCACGTGCTCGCGGTAGGCGAGAATCTGCTCCAGCGGCGGCCGGGAGAAGCTGGCGCGCAGCTTCTTCTCGGGCATCTCCCCCAGCGCCTTGTAGTAGCTGTTGAAAAGCCAGCGGAAGTCCGGGTGAAACAGCTTGTAGGCGGCGACGAACTCGCTGAGAACAAAGGTCTCAAAGAACCAGGAGGTGTGGGCGATGTGCCACTTGAGCGGGGAGGCCTCCGGGCAGGACTGCACCATCATGTCTTCCGCGCTGAGGGGAGCGATGAACCGCATCGTAGCTGCGCGTACGGCCCGGTAACGGGCCAGCAGGGAGGCGGTTTGCGGCTGGTGGATGAGCATGGCATTCTCCACGGACGGAGCGGAAGGAAGATAGTGGTTCGGGACATGCCAGCCCCAGGCGCGCCGGGCCGCAAGTATATCTCCGTTATACGCCCGTTTTGGCCACCGGGGGAGACCCTTATCGGGACGAAGTTGGGCGGCATGGGCAACGGCGGCGCGTCTTCCGCCCGCCAGGTCCGTCTCATTCGGTAGCAACTCTGCACCACCCTGGGGGACAACGATGCGGCGCAACGGACGTCAGATGGCGATAGTGGGCGTGTTGGGCGGCGTGTTGGGGGGCGCGCTGTGTGGGCTCGCGAGCGTGGCTCAGACCCCGGCGGCCCCGGGCGCGGCGCAGGGAGCGGGCAGCTCCGGCTCAGGGCAAGGTCAAGGGGGCGGGCGCCGCGGGCAGTATGCGGGCATGGGCCGCGTGCTGGGGGAGGTGACCGCCGTCTCCGGGGCGACCGTCACCCTAAAGGCCGAGGATGGCAGCACGATGCAGGTGGTCACCACGGACAACACGCGCGTAATGAAGGAGCGGGGGCCGGTCCGGGTGCGCGACCTGCACCCGGGCGACGGGGTTGTGGCCCTGGGCAACCTCGATGCGCCCAACAAGACTCTGCATGCCGCCGTGGTGATGGTCGAAGATGCCGCGCAGGTGAAGGCGATGCGCGAAAACCTGGGCAAAACCTACATCACCGGCCGTGTAACGGCGATCGATCTGGACAATGCGAAGTTGACGGTGGAGCGGGCCGACCATGTGTCCCAGACCATCGCCCTGGATGAGACCACGAGCTTCCGGCGCGCTGTCCGGGGCGGCGGCGGAGGCAACGGCGGCCCGGGAG
>CAXUNH010000177.1:0-6953 GCA_964252405.1 uncultured Acidobacteriaceae bacterium | reverse complement strand
ATCATGTTCGATCTCCGCGCCCAAATCTTCCGCCACCTCCAGCGCATGCACGTCGCCTTCTTCGACCGCAACCCAGTCGGCCGCCTCGTCACCCGCGTCACCTCCGACGTCGATGCCCTCAACGAAATGTTCACCTCCGGCGTCCTCGCCATCTTCGAGGACGTCTTCGCCCTTACCTACATCATCGCCATCATGCTCAGCATGAGCTGGCCCCTTGCGCTGCTCACCCTGGCCGTCCTCCCGCTCATCGTCTACGCCACCCAGCTCTTCCGCAACCACGTCCGCGACTCCTACCGCCGCCAGCGCGCCGCCACCGCCCGCATCAACGCCTTCACGCAGGAGTACGTCTCCGGCATGAGCGTCGTCCAGCTCTTCAACCGCGAGCGCCGCGCCTTTAACGATTTCAACGCCATCAACAACGAAAACAAGCTCGCCTGGACCGATGCGATCTTCGCCTACGCCCTCTACTACCCCGTCGTTGAGCTCCTCTCCTCCGTAGCCATCGCGCTGGTCGTCTGGTTTGGCGGCCGCGCCGTGCTCCACACGGAATCTGTGCGCTGGTTATCCGCGCACTACTGGGTACCTCTCGCCCCTGCTTCCCTTATCGGCAGCTCTCGCCCAACCTTTAGCCTTTTCGGCACAGTTTCTCTCGGCGTCCTTATCGCCTTCATCCAGTACGCCCAGCGCTTCTTCCGCCCCATCCAGGACCTCAGCGACAAATACAACATCCTCCAGGCCGCCATGGCCGCCGCCGAGCGCGTCTTCAAACTCCTCGACACCGCCCCGGAACTCACCTCACCGCCGCACCCCATCCCCACCCGAAACACCGGCAGCATCGAGTTCCGCAACGTCTGGTTCACCTACCAGCCGCTCACCGCAACGCAGAAGCAAGCCCTCGCCCAATGGAGCGCCACCGATCCGGGTGCCCCATCTTCGCGCCCAGGTTCACCGGGCGCTAAGGTGGGTGCCCCTGCCCAAGTTTCAGGTCTGTCATCGCGACCGGAGCGAAGCGCAGTGGAGAGACCTGCGGTCGCCCCCGCCCAACGCAATGGCGGTCACGCACTCCCCCCAGCCCTCAAAGACATCGACTGGGTCCTCCGCAACGTCAGCTTCACGGTCGAACCCAACACCACCGCCGCCATCGTCGGTCACACCGGCGCAGGCAAAACCACCATCACCGCCCTGATGATGCGTTTCTACGACGTTCAGGCCGGCCAAATCCTCATCGACGGCGTCGACGTCCGCGAGCAGGACCTCACCACCCTCCGCCGCCGCTTCGGCGTCGTCCTCCAGGACCCCTTCCTCTTCTCCGGCACCATCGCCCAAAACATCAGGCTTGGCTCAAATTGGATCACCGATAAAGAAGTGGAAACCGCGGCCGATGAAGTCAACGTGGCCGATTTCATCCGCACCCTTCCCCAAGCCTTCAACGAACCCGTTCGCGAACACGGCGCCGGTCTCTCCACCGGTCAAAAGCAACTGATCTCCTTCGCCCGCGCCCTCGCTCACCAGCCCGGCATCCTCGTCCTCGACGAAGCCACCAGTTCCGTCGACACCGACACCGAACTCCGCGTCCGCGCCGCCCTCGAAAAGATGATCACCGGCCGCACCAGCGTCCTCATCGCCCACCGGCTGAGCACCATTCAGCGCGCCGACACCATCCTCGTCATGCACAAAGGCAAGCTCCGCGAACAAGGCTCCCACCAGGAACTCCTCGCCCTCCACGGCCTCTACTACAAGCTCTACCAGCTCCAATACAGGGATCAGGAACTCGGTATGCCCCTCGCCGACACCGCAACCGCGTGACGCGGGTAGCCGGTCACTCCACGTGCTCTCTGCCCTCCCGCACGGAAAAGAGCAGCGCCCTAGTGACGTCCCCCGGCACTGGCCCCGGCACCGCCTGCCGCTGCACCCGCCGCACTCGGCATGCTCATCGATCCGCCGCGCATGCCACCACCCGCACCACCGCCGTAGCTGCTGCGAGCCTGCCCCACGGAAGAGGAGTTCGCCGCCCCTGCTCCGCCCGTAGCCGGCCCTGGCAGCCGCCCAGCGTAGGTCTCCGATGCGCCGTGCGTGCTGGTCGACGCAGCCAACGAATTTACCGGGACACCCGCCGTCGCCACACCGTGACGGTCCACATGCGAAGCCACCCCATGCAGGTTGCCATACTCCGCCCGCGGCACGCCTAACCCGGCCGAATTCTGCCGGAACAGAAACCGGTCCCCGGTCCCCGGGCTCGACACCGGCAAGGCCGTCATGTTCACCGGCACCAGCGCCGGCGCATTTCGCACCGGTCCGGCCACCACCGGAGCGGTCACCGGATGCCGCGCAATCTGCAGCGCCGCAATGTTGTTCACCCCGTACCACGATCCACCCGGCCGCCATCCCCAGCCCGCCGCACCGCACGAGGCCCACGTCCCCGAGTGGTACGGCAACCAGCCCCAAGGGTACGGCGAAACCCAGGAATATCCCGCGTTCGGGTAGTACGCCCACACGCCGCTCCCAAACGGGTCCCACGCCGCATTGGCAAAGTACGGCCGCCACATGCTCCCACACCCCGGCATGTCCACGAAGCTCCCGTAGTAATTCAGGTCATTCGCACCATACAGCCCAAAGCCACCGTTTCCTGCCACGCTGGCCTTCTGCGCATGGTAGTCCCGCTCCTGCTTGTCCCACGCGTCAAAGTCCTGCTCTTCGGTCCCGCGCTCCACCGTCGCCACGATCCCCGCTGCCGGATTGACGTCGATCGTCTGATGCTTGCCCAGAGACGTCGTCGCGGAGCCCAGGATCAACTGCGCCGATCCGTCGAAGACCGCCACCTTGACCTCGGGCTGGCGCGCATCCACCCGCAGGTGCGCGCCCGGCAGTAACATCAGCTTCGCCCCGCCGTTTGTCAGCACAAAGGTGTTTCCCTTCGTCTTCTCCAGGCTGGCGTAAGCAACGCCCTTCACCACGTCCACGGTCGTAACCGTGCTGCCCATCGCCGTCCGGCTCAGTTCCGTGAACCGCACCTGGGTCTCCGGCGCAAGGCGCAACGAGCTGTTGTCTTCAAACTCCACCTCGGCTACACCGCCGCCCGTCGTCAGCTTCGCGCCGGCCACCACCGGAATGTTCGCGAACGCCCGCTCAAAGCCTCCGCCGGTGTTCCGGTCCATCGTCACCACGCCGCGCACTTCGCTCAGGCGCACGATCCGTACACCGGAGCTGCCGTTCTGCGACGAAGGCGTCACAGACGTCGCCGCGTCAGTCACGTTCGCCAGTCCCTGCCCCCACATAGCCCCGCCGGCCAGCGCCACCCACATCATCGCAGTCGTTCCCAGTAAACGCATCGTCATGACGATCTCCTCGGTCCCGCAGCCTGCCCTCCCGACCTCGCCGGCGCGGACGCCCAGCCTGCCGTCCGGTACTTTGGACTCCACAGCGTACGCACCAGAAAAGATCGGTTGGCCCGAATCCTACGCCACAATCCTGTTGCTTACCAGCCACTTTTCGCCCGCTCCCACGCCGCTTTCCGCCGCACAGGAAAACGCTGCTCCGGTTTCCGTTGTTCGCCAGCCGCGGCAGTGTTAGGCTTCATCCACTCGCCGGGCCAGCTTGCTGCAACATCCCTCCATCTTCAGGAGCCAGGACGCATGAGCACTGCCACTCTCGCCGTCGACCAACGGGCCGTTTCCGCCGGAGCCCCCGAAGAACTCGCCGGTCCGCCCCACGCCATCCCAGCGCCCGTCACCCAGGCCGAACGGCTCTCCTCCGTCGACACCCTGCGCGGCTTCGCCCTCATGGGCATCCTCATCATGAACATCACGTCCTTCGGCGGCCCCGGCTGGAACTATATGTTCCCCCTCACCACCGTGAAACCCGTCTTCAACGGCCCCCACTGGCACCTGAACACCGCCGCATGGTTTCTTCGCTGGATCCTCGCCGAAGGCAAAATGCGTGCCCTGTTCAGCATGCTCTTCGGCGCCGGCGTCATCCTGCTCACCTCACGCGCCGAGGAGCGTGGCGCGGGACTCCGCGCCGCCGACATCTACACCCGCCGCAACATGTGGCTCACCCTCTTCGGCATGGTTCACGCCTACCTTATCTGGAACGGCGACATCCTCTTCTTCTACGGCACAACCGCCCTGCTCTTCCTCTTCCCCTTCCGCAACTGCCGCGCCAAAACCCTCCTCTGGACCGGAGCCATCATCCTCCTGCTCAACACCGTTATCGGTATGGGCGGCATGTACGTCGGTGTCGTCAAAATCAAGGGAGCCGCGGACAAAGCGCTCGCTCTCCAAGCCGCCCATAAGCCCCTCACCGAAGACCAGCAGGACGCCATTAAGAAATGGCAGAAAGCGCAAAGCGAATACCGTCCCGACACCAAAAAGCTTTACAAAGACATCCACGAACACCAGAGCGGCTACCTCGCCTCCGTAGCCGCTGATGCCGAAGACACCTTCAAAGGCGAAACCCAGGGCGAGTACACCGGCTTCGGCGACTGGCTCGGCATGATGCTCCTCGGCATGGGCCTGCTCCGCAACGGCTTCTTCACCCTTAAGCTGCAGACCCGGACCTACGCCCTTATCGCCATCCTCGGCCTCGGCCTCGCCTGGCCCATCGTCGGCTTCGGTGCCTACAAAGCCTGGCGCTCCGGGTTCGATATCTTCACCGTCATACGCTCCATGGCCTTCACCTACGACCTCGGACGCATCGCCGGCGCCCTCGGCAACGCCGCCGTCATCCTCCTCTGCCTGCGCGCCGGACTCTTCCGCTGGCTCTGGGCCCGCGTCGCAAACGTCGGCCAGATGGCTCTCTCCAACTACCTGCTCACCAGCCTCACCATGAGGACTCTCTTCGTCTGGAGCCCGCTTCACTGGTACGGCTACATGGACTACTACAAGCTCTACCTCTGCGTCGCCGCCATGTGGGCCGTCAACCTCCTCTTCAGCACCCTCTGGCTCCAGCACTTCCGCTTTGGTCCCGTCGAGTGGGCCTGGCGCTCCCTCACCTACTGGCAGCGCCAACCGATGCGCCTCTCTTCCGCACAGGCCCCATCGGCGTTCGCCCCCGCTGCCTAGGCCCTCTCGTCACCGCCATCGGCCAGCTTCCGCCCTGATACGGCGCCCCAAGTCTGCAAAAACTCACCGCCGTAAGGGCATCCGGGCGTAGAATTCTGCGACTCAGCAAACCACTCACCGGAGACCGCCATGCGCTCCCGCCAAACCAGCCTGTGCCTCTCTGCGTTCCTCGGCATAGGCCTGCTCCTTACAGGCTGTGGGACCACGGCATCCTCCCCGTCCGTTCCCCCGTCCACCGCGCTCCAGCTCAAGGGGTCCGTCCACGGGGGCACACAGCCCATCTCCGGCGCCTCCATCCAGCTCTTCGCCGCAGGCATGGACGGCTACGGCGCCGGCGCGGTCTCCCTGCTGACCCAGTCCGTTATCACCGACGCCCAGGGCAGCTTCACCATCACCGGCGACTACACCTGCCCCGCCCAAAACAGCCAGCTCTACCTCACCGCCACCGGCGGCAACCCCGGCCTTCCGCCCGGGACCAACAACGCCGCCCTCAAACTCCTGGCTGTGCTGGGCCCCTGCAGTGACTACAACGGCCGGTACACCCTGGATCCGTCGCTGTTCATCGGTCTGGACGAGGTCACCACCGCCGCCGCAGCCTACGCACTCTCCGGATTTTTCTCCGCCGACGCCGCCCAGATCGGCACGTCCGCTTCCAACACCACCGGCCTGACCAACGCCGTCAACACCGTCAACAACCTCGTCGACCTCACCTCGGGCACCGCTCGCGCCACCCTCGGTTCCACGGGCGCCACACTGCCCCAGGCCAAGCTCAACGCAGTCGCCAACATGATCTCCGCGTGCGTGAACTCCAGCGGCGCCGGCGCGCCGTGCAGCACCCTGTTCTCCGCGGCCACACCCGCCGGCGGCACCGCCCCCACGGACACGCTGCAGGCAGCCCTGGACATCGCTCAGCACCCCGCCAACAACGTGCAAAGCCTCTACAACATCGCCAGTTCCACGCCCCCGTTCCAGCCCACCCTTACCACCGCCCCCAACGATTGGACCCTCCCGGTCCAGATCCCGCTCCCGCTGACCAACTACAGCAAGAACTCCGTGGCGATCGACCCAAGCGGCAATATCTGGATAGCCAATGCGACCAGCTACAACAGCCCCGCGTACTTGCTCGAATACGCAAACAATGCCACGCTCCTTTCGGGCACTCCCGGCTATTCCACCACCGTCGACGGCTTCTTTGGTGGCGTGGCCATTGACCCCGCAGGCAATGTCTGGGCAGCGATCCAGCAACCCGGCACCCTGGTCAAGATGTCCCCTTCCGGCAGCGTCCTCTTTACCGTTCCGGTGCCCTCGCCGAAATCCCCAACGGATCTGGCCATCGACCCCGGAGGGAACGTCTGGGTGGCCGCGTACGGCAACGGCGGCGCGAACACCGTCTACAAGTTCGACCCCAACGGGAACAATCTTTCCGGTGCGAATGGCTTCGGCACCGCCGGTCTGATGCAGGTCGCCAGCCTGGCCACGGACAACCAGGGCAACATGTGGGCCACCGAAGCCTCCGCCCCGGACTTCGCCAAGTTCGCTCCGGACGGCACCACCCTGCTCACCAATACCAGCCTTGGCTACACCGACGGCGGCGGCACCAACCTCGCCGTCGACGGCGCCGGCAATCTCTGGCTCGACGTCATCACCGGTACGCTCTCCGGCCAGCTCTACGAATTCAACCCCACCGGAGCGGCCGCGAATGGTGCCGGCGGCTACTCCTATTGCAATGCCATCCCCGGCTTGGTCTGTTTCGGATCGGCACTGTTCACGCTCGATGGCGGGAGCAACGCATGGCTCGCCAACTCCTACGGCATGACGAACCGCGGCCAGGTCTACGGCCTCCAGTTCGACCTCGCCGAACTCAGCCCCGCCGGCACCTCCCTGACCGCCACC
>CAXUNH010000176.1:0-6960 GCA_964252405.1 uncultured Acidobacteriaceae bacterium | reverse complement strand
TCGCGAGGCGACCGTCCGCGCAGTGGCGGCGGCTACGGTGAGCGGAAGGGAGCGCGACCGGCGGGCGGAGGCGGATTCGGCGCGGGGGCGAAGAGGGCTCCGTTCAAGAAGGCCGGGTTCAAGAAGGCTTCGTCGAAGTTCCCGGGGCGGACGGACCGTCCGGCGCGCAAGCCGCGTCCGGAGGATGAGGCATGAGCGCAGCGCCCTCCGGGCGCACGCGCCCTGTTGTTGCCATTGACGGACCGGCGGGCGCAGGAAAGAGCACGGTCGCCGCCCACCTTGCGCGCAAGTTCGGCCTGCTGAACCTCGAGACGGGCGCCATGTACCGGGCGCTGGCGCTGAAGGCGATTCAGAGCGACATGGATTTCGACCAGGAATCGGAGCTGATGGCCCTGGCGGGTGAGACCCGCATCGTCCTGGAGCCGCAGATGGACGGGAACCGCGTTCTGCTGGACGGATTTCCGGTGACGCAGCGGTTGCGGGAGCCTGACGTCACGGCGGGGGCGTCGCGGGTCTCGGTGCATCCCCGGGTACGCCAATGGATGGTGGAACAGCAGCGCGTGTTGGGAGCGCGCGGCGGCGTGGTGATGGAGGGGCGGGACATCGGCACGGTGGTGTTTCCGGACGCCGAGGTGAAGCTGTTCCTGGATGCGGCGCCGGAGGTGCGGGGCAGTCGGCGGTACCGGCAAAACGAGCCGGCGGCGGCGACCGAGACAGAGGAAGCGGTGCTGCAGGAGTTGCGCGAACGGGATGCGCGGGACCGAAGCAGGGCGGAGTCGCCGTTGCGGCCAGCCGCGGACGCGACGGTGATCGACACCACGCACATGACCTTGACGGAGGTTCTGCAGGAAGCGGAGGGGCTGGTGGAGCGGGCGGTTCGTGAGGCGCAACTGCACAAGGACCAGGGCAGGTAGGGGCAAAAAAAGCCCGAACGGCCCTTGTTTTTCCACCACCCCGTGCTAACATTTGCTCACCGTTTGAAACAAATGCACGATTTCTGCCGGACATTCGCCGTCGAAGCCGCGATTTGGATTCAGCGTCAGTAACGAACTTAGAAGGATTTGCGAGACATGGAACAGGGAACAGTGAAGTGGTTCAACGACGCTAAGGGCTTCGGCTTCATCAGCCGGCAGAACGGTGAGGATGTGTTTGTGCACTACTCGGCCATCAACACCAACGGCTTCAAGAGCTTGCAGGAAGGTCAGGCCGTTCAGTTCAACGTGGTCAAGGGACCGAAGGGCTGGCAGGCTTCCGACGTTCAGCCTTTGTAAGCTACTGAGACGGCGAATCGTGTGCGAGGGATAACAAGGGGAGGCTAAGCCTCCCCTTGTGCTTTCTACCGCGGTGGCTTGGCGGGCTCCGGTCCGGGTGGGCCCTCGGGCGCGGTCCCCCGCGCCGGTGCATCCGGGATGGGCTGACCGTCGGCTCCGATGACCCCGTGGCTGCCCACAATCGTGGCGCTTGTCCGAAAGCGGCGGTAGTCGCTGGCCGTGACGTGCACGCGTCCGTTGACGTTCGCGAACAGCATCAGCCGTATGCTGCCTTGGCCCTGGATGTCGGCCGGCAGCCAAACGCCGTCACTGATGCGTGCCGTCTTAAACTCGAAGCTAGTCCCCTTGCGCACATCGGCGAGGAGGCCGCCGCCGAGTTTGAAGTCGTTGAGGAAATGGCCCTGCGCGGCGATCATGACGCGGTCGGCCTCGTCGATCCAGAGCGTCCCGACCATGTCGCGCATGACGCCTTCGAACATGGAGTGTGTTTTGGCCCCGGGGTCTCCGGCGTAGTCGACGACGATCACGGGACGGCCGTTTTGCACGTCGCGGCGCGGATTGGAGAACTTTCCGAGTTCCAGGATGCGCGAAAGGGGCATGACTGCGTCGCCCTGCTCGTCCGTCTGGCCGCCCCTGGCCTCGATTTTGCTGCGCCGCTCCTTGGCTTTGGCGACGTCCTTGTCCAGGCGCTCGTTTTCCTTGCGGACTTCGTCGGGCGTGAGGGGCTTTCCGTTGCGGGCGACGACACGGTTGATGCGCACACCGTCGATCGTCAGGCTCTCGGCATCTTCGATGTTGGTCTTTTTGACGTTTCCCTGCTTGTCCAACTCCTGCTGCTCCGTGTGGACGTGGTAGGTGTAGCTCTCTTTCAGCGTCTCAAGCCGCTTTTGGTTCCGTTCGACTTCGCGGAGCAGATCTTCCGCATTCGGCAAGGAAGCTGCGGACGCGTGTTCTGCCCCGGTCGTCTCCGGAGCGGGCGAATTTGCCTGGGTGTGCGCTGAAGGTGGCAGCAGGATTGAAGCGGCGAGACACCCCAGGATTGTCCGCCAGCGCATGGATCCATGATACGGGGGCGACTGAGACCGGGTTCCGCGAACGGGCGTCCCATCGTGCATCCAAGGGCGAGTGGGCGAGACAGCCAAGGTAGATTCCACCGATCTTAGTGTGCCGGTGCGCGCAGGGGAGGAGTCCCAGGTGGCCGGCGCGGGCGCCTTTGCGCTGTTGCAGCTGCCGCTGTTTCGGGATCGCTGGATTGCGTCGACGGTGTCCGGCGTGGGGACCTGGATGCAGGACACCGCCGGCACGTGGCTGATGACCGCGCTGACGAGCTCCCCGCTGCTGATTGCGCTGATGCAGACGGCCGCGAGCCTGCCGGTGCTGCTCCTCGGGCTGCTGGCAGGAGCGACGGCGGACATCTACGACCGGCGACGGCTGTTGATCTTCTGGCAATGCTGGATGCTGGGCGCGGTGGCGTTCCTGGCGATGCTGACGTTTGCCGGCCTGGTGTCCCCGGTGACGCTGCTGCTGTTCACATTTTTGCTGAATGTGGGCTCCGCGATGAACAACCCGGCGTGGCAGGCGATTGTGCCGGAGCTGGTGCCCCGGGAAGAACTGCCCAACGCAGTGACGCTCAATGCCGCGAGCAATAACCTGGCGCGGGCGGTAGGGCCGGCGTTGGGCGGGTTATTCGTGGCTGTGTTTGCCAAGGCCCATACCGGCGCGGGATGGGTCTTCGCGTTGAACTCGCTCTCGTTCGCGGGGGTGATCTGGATACTGTGGAGATGGCATCGGCAGCCGCTGTTCAAGAGCACGCTGCCCGCCGAGCGCATTGCCGGGTCGGTTCGGTCGGGTCTGCGGTTTGTGAGGTTTTCCCCGAACCTGCGGGGATCGCTGATCCGGGCGTTTGGCTTCACGTTTTTTGTCAGCGCCGTGTGGTCGCTGCTGGCGCTGGTGGCCAAGCGCGATCTGCACCAGGGCGCGATGGGGTACGGCATCCTGAACGGGTCGCTCGGTGTGGGCGCGGTGGCGGCGGCCTCGGTGCTGGCCCACATCCGGCGGCGGGTGAACGCGACGCTGTTGTTGGCGGCGACCTCGCTGTACTACGTTGGCGCGCTGGCCGGGTTGGGGCTGCTGCACCGGCCGTGGGCGGTCATTCTGATCCTGCTGGGCGCGGGGTTTGCCTGGACCTGCAGCATGTCGACGCTGAATGTGAGCGTGCAGCTGGCGGCGCCGGGATGGGTCGCGGCACGCGCGCTGGGGCTGTACCTGATGGTGTTTCAGGGAGGCATGGCGCTGGGGAGCGTGGTGTGGGGCGCGGTGGCGGAGCGGAGCTCGGTCAGCACGGCCCTGCTGACCGCGGCCCTTTGCATGGCGGGGACACTGCCGTTTTTGCTGCGGATTCCGGTGCTCAAGGGCACGCTGCCGGACCTGACGCCGTACAAGTGGAAGCGCGCGGTGCCGACCTTCGCCGCGGCTCCTGACCCGGAGGATGGGCCGGTGCGCATCTCCGTGGAATACCGGATTGCCCCGGAGAATCTGCCCGCGTTTACTGAAGCGATTTACCAGATGAAGGGGGTGCGCTTGCGGGACGGCGCGATTCGATGGGCCATTTACCGCGATGCGAATGACCCGGAGCACCTGAATGAGACCTTCATCATGGAGAGCTGGCTCGAATACCTGCGGTCGCGGGAGCGGACCACGGCGGCGGATCAGGCGTGCCGGGAGCGGGTTTGGGCGCTGCATGCAGGGCCGGAACCGCCCAGGATTTCGCACCAGGTTTGGTTGAAGGAGGCGGAGAGTGGGGTGAGTGGGGCCGGCGTTCCGGTTACACCGGCTCAACTCACTCCAACACCGCCGCCTTCCTGAGCGCGGCAGTGGGTCGACTCTTCCCCTGAATCACCGGATCGAGCGGTCGAGCTTTGTCGTGACGCTCACCCAGAGCCGTGGGCCTTTGCTGGCGCGGCTGAGGCTTGGGTGTACTCGCGCATAAGTTTCCCTAGGTGGACACGTGGCGAGGCAACGCAAAGATCCTTCGCTGCGCTGAGGAGGACCGCCAACCCTGGGCGGGCGTCTGTACAAGCTCGGTCAAGGACTGATTTGTCGGTGCCTTGACTAGTGGCCGAGCGCCAGGTCGATGAGCGTCCGCTCCTCCAGTTCATGCGCCTTCGCCGAGCCGGTAGCGGGGCTGGCCGAGGCGGTGCGCTTGACCGAGGTGACGGGACGGTCGTGGGCGATTTGTCGGAGGCGGGGCATGACGAAGCTGAGGGCGCCCATGTTGGCTGGTTCTTCCTGGACCCAAACGATTTCTTTGGCGCTCGGGTGCTGTTGGAGGGCGTGCAGCAGATCGCGTTCCGGCCAGGGGTAGAGCTGGTCGATGAAGACGATGGCAACATCGTCGAGCTTGCGCTTTTCGCGCTCGACCCGGAGATTGTGCCCGATCTTGCCGGTGCAGACGAGAATGCGCCGGGGGTTCCGGACGGCGGTGTCGGCCAGGACCGGCTGGAAGGCCTCGGCGTCGAAGTCGGCCACGGCGGACATGGCGTCCGGGTGGCGGAGCATCGACTTGGGCGTAAAGACGACGAGCGGTTTGCGCCACCTGCGCATGGATTGGCGGCGCAGCAGATGGAAGTATTGGGCGGCCGTCGAGGGCTGCGCGATTTGCATGTTCTCCTGGGCGGCGAGCTGGAGGTAGCGCTCGACGCGGGCGGAGGAGTGCTCGGGGCCCTGACCCTCGTAGCCGTGGGGCAGCAGCAGAACGAGGCCGGAGAGCAGGCCCCATTTGGCTTCTCCCGCAGAGAGAAACTGGTCGATGATGATCTGGGCGCCGTTGGCGAAGTCGCCGAACTGGGCCTCCCAGAGGACGAGAGCTTCCGGGTAGTCGCGGGCGAAGCCGTACTCGAAGCCGAGGCAGGCGGCCTCAGAGAGCATCGAGTTGTAGACCTGCCAGCGGCCCTGACCCGGCGCGAGGTGGGAGAGCGGCGACCAGCGCTGCTCGGTGTCCGTGTCGATCAGGACGGAGTGGCGCTGATTGAAGGTGCCGCGCTGGGAGTCCTGCCCGCTGAGGCGGACGGGGGTACCGCTCTTGAGCAGCGACGCATAGGCGAGGAGCTCGGCGAAGCCATAGTCGACCGGGCGCTTGCCGGTGCCCATCTCGCGGCGCTGCTCGAGCAGTTTGGCCACCTTGAGATGCACATGAAACCCTTCGGGCGAACGCGTGAGCGCGGCGGTGAAGGCCTGGATCTCCGCGGCGGGGAGCCCGGTGCGGGGCTGGTCGTCGACGGCGAGCGCACCTCCGCGGTACGGGGCCCAGTACGCGGGCAGCTCGTGCATGCGCTTCATCACGAAGCCGCTTTGTTCGTGCTTTGCGTCCTGCTGTGCGGCGCGGCGCTGGGCTTCGAGGAACTCCTGCTGGAGGGCAGCGACTTCGCCGGAGGTGTCGACCCCGAGCTTTTCGGCGTAGAGCCGGGACAGTGTTGGATGATCCTTGATGAGAGCGTAACGGCGCGGCTGGGTGACGGTAGGATCGTCGACCTCGGAATGGCCGTGACGACGGTAGCCGATCAGGTCGACGACGACGTCAGAGCCGAAGGTCTGGCGGTAGTTGGCGGCGATCTCGGCGACGCGGACCACGGCTTCCGGGTCTTCGGCGTTGACGTGGAAGATGGGGATGGGCAGGCGCTTGGCGAGATCCGTGGAGAAACGGGAGGAGTTGGACTCTTCGGGGTTGGCCGTGAACCCGAGCAGATTGTTCACGACGACCTGGATGGTTCCGCCGACGTTGTATCCCTGGATGGTGGCGAGAGTGAGGGTTTCGGCCCAGATACCCTGGCCGGCAAAGGCTGCATCGCCATGGATGATCATTGGCAGGATTTGCTGCTCCCCATCCGCCCCTGTTGCGTTGATCCGCTCCTGCCGGGCGCGGGCCCGGCCCATGACGACGGGGTCCACGGCCTCGAGATGGCTGGGATTGGACGCGAGATGGAGGGCAACCGTTTTGCCGTTCGCGGTCGTGAAGTCGCCCGTGGCGCCCATGTGGTACTTCACGTCGCCCCCGCCCATGGTGGAGCGCGGGTCGACGTCTTCGAACTTGGAGAAGATCTCATGCGAGCCGCGGCCGACGGTGTTGACCATGACGTTGAGGCGGCCGCGGTGACTCATGGCAAAGACCGACCGGGTGACGCCTGCGTCGGCGGCGGTGGTAAAGAGCTGGTCGAGGAAGGGGATCAGCGCGGTCAGGCCTTCCAGCGAAAAGCGCTTTGTGCCGAGGTAACGCTGCTGGATGACCTGCTCGAAGATGTCAGCGCGGAGGAGGCCGGTGAGAATGCGCTTGGGGTCGGCCGCAGTGTACGGGCGCTCCATCTGCTGCTGGATCCAGGCGCGCTTCTCCGGCGCAGCGATATGCATGAACTCGACGCCAATGGAGCCGCAGTAGAAGCGTCGCGCTTCCGTGGCGGCCTCTCCGTCAGGGGCGGGGGTTGGAAACGGCTCTGCGGGCAGGTACTGGCCGAGCGGGTCAAGGGTGGCCTGGAGAAATCCCCAGCGCCGAAAAATGTCGAACACGACCTCGCGGTCGGATGCCTGCATGCCGCCGCCGGCACCGGTGTTCGTGGAGTTTTCAGCGGTTTCGGGCTTGCGGGAGAGCTTGGGTTCCGGGGCAGTCTTTGTCGCCATAACCCTTCTATGCTAGACC
>CAXUNH010000175.1:0-7005 GCA_964252405.1 uncultured Acidobacteriaceae bacterium | reverse complement strand
GCGCTGGTCTGCTTGGACTCGACCATGCGGCGCGCGATGATGGCGCGCATCTTGGACATTGGCACGAGTTCGCCGGGCTGCGGTGTGGGAGTCGCCGCTGCCTTCGCGGGCTGAGTTGTCGCCGCGGCTGATTGCGCTTGGGTGTAGGTGGGATGGGTGGCTGCGGTGGGCGCGGGTTGGGAGGCGGGAGTCGTCTGTCCCTGGAATTGGGTCACCGGCTGAGGTACAGGCGAAGCAGCAGCTTTGGGGCCGCCCTCAAGATGGCCGAGGATGTCCTGCTTGGTGATGCGACCTGAGGCACCGGTTCCGGGAACCGTGTGGAGATCGATGTTGTTTTCCGCCGCGATCTTGCGCACGAGCGGTGAGGAGCGCAGCGGTTCGCCATGAGAAGCGGACGGCGTTGCAGGCGTCGCTGTCTGTGCAGAGGGGCTGGGCGAAGGTGCTCCCGAGCCTTGAGCTGAGGACTTCGCGGGTGCAGCCGGAGTGCCTGACCCGGAGCCTCCGATGACGGCTACCACGGTATTAATTGAAACCGTTGAGCCTTCAGGAACCTTGATCTCCGTGATTGTACCAGCAGCGGGCGAGGGGATTTCCGCGTCGACCTTATCGGTTGAGATCTCGAAAATGGGCTCGTCACGCTGAACCGTGTCACCGACCTTTTTCAGCCACTTCGTGAGTGTGCCCTCCGTGATGGACTCGCCCATCTGGGGCATCAGAATGTCGGTGCCGGGTTCCCCGGAGCCCGCGGCAGGAGACGGTGTCAATGCGCCGTTGTTCATGGCTGCGTCACGGATCGCAGTGGCCTCTGCGGAAGGCGTCACCGTATCTTCTTTGGACTGCGACGTCGCCGCGGACTCCGGAACGGACGCTGTAGGAGCGCTCGCAGCTTCACCTTCAGCTACGGTACAAACAATGGTGTTCACCCCAACGGTTGTGCCCTCTGTGACCTTGATCTCGCCGAGGGTTCCGGCTACGGGAGACGGGATCTCAGCGTCCACTTTGTCGGTGGATATTTCAAACAAAGGTTCATCGCGCGCGACCTGGTCGCCGGGCTGCTTGAGCCACTTGGTCAGGGTGCCTTCGGTGATGGATTCGCCCATTTGGGGCATGAGGACGTCAGTCGGCATCGAGCGGGGTCTCCGGAGCTGTCAATTGCAGCGCAACTGTGGATTATACGAATCTGCGATTGGAACTGGCACGGGCACCGGGCGGTTAGCGTTCGCCTGCCCCGAGCGTTATACAGGACCTCCGTCCGGCGCAGGCGCCCCAGGCAGGAGGTCGGCAAGGGAGTTGGAGGCGAGGATCTGGCGACTGAAGACACGGCCGAAGTTGCGCGCAACGGCGTCCGCCGCGGCCGCCATCGTGAGATGAAACGTGCCGTCTGTTTCGAGTTCGAGCGAGGTGACGCCACGGTCAGAGATCCCGCACGGGACGATCCAATCAAAGTCGCGAAGGTCCGTGGTGACGTTGAGGGCAAACCCGTGTGTGGTGATGCCCTGGGCTACGTGAATGCCGATCGCGCAGAGCTTCTTCTCGGAAATCCGGCCCCCAGCGATGGTCCAAACACCGGTTCGCTTCGGGATACGTTGTGCCGCGACGCCGAAATCTTTGCAGGTGAGGATGACGGCTTCTTCAAGGAGTCGTACAAAGTCAACCGGGCCGAGGTGAGGGCCGCGCTTTCCCGGCAGGTCTCCACGGAGATCGAAGATAGGGTAGCCAACGAGCTGGCCGGGGCCGTGATAGGTGATGTCGCCACCGCGGTTGATCTCATGAACCTCGACACCTTTGCCGACCAGGAACGCTTCCGTCGCCACGATGTTGGAGCGGTGCGCGTTGCGGCCAAGGGTGAGAACAGGCGGATGCTCCATGAGCAGCAGCGTGTCCGCAATGGCGCCGAGGCGACGCGCTTCCGCAACCTCGCGCATAGCGTGAAGCCCATGCTGGTACGGAATACGTCCGAGGTCAATTAAGTGCAGCAGCACAATCAGAGCCCAAGATCGGAGAGACCACGGTGGCCGTCCGGGCGGCGACCCTGCGGCCAGTGAAAGAGACATTCGGATTCGGCAATGCGCAAGTCGTTGATGCTGGCATAACGGAGCCGCATCAGGCCGTTCTCGTCGAACTCCCAGTTCTCATTGCCGTAAGCGCGGAACCACTGGCCGGTGTCGTCGTGAAACTCGTAGGCGAAGCGCACAGCGATGCGATCACCCGTGAAGGCCCAAAGTTCTTTGATCAAACGGTAGTCCAGTTCGCGACTCCATTTGCGCGTGAGGAATGAGACGATCTCGTCTCTGCCCTTCAGGAACTCTGACCGGTTACGCCAACGGCTGTCGAGCGTGTAGGCCAGCGAGACCGTGTGCGGGTCGCGGGAGTTCCAGGCGTCTTCGGCCTTGCGCACCTTCTCCATCGCCGTCTCGCGGCTGAAGGGCGGGAGGGGTGGACGTTGGTCGGACATAGTCGCCTCTTGCCTCAGAAGCCGTGCCCGTATGTGCACGGCTCCTTGCTCAGATCATGGGACAGAACGCGAAGCTTGTTTCCGGGCCGCGAAGGTCCGAAGGGACATGCTCACACATTGATCGCCATGCCCTCCACGCTGGAGAAGCCGTCGAGCAAGGCCTCATACAGCGTGGGATGGGCGTGGATCGTGAACATCATCTCTTCCACCGTGGCCTCCAGTTCCATCGCGGTCACGCACTCGGAGATGAGCTCGGTTGCAGAAGGACCGATGATGTGCACACCGAGAATTTCGCCGTACTTTGCATCGGAGACCACCTTCACGAACCCGTCGTGAGCATCGAGGATCGTCGCCTTGGAGTTGCCGACAAACGGGAACTTGCCAACTTTGACCTGGTACCCCTTCTCCTTGGCTTGCGCTTCGGTAAGACCTACGCTGCCGATCTGAGGATCGCAATAGGTGCAGCCCGGAACGCGATCCTTGCGAACAGGGCGGGCATACTTGCCGGCCGCTTTGCTGGCCACAACGATTCCCGCCATCGCGCCGACATGAGCAAGTTGAGGCAGTCCGCCCACGATATCTCCGATGGCATACAGGTCTGGAACTTTCGTCTCCATCCACTCGTTCACCATGACGAAACCACGCTCCAACTCAAGGCCAACCTTGTCCAACCCAGCGTCATACGTGCGCGGAGCGCGGCCTACCGCGACGAGAACCTTCTCTGCCTTCTTGGTTTGCTGCTTGCCCGCGGCATCCGTCCACGCCACCGTAGCCCCATCGGCGGTCTTCTCGATTTTCTCCACCTTGCAGCTTGTATTGATGTCGATGCCGCGCTTCTTGTACTGCCGTGCAAGTTCCTTGGAGACCTCTTCGTCTTCCACGGGCACAACCCGCGGCAGGGCTTCAAGTATGGTGACTTCCGCGCCGAAGCTGTTCATGACTGAAGCGAACTCGACGCCAACGGCACCGGACCCGATGACGATGACCGACTTCGGCATTTGGGGTAGCGTCAGGATCTGCATGTTGGTGAGGATGGTGTCATCCGCCTGGTAGCCCGGCAGCATGCGTGCGTCGGAACCCATCGCGAGCACCAGCTTCTTGCCCTTCACCGTGGACTTCGACTGCTGCGTGTAGCCCTCGGCCTGCAGATCGCGGCCGCGATTTTGTGCCTTGTCCTCGTCCGTCACCTCCACGAACCAAACCCCATCCTGCGCAGGGCCGGTAAGCCGGCCATGCCCGCGCACCACGGTGATCTTGTTCTTCTTCATCAGGAAGTCGAGACCTTTGGTGTGCTTGAGGGTGATGTCGTTCTTGCGCTTGATGACGTTGCCCCAGTTCAGCCTGGGCTGATCGACATTCTCGATGCCGTAGCTGCTGGCGTGCTTCAGATGATCCCAAACCTCGGCCGAGAACAGCATGCTCTTGGTCGGAATGCAGCCCCAGTGCAGGCAGGTGCCGCCCAGTTTGTCGGTCTTTTCGACTAGAGCCACCTTCAGACCGAGTTGCGCCGCGCGGATCGCGCAGCTATAGCCGGCGGGACCGCCGCCGATCAGGACGAGATCGTAAATCGTTTCTGCCAAGGGTGTTGACTCCGTTCTTGCGTTCCGCCGATGCGGATGGGGCGGTCTACCCGCGTTCCCAGTTACACGACCTCTCCAGTTTACGACGTTGCTGCCTTCCCTCACTCGCCTGGGCTCAGGTGAGGCGAACGCAGTCATCCGCGCGCAAGGAGGCGCGCTTCCCTATGCAAAATTTTCGATACAGTGCGGAAGGCTTGGCTCTGACCAAGCGCTACGAGGGGCTAAGACACAACGCCTACCAGGACTCCGGTGGTGTCTGGACCATCGGCTACGGCCACACCGGCCGGGATGTGCATCCCGGGAGCACTCTCTCAGAACTGGAGTCGGAGGCTCTGCTGCGCGCAGACCTGAGAACAGCGATCGATTGCGTGAACCTGAGCGTGAAGGTCCCTCTCGAGCAAAACCAGTTCGATGCGTTGGTGGATTTTTGCTTCAACGCCGGTCGGGGCAACTTTCTGCGCTCCAGCCTGCTTACAAAGCTGAACGCGAAAGACTTCGCAGGCGCCGCAGATCAGTTCGCGCTATGGATCAACGTGAATGGTCAGCCCAACCGGGGGCTCCAGCGCCGGCGAGCCGCAGAAGCGGCGATGTTCCGTGGCGTGTATCGGGCCAACAGCATCGCCTGACGCTGTCTTCGAGCATTACCTCGGCTCGTCCCGGACGACATAGACCTTCTGCGCGCGCCAGGGGAGCCAGGTATGAAAAACAACCGGGGGAAACGAGGTCGGACCGCCACAAAGCGCCGGCTCGAAGGCCAGGGTGTACAACGGATGAACTGCCGGAAACAGGTACTGCATGTCGAAGTGACAGGGCCGCGCATCCCTCAGGTCGCCAGCTCTCGTTTCCCCCACCAAACTTAAGCGGGGATCGTGCACAAAGCCGCCCGCCGCGACCTGGGTCGACCCACTGAACTCCCAGCCTGCATCCATCGCCGTAGCGGGTATGCCTGCGGCCTCCATGGCCGCAACTGCACTCCGGGTTGCCCGATACATGGCAAACCCATCATGCGTCGTCGCCACGCTATACACGCCTACCCCCACCAGGGAGGCTACCGTGATCATCGGCAGGCGCCCTCGTAGCCGGTCCTGGTACAGCCGCGTCAATAGTAGAGCGCCCGGCACCAGCAACGGCAGGCTGTAACGGTCATAGGGGTGAGACGCTGGCGTCTCTGCCTGATTGGCGCCCTTTAGGGCAAAAGCCGCGCGGGGCACCAACAACAGCAGGTAGGCCCCCATAAAGGGCAGGATCACAACCAGCAGTGTCCGCCATCTCAGCTCCGGAGAGGAGCCTCCCTCTGCCTTGATCTCACTCCGCCTTCCCCACGTCACAACCACGGCCACGGATGCTGCCACGACGATCAGGGTCAGCAACAGTCGCAAGGGATCCACCAGCAAGCGTGGCCTCAATCCATGCTCCGGGGTGGCCGTCATCATGCCTTCCACGGCAACAAAATTGCCCCCGTCCAGAAGCGTGGGAACCAGGAATTGCCCAAGATGATGTACAGAGCGATGCGCCACCAGGGCCATCGGAACCACGCAACAAACCACCGTCACAACGATCACGAGACTTCGGTGTGTTTTGACGAGCACGGGCAAGAACGGAATCAGCAGCGGCAACAAGAGCATCCCGGTCTCAAGCCCCAGGCGCGCGAAGTTCCCCACCGCCATGGCCGCCGACTGCCCCGTCAGCCGCGCGTGCGCAAACGTCTCCGGCACCGCATACGGCTGATGATGGAACCACCGCATACAAGCCGCGATCGCACAGCAGCCCAACACCCAGCACGTTGCCGCGGTCATCCACACACGCCTCTGCCCGCGCAACAGCCACGCCGTCGAAGGCACCATGACCAGCAAACCGAGCCACGAGACCTGCCGCGCTGTGCCCCCAATCACCCCAGAGATCGCCGCAAGGACCAACCACCCAATCGCCCGCCCCTCGTCCGCCTGAACGGCACGCAAACAGCAGTACAGGCACACCACGATGGGCAGCAGCCCAAACATGTCGCTCATATAGGTGGTGGCCAGCGGCAAGAACAGCGGCGACAGCACCACAACCAGCGTTGCCACACACGCGTTCCAGCTACGCACCCCACAGCGCGCCAGGCAGCGGTGGAATGAGGGGGTCGTGAGCGAAGCAGCAACGATTGTTGTGGCCCGCGCAACAAGGAAAGATGAGCCAAGCGCCCGCATACACCAGGCAGCCGGATACAACTGCCATCCCAGCATCGCAGTCGCCCAGCCGTTGTAAACAACGTGCCCCGTCTTCGCTAGATCCTCGGCTGTTCTAACGTACGACCAGTCGTCGCAGACACCCGTATCGGCTACCGGGTGGCAGAGCACCACAGCGGCCAGCAACACGGAGGCACAGCCCAGCCCCTGTGCCCGGGAAGCAACACCCTCAGATCGCAGCATTGCTCACATTCTATCGGCCAGACCTAAAGAAGAAGGGCCGCTCCTCTGAGCGGCCCCGTCCCGGTACTGATTTCAGACCTTAGTCGCCAGCGACCAGGTCCTCTTCCTTTTGTTCTACCTTCACAGCCGCAGGCTTGATCTCGCCAAGGGCCACAAAGCCACCCGGAAGTTCGGGCTCCTTCAGGATCTCCTTGCGATACAGCTTGGCCATACGTGCGTTCTCGGCTTCGGTCTTCAGCTTCGCATCACGTGCCCGGATCTTCTCCTCGCGTGCGTTCTTGGCAATGCCGGACTTCTCGAAGGTGTCGTTCGCCGCAGCGTTGACGTGCTGCTCGTTCAACACCAGGTCATACTTGTCCTGCTTCTCGAGACCGACCTTCTTGCCGCCCGCGAAGATCTCATGCCTCCCATGCTCCTCGTACCACTTGGTCAGCGTGGACGTCATGTGCATCTTCTCGATGATGTTCCGCCAGCCCACGCCCGTGTTGTACGCGCAAAAGCTGATCTCGCCTTCCTGCGTCGCGTACGGGATGATGCACTGCTCGGTGCGGCGGAAGTC
>CAXUNH010000174.1:0-7005 GCA_964252405.1 uncultured Acidobacteriaceae bacterium | reverse complement strand
ACGGCGCATCGGGTTTGGAAGACTTCATAGCCCGCGCGCTGTTGCGTGTTGAGTAGATCTAGGTGTTAGCCGTAACATAAATAAAAGCAGCAGGTGAGAAGGAGGAGGCAGGCTGCGATGGCGAGGTGGACGGCGGAGGGCAGCCTGCGGTTCGAGACGTGCCGGGAGACAGCAGGTTCCCCGTTCGGGGAATGACAGGAAGAAAGGCTGAAGCAAGGGAAGCGAATCTGGGGAGCAGGTACGCTGGTCACTTCGTGAGTTCTGTTCACTTCGCGGCTTCTTTGAAGATGCGCTCGGCGAGGACGTTTTCGACCTTGGCCTGGTCGCGGAGCATTTCGAAGTAGGCACTCTTGAGCAGCTGGGAGCGGCTGTCGTGGATTTGCTGGCGGATCGCTTGTTGCACGCGCGGATCGCTCAGATCGCGCTGGCCGGCCTGCGCTTTTTCGAGCAGGCGGAAGATGGCGTAGCCGCCGGCCTTTTTGGGGTCGTTTGGATCGGGGAACGGGATGATGTCGGTGTCCTGGCCGGCGCGGAGTTTGCTGATCGCGGCGAAGAGGGCGCTGTTGCCTTTGAGCTGGGACTCCGGAATGGAACCCATGTCACCGCCGTTGGAGGCGGTTTGCGGGTTCTCCGAAAAGTTCATCGCGATGGTGCCGAAGTCTTCGCCGGCATCGAGACGATTTTTGAGGGTCTGGACCTTCTTGCGCGCGTCGGCGTCGGAGGTGGCTTTCGAGTTTTGCAGGTTGCCGGTGCTGGCGCCGGGGCTGCTGGTCACGAGAATTTGCGCGAGATGGTAGGTGTTCTCGATGAGGTTGAAGTCGGCCTTATGCGCGTTGTAGTAGGCGTTCACATCCGCGTCGGTGACGGTGATCTTGGAGTTGATTTCCTTGTTGAGCAGCTTGTCGATGGTGAGCGAGCGGCGGAGGTCGTGGCGGACGTCGTCCAGGGTGTGATTAGAGGCTTTGAGTCGCGCCTGAAACTGATCTTCGGTGTAGGGCGCCTTCATCTCCTGCAGCTTGGCGTCCACTTCGGCGTCGGTTGCGGTCAGGTTCAGCTTGGCCGCGCGCTGTTCGATGATCTCCTCAAGGATCATTTCGTGGATGATCCCGAGTTTGAGGGAGTTGGACTGCTCCGTTGTGGGCGGCTGCTGCTGTGGATTGTTCTGCAGTTGTTGTGCGTAGACCCGGTCAACATCGGCCTGCTTGATGGGCTTACCATTGACGGTCGCAAGGTCGTCCGGACCGGCGCCTTTATGGCAGCCAGTGAGGGCGAGCAAGGCCGTGCCGAGCAGGGCCGTGAGAGAGCGAGCGGGGAGGCGCATCAGCGAGAGTTCCTTAGGCTGCGCTCGCACGTGCGCAACGCATGCATACCTCAGTTTACAGGGTCTGGTGGCTAGTTGCTGGTTGCTAGTTGCTGGTGGTCGGTGGCTAGTGGTCGGTTGCTGGTGGTCGGTGGTTAGGGGTTCGTGGTCGGTGGCTGGGGTGGTGGCGCTTTCAGGGCGAAGCAGAGCGCGGCAGCGAAAGCGGCCAGGCCTGCGATGGTGTACAGGCCGCCGGAGAAGCCGTGCGTGAGGTCTCTTAGCCGGCCGGTGAGGAACGGGCCGAGAAAGCCGCCGATGCCGCCGACCATGGTGATGATGGCGACGCCGCCCGCGGCTGCGCGCCCGCCGAGGATGCGCGTGGGCAGGGTCCAGAACGGGCCCATGATGGACCAGTAGCCCATGGCAGCGAGCGTCATGCCGAGCAGGGCGAAGGCGAAGCTGTGGGTGAAGCCGGCGAGCGTGAAGCCGAGCGCGCTGAGAACGAGGCAGAGGGCCATGTGGCCGCGGCGCTCGCCGGTGCGGTCAGAGGACCAGCCGATGACCACCGTGAAGACCGCGGCAGCGACGTAGGGCAGCGTGGCATAGCGGGCGAGGAGGCTGGCGGCCCCGGTGGCGGCCGCGCTGGTGATGTTCCCCGTGCCCGTGACATGGAGCACGTTGTTGAGGATCAGCGGCATCCAGATATTGACCGTGTAGACGCCGACCTGGTCGAGGAAGAAGATGGCGGCGAGCACCCAGACCACCGGGGTGCGGAAGGCGTCGGCGAGGGAGTGATGCTGGGTGGCGCCGCCCGCTCGGCGATCCCTTTGAAGTTCGTCGTCGAGCCAGAGCTTTTCCTCCGGGGTCAGCCAGGGTGCGTCGTCGGGTTTGTCTTTGAGGACGAACAGGACGCTGATGCCCATCAGCATCGTGGGTATGCCTTCGAGCAGGAACAGCCACTGCCAGCCGTGCAGGCCGTGGCGGCCTTCGAGCTTGAGCAAGGCGCTGGCCACGGGAGCGCCGACGACGCCGGCGATGGAGGTGGCGGTCATGAACTTGGCGACGGCGCGGGCGCGCTCCCCCGAGGGGAACCAGAACGTGAGGTAGAGGATCATGCCGGGAAAGAAACCGGCTTCGGCGACGCCCAGCAGAAAACGCATGACCTCAAACGAGTGGCCGCCGCGGATGAACGTCATGGCGCCTGCGATGAAACCCCAGGAGATCATGATGCGGGCGATCCAGTGGCGGGGGCCGAACT
This sequence comes from uncultured Acidobacteriaceae bacterium, assembly GCA_964252405.1. GTDB lineage: Bacteria > Acidobacteriota > Terriglobia > Terriglobales > Acidobacteriaceae > Granulicella. Next base: position 4,447 of record CAXUNH010000174.1, on the reverse strand, counting down.
TGCCGAGAAGAAGGTTGCTGGGGAGATCGAAGAGCGATGAGCCGAGAAAAAACAGGCCGGCACCCAGGCCGTAGACGGTGTCTGAAAGGTGGAGATCGTGTTTCATCTCCAGGGCCGCAAAGCCTACATTCACCCGGTCCAAGTACGCCAGGATGTAAAGGATGAAGATGTACGGGATCAGCCGCCAGGTGATCTTGGAGTAGAGCCGTTGGGGGTCGACAGGGGCGTTGGTTCCGACGGGCATCGCTGTCTCGGATGCTACCGTAGCGGGGCAGATGCGACGTTTACGGGGGTACGGGGACGGAGCGTGGGGTGAAAGATTTAAGAATTTTGTTGGAGCGAGCTATCCAGCTCCGGTAACCTTGCATCGTTACCACCAAGCTGTCTTGTCGCCACCAAAGGATGAAGTCATGAAAAGTCGCTTCGGTACGCTTGCTCTTGGATGTGCGGTGCTTAGCCCGGTTGTGGCGAAGGCGGACGATTTCAAAATCACTGGCCAGGGCTATACGATGGCCTTCACGTTGCCGGACTCGCCTACGCCGAACCTGTACCAGAGTGGGCTAGGATTTCTGGTCGACGGTGTCGTCGTGGACGTGAACGGGACGAACTACACGACCGACATCGGCTTCAGTACTGGCTTGCCGACCCTTTTCATCGGGACGGGACCGAGCGTGTCTTCCGGAAACGTGATCCATGGAGGGACTCCCTCGTGGGGCTTCTTCACCGGAACCCAGCTTTACTCAGGAGATGAGAGCAGTCCGACGTTCCTGCAGAGTGTGTACAGCCTGTCGAACATCGAGGATCCGTCGTCCGCCGGACCGCCGTTCGGAGCGTACCGCCTGGCGATCACGCCGAGTGCGCCGGTAGTGTCCTCGGTCGCGCCGGAGCCTTCGGGCCTTGTGTTGTTCGGGACGGGTTTGTTGGGAGCGTTGGGTGCCGCCCGGCGGCGTTGGATTGTGTAGGTCGTTGCCTTCGCGATGGTGGCGAGAAAGCCTCGGGTACTGACCGAGGCTTTCCTGCGTTTGCGCGAAAAGGGGGAGGCACACCCTGAGTCCGGAGCGACGTTACAGGGGGCCGAGGTCGATGAGGCGTACGCTGCTGATCGCGGGGATGGCCCGGAGCGTTTCGACGGCCGCGGCGAGCGCGTCGGGCGCGGGACGATCGATCTGGACGACGGCGACCGCGCGTTTGCTCCCGCCGCCGTCCGCTTCCGCACGGCCCAGGGCGAAGTTGGCGATGTTGAGGCCGGCTTCGCCGAGGAGGGTGCCGATTTGGCCGATGACGCCGGGCACGTCGTTGTTGCGAATCACGAGCAGGGTGCCGGCGAGCTCGGCTTCGACGTAGATGCCGTTATAGCGCATGAGGCGCGGTGAGTCGCCGTGAAGGACGGTGCCGGTGACGGCGAAGTCGCCGCCCGCGGTGTGGGCGATCAGGCGCAGGCTGTTGCCGGTGCCGCCGGGCACGTATTCACGCTTTTCTTCCTGCACGCGGATGCCGCGTTCCGCGGCGGCACTGGCGGCGTTGATGCGGTTGACGCCTTCCGAGCCGTGCAGGAGACCGGCGACCGCGGCGTTGCGGATGAGGTCGGTTTTGAGCTGGGCGAGGCGGCCGTTGTAGTTGAGGGTGAGGTTTTCAATGTTGCCGTCGCGGTCGGCGCCGATGGCATGGGCGAGGAACTGGCCGAGGCGGGCGGCCATTTCGATGTAGGGCGAGACCTCGGTGTATTCCTCTTCGCTAAGGGAGGCGACGTTGACGGCGTTTTGGACGACGCCGAGCTTGAGGAAGTCGCGCACCTGGTTGGCGAGCTGGATGCCGATGGCTTCCTGGGCTTCATCGGTGGAGCCGGCGATGTGCGGGCTGAGCAGGACGCTGGGGATGTCGAAGTAGGGTGAGTTTTTGAGGGGCTCGCTGCGGAAGACATCGAGGGCGGCGCCGGCGACGTGACCGGACTTGAGGGCATCGACCAGGGCTTCGTCGACGATGAGCTCGCCGCGGGCGCAGTTGATGATGCGAACGCCGGGTTTCATGATGGCGAGCGAGGTTTTGTTGATCAGACCTTCGGTCTGGGGGGTGAGGCCGACGTGGAGCGAGAGGAAGTCGCTTTCGGAGAAGATCTCGTCGATGGGCACGAGGGTGACGTTGTTTTCGCGGGCAATGACGGGCGCGATGAAGGGGTCGTAGCCGATGAGGTGCATGCCGAAGGCGTGGGCGCGGCGGGCGACTTCGAGGCCGATGCGGCCGAGGCCGACGATGCCGAGGGTTTTGTTGCGGAGTTCTGTGCCCTGGAGGGTTTTCTTGTCCCACTTGCCTTCGTGCATGGTGCTGTTGGCGCGCGGGATGGCGCGGCACATGCCGATCATGAGGCCGAGGGTGAGTTCGGCGACGGCGACGGCGTTGGCGCCGGGGGTGTTCATGACGACGATGCCGCGGCGTGTGGCTTCAGCCGTGTCGATGTTGTCGACGCCCACGCCGGCGCGGCCGATGAGGCGGAGTTTGGGCGCGTGTTGGAGCAGGGCGGCGTCGGCCTGGACGGCGGAGCGGACGATGAGGGCGTCAGCGTCGGCGAGGGCTTCGGGGAGACCTCCCGCGGGAATCTGATCGGCGGTAATGACGTTCCAGCCGGGCTCGCCCTGCAGGATGGCGAGCGTGGCGGGCGAGACTTTTTCGGCGATGACGATCTTCAAAGCGTACTCCGGGCGCAAAAGGCGCAGCCCGTTCAGTGTAGCTGGGCGACTAGCGAGCGGGCTCTTCAAAAGGGTCAGATTTGTAGACGGATTCGAGCGAGTGACAAAGATCGAGCAGGTACATCAGGTCTGTGATGGTGCGGTCCAGGTTGGTTTGCAGCGTGCGCAGATTTTCCGGCGTGAGCTGGCTCAGCTTCCGACTTTCCAGCAAGGGCATGTCGACGTCGTAGATGTCCTTAATGTAGCTGGCTGATTGTGTGTTCACGATGCTTTGCTGCACGTAGATGCCGTCCACGTGTTGTAGTTGGTCGAACGGCATGAGGGTGGTCACGTTGCTGGATCGTGCGGTGTCCCACGCGGTAGAGACGAAGTTGTTCCAGTTCCACTTGGGCCAGGCGGGGTCGGTTGCTTGCCCGGGCCTCTGTTTGCCCGATATCGCCTGCGCGAGCGTGGTGATCTGCTTCTCTGAGATGGCGAGTTGGCGCTCATTTTTCTGCAGAATCGCGCGATTTTCGTTGAACTCGCGGTGCAGATTTTCTTCGGCCGTGTGGCGCTGATGGCGATGATGGGTTATTTCCACGGTTTGCTCGAGACGGACGGCGATGAGCAGACCGATGGTGATGGTGCCGATGTGGATGAAGAAGTCGCGCCAGTTATGGATGGCGTGTTCGGGTGGGTGCACTTCCATGTGTTGTCGCTGAAACTCCTTTGGTGTGATTCTTTTCAGTCGTGTTCCTTCAGAGCATCGAGATAGCCCTGATCGAGGCCGTGAAGAAGCTGATTGAGCACATGGGCGTCAGCAAAGTTTCTGTCGGCCGCATGACGCATCTCCGCAAACTCGCGCGCGTCCATGTTGCTGAAGTTTTCATCCCCGGACATAACTGGCGCGAGAGCCTCCGCTTCATGCGTAAGCAGGTTTCTGGTTTGCTCGGTGACGGCCTCTTGTAGGCCGTAGATGCTGGCACACGTTTGCACCTCATTCAGCGGCATGTAGCCCAGTGCGCCGGTGTCGCGGGCGGTGCGCCAGGCGGCATCGCTGAGATCGTTGAATTCGACGGTGAAGCCGATGCTCTGGCCCTTGGCTTCGGGGTGGGCCTGGATGTAATGAAGCGTGGTGATCCCGGCTTTGATCCGGTCTTGGCTTTGCTCGAGGTACGTCGCATCCTTCAGCGCAGCCTTGTGATTCTCTTCAAGCTCATGGCGGATGTTTTCGCGGGCCTGATGCACGAGCTCTTTGTGATGGGTGAACTCGACCAGGCCTTCGAGCATGAGGGCGATAAAGAGCCCGACGGTCATGAGGCCGATATGGATGAGGGCGTCACGCCAGCTGTGGACGGGCTCGTGGGGCGGGTGAACTTCCATGGGGGAAGTGTACTTGTGGGTTTGGGGTTCGATCGGAGAGGTGGTTTGGGTGTGGTTGAGGGGCGAGGCGCTGAAGCGGGTTCCCTTCGGGATTGACGAGCAGAAAGGCAACGGCAAAGACAAAGGCGATGGCAAAGGCAACAGCAGGTTCCCTTCGGGAATGACAACCAGAGATGCAAATGCAAATGCAATCTCAGCGGAAAAGGTGAGGGACGAAGCTGGAGAGGTTTCCGGTGATGGGCCCCCAGTCTTCGCGGATGCCCATGCCCCCGCACTCCCCATCGATCATCCAGAGGCCGAGAACGGGGAAGCGATCTTTGCCGTCGTTGGCCGCGTCGCCTGCCGGGAAGCGGGTCTGGGGGCCGAGGCGCTGGTCGATGTGGAGGCGGCCGGTGTAGGGG
>CAXUNH010000173.1:0-7028 GCA_964252405.1 uncultured Acidobacteriaceae bacterium | reverse complement strand
CGCACGGGCACAACCCGGTTCTCCTGCTTGATATAGCCGGAGAGCGGCGCGAGTCCGGCGATCTCGGACGCCATGATGAGCGGCTTGGTAGCGATCTCCATGGCGAAGGACTTTTTGGACCCGAGCAGCCCCATGCTGCGCGACTCCTTCAATCGCTCCACCTCGATCTCGCCGATGGCCTCGGAGATCCATTTCGCCGCGCGCGGCTCGGAGGTCTTGAGAAAGATTTTGGTGGCGGGCTGGGAGAGCATGGCCTCGGCGTCCTGGCCGTAGCGTTTCTCCATCTGGCTTCGGCCCTGCAGGCCCACAACCACCGGGTTGCCGTACTTGCGATTCTCGGTTACCGCAGTGTGGAGCTGGGGAAGTTTGTTCAGGCTGGCCAGCTCGTCCAAGACGAACCACACCGGCTTCGCCTCTGTATCTGCGCAGGGCTGCATCATGCGCAGGATGAACAGGTCGAGCCACACCGAATGCAGCGGCAACAGTTTTTCGCGGTAGCCGGAGCTGGAGGTCAGGAACACCCACCGCTTGCGGCTGTCCTGCCATTCGGCGGTCGAAAAGGTCTTCCGGGTATGCTCCCACTCGGGCAAGAGCTCCAGGCTGTCTGCGACGAGGTTCAGGCTGGACAGCACGCCCGCCCGCTGGGCCGGAGCGCCGGGATCGACCAGCGTCGCCAGCGGCGTGCCCTTCACCATGAACGTGATCTGGTCCGGGTCGCTCATCCACCGGAGCAGATCGCGCACCTGTGGCTTCCTCCGCAGGAGATGAGCGAGCACCCGGCGCGGCGCGTCGGTGAAGAACGCCTTCTCGTACTCCTTATCGGGAAGGAATGCGGCGGCCATGGTGGTCGCCATCTCCAGCTGCGCCACCTCCTTGGAAACATCCCAATAAGGGCAGCGGTCATCGAGCGGATTCAGAATCAGGTCGCCGCGTTCAGGCGAGTAGAACTCGCCGATGAAGTCCATCGCCGGGTCGTAGACGATGGCGGTCTCGCCTAGCGCCTGGACCTGCCGGAGTATCTGCCGGATCGCCGAACTCTTACCCGAACCGGTGTCGCCCATAAGCAGGACGTGGCTCGCCTCCAGCCGCTTCGGGATGCGATAGCTGCCTCCCGGCAGCAGCCGGTTCGTCCCTTGCATCCGGAGACGGATGCCGTCCTCTGACGAGCGCCGAAAGAACGCTGGCCCGCTCAGCTCCGGGCCCTTGGTCCGCCTTCCGTGCCGCTCCTCGTGCGCACGGCTCTTCCGGCTGCCCTGCCGGAGATAGCTCCACGCGGTGTACAGGGCGAGGAACCCGGCCAGCTCGTAGAGCACAGGCCGGAGCAGGACCGACCAGGCGCTTTCGCCGCCGTAGATCGTCTCCTGGAGGTACGACTCCAGCTCTGGCGGACGCACCTTCTGGGCTGGCTCAGACACCACGCTTCGCCATCCCTCGGCGAGCGCCTTTGGACTCAGGGCCAGACGCTGAGTGCCCACTCCCGCCACCGCGTCTCCCGGCAGCAGGTCCGCCGGCTTGCGTCCGGGAGCCGCCTTACTGACGTACCGGACGCTGACCTGGGCTCCCTTCGTTCCGCCTTCGAACGCACTCGCCACATACGGCCCGAGATAGAAGTTCTGGACCGGATCGAGCCGCCAGCCGAGCCACAGGGCAGCCGGCACTCCCATCACTACGGGAGCCAGGAACACGAACAGAAACGCCCACAGCAGGAACCGGCCAGGACGGGGAAACCGCATCGGGCGGGCACTCACTTCTGGCCTCCGCTCCCGTCCTCCTGACCGAGGGAGTCGGAGAGGAGTTTGCGGGCGTCGGCCAGCTTCCGGGCGTTGGCCTGGTCCCGGATTTTGATCACGGACTCGGCCAACAGGTGCTTGCCTTCCGCGTTCGCCTGGGCCGTCGCGTGGAACAGATTCAGGAGCATGTACCGCAGCGCCGAGACCTCGGCCAGCATCAGCTCGGCGGGGTCCGCCGGGCGCTGCCGGGCGGCTTTCAGGACCGTCTCCCGGAGCCAGTCCGAGAGCGATTTGCCGTCCCGTTCGTGCGCGGCGATGACCTCTCGGGACTCGTCCCGCGTGAGCCGGCCGCCGAGAACCGTGGTGCGGTGGTTGGGCTTTTACGGGCCGCTTTAGGAAGCGGCCGGCATCGCCGGAATAGGGCTGCGGGGAGTGCTCATCAGGAAATCCGTCCCGCTTTCACCATGCCCGCGAACTAAACACACCGTCAAGAGGACGAAACATCCATTTTTGGGATAAACCATTGCACCTCAATGTGTTTACGCCACATCAGGTTTTCTGACGATCTCGGGTTCCTATAGGAAACCTGTGTTTACGCACGTTTACGCAAGAAGCTATGTTGCTGAACAGACTAGCGTTCCCCCTTGTAAACGCTCTGCAGCTTCACAGATCCCATTTGGGGGTGGTGTGTCATCACTTCTCCCGATGCGGAGCATCGTAGACGGTTGTATACCGTCCTAAGAGGCTCCTGGAGAGCTTACACGCAAGAGCTATGAAGGAGCCGTATGCTGCCGGTCCGCTTTGAAGAAATTACCCCTGCCGATGTGGTTCGCCTGGTCGAACTGAAGACGGTCGAGCGCAAAACTTTGGAGTACAAAGAACGTCTCGCAACCGGCAACCGGGAAGAGCGCGTGGAGTTTCTGAGCGACGTTTCCTCGTTCGCCAATGCGTCCGGCGGGGACCTCATTTTCGGCATCTCCGACGAGCGGGACGAAGCAGGAAAACCGACCGGCGTACCAGCGGAGATCAAGCCACTCCAGGTGGACAACGCCGCTACCGAATGCGCCCGGATCGAGCAGATGATCGAGAGTGGAATTCAACCTCGCCTGCCTCTGGTCCAGGTGAAGAGCCTCGACATTCCAGAGCGTGGACTGGTGATCCTCATTCGTGTCGGCAAGAGCTGGATCGCGCCGCACATGGTCACGTTCTCGAACTCCAGCCGCTTCTTCTCGCGCAACAGCAGCACTGGAAAAGTTCAGTTGGATGTCCAACAAATTGGAGCCGCCTTTGCGTTGCAGCGTGGCCTGGGAGAACGGCTGCGCGACTGGAAAACGGACCGGATCGCCAAAGCGATTGCGGAAGAGGGACCGATTCCCTTGCCTGGTTCCAAGCTCCTATTCCACTTTGTTCCTGCCTCGATGCTCACCTCGGACGAGCCGGTATACCCGCGCCGGTTCGATCCTCAGAGCTGGGGTCAAGGCGCTAACCTGATGACGTTCGGTGGCGACATTCGCCGCTACAACGCGGACGGGTTTCTTCTCGCTTCGGGAACCTATCAGGACGGCAAACGATCTTACCTGCAGGTGTTCCGGCAGGGCGCCCTTGAGTACGGAGATGGGTACGCGCTCGACAACTACGGGAAGGCTCCGGTGCCCAGCCGCGTGTTCGAGGAGAAGCTCGCCCGAACGTTCCAGTCAGCGCAACTTCTTCTCAAGCACCTGGACGTGCCCGAACCGGTCTTCGCGACCGTCTCACTGATTGGAATGAAGGGCAGGACGATGGCGCTACCGCAGCACGTCGCGCACCTCAGCTATGAGAGTGAACCGTTTGATCGGGATTTGATTCTGTGCCCGGATGTGCTGCTGAACCACACTGTGGCTGATGCTTCGGACCCCTCGGTATTGCTCCCGCTGGTGAACTCGGTTTGGCAGGCTGCCGGACGCGAAAAGACACCCTATATGGACAAGGATGGAAGCTGGTTATTCGGGTAGCCGTCGCCGTGCCTGTGGGTTTGTGGGACGCGCTTTTGCGTTCCAAGCGCAGCGGCAAATCCATCAGGCAGGATGCTGCTTCGTTTTCATTTCCTTATTTCCTCACTCGTCGGCTTTATCGACTACTGGAAGCTAAAAGAAACTACAGGTTAACTACAGGCTTCCTTATATGCAGTCAAAATCCGGGACCGTTGCACCGTATTTCCGGGACCGTTGCACCGTGGAAAAATCAAAACCTGGGCTTTTGTGTGGGACCGTTTCACCGTGGAAAAGTACAGAGATTTCCGCTGACATGTGGAGATTTTCGGAAAGTGGGACCGTTTCACCGTACCCGGTCGGGGATAGCTCCTGCTGCAGGCGAAATGATGAGTCCGGCCTTTTCGTACGTCACCTTCATCTGCGGATAGACCTGCTCAATCTTGGGCAGAAGCGCCCGGACCTTTTTCTTGAAGTCCCGAACTTCGGCGTAATCGGCACCCATCTGGGCGTGGAGCCCAGACCAGCTCACGGTCTGTGGGGTTCCCTTCCGGGCTGCGTTCCACGTCTTGTAGGCCAGCCAACTGTAGAGGTCCAAAGCTAGAGGTGACTTTTTTAGCGCCTTTAGTGCGCGCATATCCAAGGGGACGGGAGCGGCGGTCACGGCCTGGTAGAACTTCTCCCCCAGCTCAACCCAGCTCTCGAAGAGGTCATCCTGCAGGGTCTTCTCTGGGTCCCACCAAAGAACCGCCTCCGGACCGATCTGCATGTCAAGCCAACTAATCCCGTTTCCATAGGTCTGCTCAAAGCTGATGGTCGCCCGCAGGAGCCGGGTCATCTGCTCGCGGAGGCGGACGGCATCGCTCCGCTTCCCTCCCCCGGTGTGCGGATTCAGCCCTAGCTCGCGCATAAAGCCCGAGAGGCTGTGCCCAAGGTGCAGGCGGCGGCTCTTGGTCTGGGTGGCTTCCGTCACCATCCAGAAAAGGAGAAGGCGGGGGACGGTACCGTAGGGATAGAGTGCCTTCCGGGTCTTACGGTCGATGTGAGGCTGGATAGAGAGGGTTAGGTTGCCGTTCGTGCGTGTCCAAAGCACCTCATTGCCGGGGTCGCTATGGGGCAGGGTGCATTGCACGAGCTGCCGAGCCATGTATGCCTTATCTGTGGCGTCTGGATTCTGCTGGATATCGACTGCGGCCTCCAGCAGCCGGTTGGCGACCGGCGAGAGGGGCAGTTCCGCATCTTTGGTCCGCTTGGCCAATGCCTACCCCTCGTGTGTGTCCTTGGAGCGTTTGAAGCGTTGGTCGGCTGTGACGGCCTGCTCATAAGCAGAGAGGAGCGAGCTGTCGGCTGACGCCACCCGTAGCGCAGCTTTCACAACCTGGCTATCGCTCACCCGGAAGCCCTGCCCTGTGAGGTAGGCCGCCAGTGAACGAATGCGCTGGGTGTCCTCTGGGTGTAGGTAGAGGTTCATGGGCTTGCCTCGGCCTGTGGGAACGACTTTCCGCTCTGACCTGGAGCCTACGGGCGCAGTTTTTGCTACAGGTGTGCCCTGTAGAGCCTTCAAAAGATCGTCTGTACGCTTAGCTGCCATAATGACTGGTATAGGTACTATACGCATAATACCTATGCTGTTCCTAAAACTGCAATTGTCATTTGCAGAACTTCCTCACGTGCGCTGGAATCCAGCGCTTTCCAGCCCTGCCAAGCGAAATGCTGATAGCACTCGCGATTGCTGAGGACAGTCTGCAGCGTGGGCACGGAAAACTGCTTGGCGGTCTCGTCCAGGACTCGCCCCAGGAGCGTATTCCGGCGCACCTTGTTGAAGATCACGCGTACCCTGGCTTTCTTCCGTGCCGTCTTCTGGGCGAGCTTGGCCGCATCCTGGGCCTCCCACACATCCACTGGCGACGGGGTAGCAACAACCAGAACGAGATCGGCAGATCGTATGGCGACGTCGGTCGCTGTGTGACCGAGGTTTGGGGGCGTGTCATAAATCACGATTTCTGCAGAGGCTTCGGCCTTGCGCTCGGCCTCGGTGAAATCGCGGCTTTTTGTGGCCGTACCCTGGGCGTCCCAGTCTTGTAGTTCAACGGAGCGGCCAGCCTGTTTGAGTGAGTGATAGAGGAGCAGGGAAATGAGGCTCTTTCCAACACCGCCCTTTTTAGCGACAACGGCAATCACCATGCGCTTAATGTACACCCTATGTACTATGCGCATAATGTTTATTGTAGTGGAGAGTGAAGCGGAAATCATTCATTGCACTGAGGAGCTTAACGTGGTCGGTGCCTGGCAGAAAGCCTTTTTCAAACGCCCGGAGTTCGAACGGCGAGAGCCAGCCTCCAGCGCAGGGGAAGTCATCAGGTGGTGGGAAAGCCGTCGCCTGTTCTTTAACCTTGTCGTCGGATGTACAGGCCTGCTCACCTGCTGCTTGTTGGTTATCTGTGCGTTTACAGCTGATTCATTTGTGGGGGAGCCGATTGGCATGACTGATGGGCCACTACTCGGCATCTTCCTCATCATTCCGTACGCTCTGATCGCAAACATCTGCTACACAGGAGGCTGGATTTCTGAGCTTCTTGTCAGATCGACCGCAAAGGCGCAGAGCGCGGGCAATTTCGGACTGAAAGCATTCCGCCTGGGTGTCTCGTTTTCAATCTTTGTAACGTTGTGCCCGGCAGTGTTGTGCTGGCTAGCTTTTGCTGTTGCGTTGTTGAAGGGGCAAAAGCACGGACCAGTGGGCGAATAGCACGTGTTTGAAGGGGAACGATGTTCCTGACATCTGGCATTGTGGCGATGCTCGTAGGACTCCATTTCGGAGCCGGCTTCCTTATTGGGGCGATAACGGCAACGCTGATCTACCGGCCTCGGCTGACCACATCCCGAGTGTTAAGGGCTTCGCTTTCGGCTGGAGTCGTTTTTGTGCTCGTATCGGGTGTAGCGGGATGGGCCGGATCTCATGCTGTTTTCGAAAATGGCCATAGGTTGGACTTCGCACCTTGGGGAGAGGACCTCCGGTTTAGGAATGCCATTGCCGCAAACGAAACCCTACTTTGCCTAGTTGCGAGTACAGGGGCCGCGATCCTGGCAAACCTCAGGACCAAGGATCGTACCGCGCGTTAAACCACAGGCGCACTGAACGCAATCATGGCCTTCCGCACGGTCCCGGCGTACCACTGCGATCCTTTAGGCGTGCGTAGCCCTAGCCCGTTGAGCTGAGCGGCGATGGACCGCAGGGTCATGCCCTCGGCCCGGTGCCGGCGCATCATCTCGATCAATTGCGGCGCGGGCGGGATGGGATCTTTGATCTGCCGCGCCTGGGCGATGGACTCAG
>CAXUNH010000172.1:0-7091 GCA_964252405.1 uncultured Acidobacteriaceae bacterium | reverse complement strand
GTCTATAAGACACACACCTACCTCACTTCCCAACGCCAATACCGTTTCGGCAGGGCCCGGCTTCAGCCGTGCCGTTTCGCTCCGGCGGAAAGAGGGGCTTCAGCCCCGGGGAAAGCGCCAGCCCACTTCCAACCAGGACAAACCGCTAATCTCTGCCGCCACAATCCCCATTCACCTCTCTCTGCCGCCACATCCCCTCACCCTCGCCAGACCACGCGCCTCCAACCCGACCAGCCGCATTCCCCCACACCGCCAGAAACCTAGCTCACTTCCCAACGCCAATACCGTTTCGTCAGGGCCCGGCTTCAGACGGGCCGTATCTGCTTAACCTCGATCTGGGCTTCAGCCCCAGGGTGAGGCGCAACGCGCCAGCCACTCCAGGCAGACGACCATTTCCACTCGTCAGCGCTGGCGCAGAAACGCTTCCGAACAGGATTTTGATGAATGTAATCTCGCATGCCAAGGAACTCTTCCTTGCTGCGCGCGCGCCGATCATCAAAGCCGCGCTGCCACACCGGCTTAGGACCCTCTACCCGGTGAGAGAAGCCCCCTTTGATCAGACCTATCGCACGCTCGACGGAGACACCGACTGGCGTGAGGAGCAGATGAATGTGCTCCGGCATGACGACAAAGGCGTGGAGGAGGAAACAGCCTTCTCTCCGGTAATGCTGGAGCACCTCGACGAACAGATCAGCCGTCGTAACACGCTGGAAAAGACGACGCCGATCAAGAGTCGTGGTCGTAATAAGAAAGGTGCCCGAATGGACGGGTCTCAGCGGCTTCGCCATCCGGGCGAGTCTAACCCGCCACACCCCGGGGCTGAAGCCCCGCTTTCGTTGCAGAAAGAAACCGGCCCGGCGAACGCCGGGCCCTGACGAAACACAGGGCCTCATCACGGAACGTCGGTCGCATCAACAACGCACCACCGACCACTAAAAATGAAAACTCACCTCAGCCGTCACTGTCCGCGGCGACACATAATGCGTCCCCGAAAACGTAGACAGGAAGTTGTACAGCGCGTAGTTGTTGCCCACGTTGATGGCAGTGAGCCGCGCGCCGATCTTGTAGCGATCCGACTGCCAGTGCACCAGGTCGTCGTCGCCCAGTTCCATATCGAAAAGGTGACGCGACTGAATGCGCTGCGGGTTCTTGTCGTCGTCTTCGGTGCCCGGCGCCGGGATCCGGACCAGTCTCGAAGTCAACTGCGAGGCCAGGCACTGCGAAAATCCGGCTGTCGGCGTCGCCGCCACGCCGTTGCAGGTCAGGCCAGCTTGAAACTGTTGGTCGGGCGTATAGCCGCTCAGATCGATACCAGGCTGGCCACCGATCGTGATCGAGGTGCTCGCGCACGTGCTGTTCGGGTCGGTCACGTTGTAGCAGGGCGTGGACCCGGCCACCAGACCCGAATCAAACTTCCAGTTGAAGGAATAGTAGAGGCTCTTGCGAAACGGGAACTTGTACTCAAAGTGAGTTGTCTCGTTGAAGCGCTCGTCATGGTCGATCCGAAACGGAAAACCCGTCGGCGTTCCCGGCGTCGCGCCCAATCCGCCCTCCTGCGGATTGAAGAACCGCGCAGCTACCGACGACATCGTCAAGCGAGCCGTGAGCCCCTTGTACTCCGTCAAAGTCGCACTCGCCGCGTATCCCGGGATCTTGGAATTGTGCCACTCGATCGGAAACGTGATCGGGGTGGCGCCCAGAACGGAGAAGTCATAGCCGTTGTGCGTGTACTTGCTGATCCACTCGCCGCTAAAGACGAAGTGCTTCCCGGCGCTCTGTTCGAAGCCTGCGTGAAACTCGTTCCGAAAGCCAGGGTTGAAGGGCGCCGGTATGCACGGACCGATCGTCGAGAAGATCGCATTGACCACGGCGTCCTCGCAGCCCTTGGAGGCCAGCACGAGATTTTCATTGAACGGCGTCTCCTGCGTCCGCGCGTACGAAAGACGCAGCACCGTGCCGGTCTTCTTCAAGCTGTACGAGACGCCCAGCCGGGGTTCCGCCTGCCGCTGAATGGAAAGCCCGTTGTAAAAGTCGCCACGAATCCCCAGGTTGAACAGCCAGTTGCCCGCGGTCAGCGAGTCCTCCCCATACAACGCAAGCTGCTTCACATCCGTCCGCCCGTGATAGGTGTACGTCGACCCGCCGCGGGTCAGGTCATAGGGCGCCAGTACCGGGTTGAACGCCGGATTCTCGCTGCTCGGATTGCCGGTGCACTGGCCGGCTCCCCCGCTCAGCGGATTCCCGTTTACATCCAGACAAGGCGCGTTCAAGCTACCGTCCACCACGCCCAGCGTGTCGTTCTCACGCAAGAACGTCTGTGCATACATTCCGCCAAATTTCAGGCTGTTGGGCCCCAAAACGTAGGACACATCGCTGTGCACCCCCAGATTCGTAAGCGTCCGGTACTGCCCTACGCTCTCCTGCTGAATGGGTCCCAAATCGTTCAACAAATCCTTACTCGGGTAGTAGTTGTAGCTGTCCCTCCGGATATACGGCGCAAAGTTGAAGACTGCACTCTCCCCAAGCAGCCGCGTATACGTCGGCGCCAACAGAATCGTGCCGATCTTGCTCCGCTGATCGGTGGGTCCCGTCGTCAGGCCGAACACCGCGGGATCGCTGAACTCATACTGGGTGTCGAAGCTGTTCGGGGTCTGGAACCAGGAACGCGTGTACTGAAAATTCGTATGCAGCGAGTCCTTGGCGTTGAACTGGAAGTCGACGCGATCGAACAGGTTCTCTTCGTTCCCTTTGTCGTGCATCACCGTGAACTCCGGTGCGTCCAGAAAGCGTCCCGATTGCAGTCCGCTCGCCGAAACGAAGTTGCCCCAGTTCTTGCCGCCATACGCCAGGTTCGCCGCGAGATCGGACGTCCCAAAACTGCCGTAGGAAAGGGTCACCGCCCCTGTCGGTGTCAGAACGCCCTGCCCGGATCGCGTGGTGACGTTGACCACGAGCGAGGTCTTGTCGCCATACTCCGCCGGCGGCGCTCCCTCAATGACCTCGAGGGACTGAACTGCGTCCGCGGGCAGCTCGTTCGAAAAGACCTTGCTCTGCTGGTCCGTGATCGGCTGGCCGTCTACGGAAAAGGAGGTCTCGTTGTGATCTCCCAAACCATGCAGAAGTCCATTCGAATCCGCCGCCACGCCCGGCGACAGCTCCGTGACAATCGAACTCAACTGGGAAGACGGGCTCTCCACCGGCAGCCGGTTGATCATCGTCCGGTCCACATCCGTGTGAAAGTTCGGATCGCTCTCCACCAGGTCAGCCGGCGCTTCCACCGTCACAACCGTATTCGCGGCGCCGACCTTCATGCGTAAATCGATCCTCAAAGGGACAGACGTCGACACCTGAACCTGTTCGGCGCTGTCTAGGAATCCCTGCTCCTTCGCGACGACCCGGTACGGGTTGAAGGGCAGGTTATGGAAGGAAAAGCTTCCCGCGCTGTCCGTCACCTGCGTCCGCGTGTACCCGCTCACCGGATTGCTGAGGATCACCGTTGCGGACGGCACTACCGCCCCGCTCGCGTCGGTCACCGTTCCATTCACAACACCGGACGTGCTCTGCGCCATGCCGTTGGCGCAAAAGGAGCCCACAGCGGCGAGAGACACGAGCGCAGAAATGCGCGAAAAAGAAGTTCGCATAGAGATCTCCCCAAATGCGGCGTCCCCAGGGCACCTTGTCAGATGCTTCCCTCCTGAAAGGAGCCGCGCCCTCGGCCGAGTGACCGGTAAACTGCACTGCACACCCACGTGCAGGGCGGCAGATCCTCAGGCGTAAGGGACCTCAGGCGGAGGGCGGCCGAACCGCGCAAAATGCCACGAAACGGTGCCGGCCCGCGCCGCCACACTCCGGGGAAGTGACTGGCTGGACAGCACCGGCGCTGGCGCAACATGGATGGGCGCCGGCAGCGCTGGATGCACCGCAACGCATAAGGGGCAGTGCTCTTCCGCGTCGGCGCTCGGCGATCCCGGTCCTGCTGCCTGCAAGGAGTGACCCTGCCCGGCCAGCCGGTGCAGATGTGCCGCCTCGGCGGTCATCACCGTCCCAAACAGCAGCGCAAAGGCCACCACGAGCCATCGCATCCATAGCGATGGAAGCGCGCCGGTCAGGCGACGGCCTGCCCTTCGTGTCCGAAATGATCTCGCAACGGCCACTGTCTTCAGTGTAGACGTGCCCCGGGCAACCCTGGACGCGACCCGTCGTAAGAAGTTGCTCCCGTTCGGGCCGATCAAGACCTTAGTAGCTGAAAAACTCGTTCAGCCCGCGCCGCAGCCGCAGTCCGACAACAAAGCAGACCAGCGCCGCGAACCCCGTGAGAGCGTCCCAATACACCATCGGATGCGCCCATCCGGGCGAGTACTGCAGGTCCTGGCCGCTCCAGAGCGTC
The DNA here is from genome assembly GCA_964252405.1 of uncultured Acidobacteriaceae bacterium. GTDB lineage: Bacteria > Acidobacteriota > Terriglobia > Terriglobales > Acidobacteriaceae > Granulicella. The sequence continues at coordinate 2,704 of CAXUNH010000172.1, read as the reverse complement.
GTCAGGGTCGCCACAATCCCAAACTGGAAACCCAGCACGATCAGCAACTGCCCACGCCGGCGACGACGGTCCAGCGCCGCGACCTCCTCAGGGGTAAGCATGCGCTCTTCGGGCGGAAGCATCAGGTTCGGCATCGCGCGGAAACTCCTTCGGTTAAGCTGACTCCGACATTACATCACATTGCATGCTGTTGAAGGCCGCCCCAACCGGAGGGCCCTTCGATCACCGCACGTCCTTCAAATCTCCCGGCGAGCCGGCCGCCGTCCCGAAACCTTAAACCAATCCTTGAGCCCCGGAGTTACCACTCTGGTTCCCGCCCATCCGCTACGCGGTTCAGTCCGCGGCTACTCCCGCCCGCGCCCGGCAAACGCCGCCCGGATGCGCGCCGCCCGGTCTTCCACCGACCCCTCACCGGCGTCCTGCAGAAACGCCACGCTCTGCAACCCTGCAATCTCAAACCGTTTCCGGCACCGGATGTTCTGGCACGCCACCTGGTCATCCCGGCGCACCATATAGCTCTTCGCCTTGGCGAACCGCGCCTCCCGCGCCGCATCGGCGTACCCCGTCAACCGGGGCCGCTTGCGCCGCACCAGCCACGTCAGCGCGTAGTCGGCTTCCTGCTGGCAGTTTGGGCAGGTCAGCGTATGCGTCTTGACCTCCGTCCGCTCCTCAAAGAAATCACGTTCTTCATTGCCGCCCTGCGAGCCCGCCGGCGACGAGGTGAGGTCTCGCCCCCCATACCCGAATCCGTCCCGTCCGCCCCTGCTACCATTCCCCGTACTCCGCATATGGTTCCCCTTAGCCGGCGAATGCCGATCCTCTTCTCCAGCATAGACCCGCACGCCCGGAATCAGCCATTCGAGTCAACCCGGCGCACCTACCACCTAGAGATGCGGGCAGCGGGATATATTCTGCTCCTCATTCGCTCTGAAGAGCCAAATCTTGTCTGGAACAGCTACTCTTGTATGGCGTTTCGCGCTGCCGATCCGCCCACCTCTGAACTTCTCCTGAAGGAGCCTCCATTGGCTGTCTTTGTCAAAAATCCAAGCGCGCCCGGCTATGACACTGGCCTGGAGGTCAAGACCGATACGCGGGCCATGACCGTGGTCACCACACTCTTCTTCATGGTCGGCTTCCTTACCTGCCTGAACGACATCATCATTCCCCACCTGAAGGGCATCTTTGAGCTGAACTACGCCGAAGCCATGCTCGTGCAGTTCGCCTTTTTCAGCTCGTACGCCATCTTCAGCTTTCCCGGCGGCATGCTGGTCGACCGCTTCGGCTACAAGAAAACGATGGTCATCGGCCTGATCACCATGGCCGCCGGTGCGGGTGGGTTTGTCCCCGCCTCCATCGTGGCCAGCTTCCCGGTCTTCCTCTCGGCGCTCATCATCCTCGCCGCGGGGATGACCATCGTCCAGGTCTCCATCAATCCGTACGTCACCGTCATTGGCCCGGCTGCCACGGCGTCCAGCCGCCTCAACCTCGCCCAGGCATTCAACTCCGTCGGCACGTTCATTGCTCCGTTCCTCGGCGCGTACGTCATCCTCCGGCACGTCGCCAAGCAGCTCCAGCCGGCCCAGTTGCACTCGCTGCCCGAAGCGGCCCTCCAAAGCTATCGAGCCACGCAGGCCTCCTCGGTCCGCATGCCCTACATCGGCCTCGCTCTCATGCTTCTGCTGATCGCCCTCGCGCTCGGCCTCATCAAGCTCAAAACCACCACCGGCGTCTCCCAGCACACGCAGGACTTCCGCCCCGGCGCCTTTTCCGAAGCGCTCACCAAGCCCGACAGCATCTGGAACCACCCCTGGCTGCTCTTCGGCGCGCTCGGCATCTTCACCTACGTCGGCGCCGAGGTCTCCATCGGCTCCTTTCTCGTCAACTACATGGGTCTGCCCCAGATCGCCGGCCTCCGCGAAGACATCGCGGCCAACTTCCTCCCGGTCTACTGGGGCGGCGCCATGATCGGTCGTTTCGTCGGCTCCGCCATTCTGCAGAAGGTCAAAACGGGCACTGTGCTCGGCCTCGCCGCCCTCTGCGCCTTCACCCTGGTCATAGTCACCATGCACACCCACGGCACGGGGGTGATGAACTTCCACGAAGTGAACCTCTTCGGTCATCACGAAAACATCCCTGTCCCGGACTCGCCCGCCATGTGGTCGCTCCTTGCCGTGGGCCTGTTCAACAGCATCATGTTCCCGTCCATCTTCACGCTCGGCATCCAGGACCTCGGCCCCCTCACCAGCAAGGGTTCCAGCCTGATGATCGCCGCGATCCTCGGAGGCGCCATCATTCCCGAACTGATGGGCAGGCTCGCCGACCACATCGGCGTACAGGCTGCCTTTATCCTCCCGGCCATCTGCTACGTCTACATCGCCTGTTTTGGCCTGGCGTCGATCAGGCGTCCGCCGGCCAGGAACACACTGCTCACCGAGGAAGCCTGAGTCACTCACGGCGTCTTAACCAGCGTCACGGTCACGAAACCCTGGGTACCCGTGACCGCCGCGATCTCGACAACCTGAGGAACACCCGGCACCTGGAGCGGCGCGATCTCGATTGCGCCGTTTCCATCAGACGTCAACGTCGTCTGCGATGAAGCCAGCACCGGGGCCGCTGCGCATCGCCCTGCTCCCGCCCCGCACGCCCCTTCCCACGCCAGCACGCGCTGGTACACCTGCACCGGCGCCCCCTCCACCACTTGTCC
>CAXUNH010000171.1:0-7112 GCA_964252405.1 uncultured Acidobacteriaceae bacterium | reverse complement strand
GCTATCAACCCCTCAACAACGCCGCGTTCGCCGCCGAGTACGCCCCCTCCCCTCAACTGTCATCTCGACCGGAGGCGCACAGCGCCGGAGCGGAGAGACCTGCGTTTGGAGGTGCCACGACTTCCACGCTCAGCCAACCCGGCCTCGACCTCCTCGCCATGTTCGACGCCGCCCAGTCCGGCCAGCTCGCCGCCCTCTACGTCGTCGGCGCCAACCCCGTCGCCCGCTTCTCGGTCGACCCCGGCACCCTCGCCAACACCTTCACAATCGTCCAGGACCTCTTCCTCACCGAAACCGCCCAGCTCGCCGACGTCGTCCTCCCCGCCGCCAGCCTCTACGAGAAGTCCGGCTCCGTCACCAACTCCTACGGCGACCTCCAGCTCGTCCAAAAGGCCGCCGACAAGCCCGGCCCCCGCACCGACTTCGAGCTCATCGTCCGCCTCGCCGACAAGATGGGCCACCCCGTCAAAGCGCTCGTCCCCTTCGGCCGCGGGTCCACCACCGGCGTCCGCGCCGACCTCGGCCAGTCCCGCGGCGCCCAGGCCGGCGAAGCCGACCGCCACGCCGTCTGGCTCACCGCCAACAATCTCGAACCCAAAGTCTCGCCCTTCGACCCCTTTGCCATCCTCGACGAGATCCAGCGCCTCGTCCCCGGCTACGACAAACTCCGCCGCCTCCAACTCCTCAGCGGCAACGACCAGCACATCACCCCCGCCTCCACCGGCCTGGTCCATATCGATGAGTCCCGCAAGGACCTCATCCTCCCCAGCCGCGACACCCTCTTCACCTCCGGCTCGCTCACCGCGCACTCGCCCATCCTGCAGCAGGTCAACCGCCACCAGGAACGCGAAGTCGCCGACCACTTCGCCTCAGCCGCCGGAGATTGAGTAAGGGCAAGTGGCACGCACTTGCTTTTGATTGTTGTCATTCCCGAAGGGAATCCGCGTTTCTCTCCGATAGCTCCCCCGCATGCAATAGGCGGAATCCCAACACTAGGGACCGCTCCTTTCGTGCTATCGCACAGAACGAGACATCGACTTAGCCTCCTAACCAGGTATGATCGACCGGTTTGCACATGCTTTAGGGGTGGCTTGGAGGCGTCTTACGGAAACGCACGAGCGGCGGCTCGCCGGGTACGGAAGGACCCGTCGGGCGCTCGGACGCTTCTCGTACTTGTTGAATGGCGTCTTCGCTTCCTTAGGCGCACTTCTCTTTCTGCTTGTGCTTGCCTCTCTAGTTTTTGGCATGTTTGCAGCGTTCCTTGAAAAGCTTGTTGCCTACGGTTGGCGGCGTGATCTGGTAGGAGCCCTGGCGCTAGCTGCGACCAGCTTCGTCCTACTCAAGTTCCACGAGTTTTTGTGGTTTGTGACCCGCGCCGTAGGGGCGGTCTCTGCCAAGTGCGTCTACTACGCCTCTTGGATGTTCTTCTGCATTGTGTGCCCAGCAGCTTTTCTCTCCATGCTCATGCGGCTAGGAGATGGATTAGGGTCGTTCCTCACCGCCCCGATTGGGATTAAGCCCGACTATGTGGAACTGGGCTTTGGAGCACTAGCGGGCACACTGCTTACGTTGGCTGTGGCAAGTGGAGTCTTGCTTTTCTTGATGGGCAAACTGAAAGCCAGCTTTGCTGACAAGCCGTCACGAGTTCGCCTAGGAGAGCAGCCTGTACAGCAAGAACTCTCGCCCAAGGCGGAGCCCTGACCCCGCGCTTGGGATGCACGTCGGAGCCTAAGACGGATCTTTCTAATTACGCCTTTGCACTGCTTCGAGCGTGCCGAATGGCCAAACGACGAACTGCTACTTCGCCCCTGCCATCCCCGCCACCACCGAGGCCATCTTCTCCAGGATCTGGTTCCAACCCTCGGCCTGTCCGCTCTTCGTGGCCTCCTCAGCGGTCTCGTTGCCGATCAACGTCAGCTTCGTCCGGCCGTCACCCAGGTCTTCAAACAGCACCACGTCATGCGCATCCTCGATAGCCTGATGGTCAATGCCGTACTCCGCAGCCTCAACCCTGTTCCCCTCTGAATCCGCAAAGTACATCGAGGACACGATCTTCTCGTAGGGCACGATCTCGTGGTACTCCCCGGCGTTCCAGAACTCCTGCCCCTCCGGCGAGCGCATACAGCAGACAAACTTGCCGCCCACCCGGAAGTCCATCCTGCAGACCGGTGCCGTAAAGCCCTTCGGCCCCCACCACTGCATCACGTACTGCGGGTCCGTCCACGCCTTCCAGACCAACGCGCGTGGCGCTTCGAAAATGCGTGTGATTACCATCCGCTCTGTTTCAACAACTGCCTGATCCGCCATCCTTCACCTCCGCTTTCTTCATTTCAGTAACAACCGCTTCCAGCTTGTCCAAACTCTCTTCCCAGAACCGCCGGTAGTTCATGGCCCAGTCATTGACTGTCTTGATCGCCTCCGGCCGCAGTGTGCACACACTCTCCCGCCCGCGCTTTGCCTTTCTCACAATCCGGGCCCGTACCAGGGTTGCAATATGTTTTGAAGCCATCTGCTGCGATAACGCAAACGGCTCCGTCAACCCACGCACAGACGCAGGCCCACGGGACAGACGGTCCACCATCGCCCTGCGCGTCGGGTCAGACAAAGCCGCAAACGTTCTTCCGAGCCAATCCACAACCGAATAGTAGTGAGTTGTCGCCCGATGTCAAGCAATATTCCGGGCTCCGGGCGCAATTCCTGGTCCCGCCCCCCTTACACCTCTGCTTCGCCTCAGCCGCCGGCGACTAGATGCCTAGGGTTATTCCTAGGCCCGAACGCGACACGCGCTTACGAAACAGGAGCGGGCAGGAGGCGAGCGAAACTCGTCTCCTGCCCAGGCTCGCCGCTACTGACAGGTGAAACTGGTGGCTAGCGTTGCGTTGTCAAGGGTCGAAGCGTCTGAGGTAATGATCCCCAGCTGGATGCCTTCGCCGGTCGCGTATGAGGTGCTTGTAGTCCCGGTACAGGTGCTGCTCCCGGAGCTGGTTTGGAGGGTGCAGATCGGATCGGTAATCGTATTCAGATTCAGATACTGGTAGATGAGACCGACGCTCACAGTGCCGTTGCCGCTGGCACCGCTGAGCAGGGCGGCCACGTTGGTTACCGTACAGGCTTTGGGTACAGGCAGCGCCCCCATACCAACTCGGAAGTAGTTCTGCCCTCCGCTCCCGGAAGAAGATGTGCCAGAGGCCGGCAGGTAGAACAGTCCGCTGCCATGCAGATCATCAGCAAATGAGGCAATCGCCGTCCAGAGCTGGGGACCCGCCGCGCCAGTCTGCCCGACTGCCCCGGTAGCTCCGTCGGCACCGGCAGGTCCGGCAGGTCCGGGAGGCCCGGCTGGCCCCTGTGGACCGGCCGGACCCTGGGCGCCCACAGGACCCCTCGTTCCCGCTACGCCCTGCGCTCCAGTGGCGCCATTCAAACCGGCGGAGCCGGTCGCGCCAACAGGACCTTGCGGACCGACTGCGCCAATGGGACCCGCCGGACCTACCGCGCCAGCCGCTCCCACCGGTCCCTGCGGGCCGATTGCCCCAGCCGCACCAGCCGGACCCTGGGCTCCGGTTGCTCCGGCCGCACCCGCAGGACCTTGAGGACCCGCTGGTCCGGCAGGGCCAGCACTTCCAGGCAGACCTTGGAGCCCCGGTGCACCCGCGACACCTTGCGGTCCGGCAGGACCTGCCGGGCCTTGCACCGGTCCAACTACGGCGGCAAACAGGCCGAAGAGATGGGTCTGGCTATTGTTGACGGACAAGAGGTACGACCCAGGGTGAAAAGACGCCGGCAGCGCGACCGTTACGGTCGTGTCCGTCGAAGTCACTACCGAAAGCGACTGCCCTGACAGGGTCACGTTCGGCGTGGCTGTTCCAAAGCCTGTTCCGCTGATCGTGAGTTGTGTGCCTGGGGTGTTCTCCTGGACGTTTTCGATAATCGGTAGCACTGTCTGCTGGGCCGCAGCCAAGGCTGTCCCCCAGAGCACAAGAGCGAAGCTGATACACCGCAACATAGATCCTCCTGGCACAACCGTGTTGCACCGGTCAACATCGTTTCCATGGTTGAAGGAGCTCCTCCAGTGCAGCGCTGCACACAGGAAGGCCATAGCGTCGGCCAAATCATGGGGGAGCAAGGGACATCTGATGCGTCTCTTCTTTCATCTTCCCCAAACGGGAGACAATGGCGGCAACCTGAATTCGATCTAAATTGCACTTAACTACCTAAGTGATCTGCTTTGTGTCACTTGCAGTTCCGTTCACAAGAATGGGCGGACCTAGGATAGAGTGATGGGCACTATGTCAGGTGTCCATTCCAAGACTGAAGGCATGACGGAGGCCGCACATCGCCCGGAGTCTTCACGGTCTGATCGTGCCTTCTGCACCTTCAGTGACTTCGAGCTTGACACCCAGTCGCTGGTGTTGCGCAAGGGCCGCGATCGTGTTCGGCTTCCGCGCTCGCTCATGCGACTGCTGATCCTGTTCACCACCCGGCCCTCGCAACTCGTGACACGCGACGACATCGCTAGCCTATTGTGGCCGGAGCCTCAGTTCGTTAACGTCACCAACGGAATCAACACAGCGGTGAACCGTCTGCGGACCGCCCTTGGCGATAGCTCGGCCGATCCGATCTACATCGAGACGATGGTCGGCATGGGCTACCGGTTTATCGCGGAGGTCGCGTGGAGCGAAGTCGGTGACCCGGCATCTCGGGCTCGTCAAGGCCCGGTGACAACCCCGCCGAGCGCAATCTTGCCCCTTAACGCACCGACACCCGAGGACCTTTCCATCCCGCAGTCCCTGATGCGCGAACCAGCCCGGAAAGCCTCGTCTGAGGTCCTCGTTGCTAAATTCTCGAACGACCAGATCATGCCGGCTGATACCTCTCTGCGGCAGGCCGGGAATGTACGGCGCCGCCGTCGCCCAGCGCTCGGCTACGCGCTGGCCATCGCTGGGCTGCTCGCAATTTTGACGAGCAAAGTATGGAAGCGCCTGCCGACGGCGGGCCTTCACGAGGCCACACAGGGGGTGACCGCTCACTTTCCAGATCTCTCGCGGCAGCCGGCAACCGGTAGGGAAGACCTTTCCTCATCCGGAGCGGCGGCTCCGGCCGCCACGCCCGTATTCAGGCAGGCGACCTTCAGGGATGCCAGCGAACACGTGAGCGCCTCGCACGTCAATCACAGCGGAACAATGCTCGCCTACAGCGACCGGAATGGCCTCTACATACGCACACTGGATCGCGGTGTGGATCAGCTCGCGTGGGCGGGTGTAGGCTTCGCAATCACCCAAATAGGCTGGACGCCCGACGACAGCACCCTTATTGTGAGCAGCACCGACACGCGGACCCAGCGCCCACAGATCTGGAGCATTTCGCCGGCAACGGGCCGTTACGATCGCCTGGTCGATGACGCGGCCAATGCCGTCACCTCGATCAGGGGCGCAAGGCTGGCCTTTACGCGGCGGAACGGAGCCGAACTCTGGCTCTCAGGAATGCACGGGGAAGCCGCTCACCAGATCGGGATGTCTCTTCCCGAGGGCAGCTTGTCCGTTCCGATGTGGTCGGCGAACGGAAAACGGATCAGCTACGAGAAGCGCGTCATCCCCTCGGAAGCAACCGCAGCCGACGGTGAGGCGGCATGGAGTCACCAGTGGGAGTTCGACACCGTGGACGCAGACACCGGACGCACGCTCGATCGCGAGATCGGCCTCCATCTGCTGTCAGCGGCAACAACATCTGACGGTCGGGTCTACTTCCTTGCCGCTAAACAGGCGCCTAAACAGGAGAGCGGGCTCTTTGGGACTGGTACGGACCCGACCTCCGGCCACTTCCTCTCTCCCTCAAAGCAGCCCGGGGCTGAAGGTGACCTGCGCGATCTGTCCGTCTCCGATGACGGACGGGTCGTGGCTGCGCTCGTCGAGGCACCCACTCCCAGTGTCTACGTCGGCCAAACGCGTTTGCCGCAACCCGGTCTGTCCGACGTTCGCCGCCTGGTCCACCCCGCACCCGACAACTTCCCTCACAGCTGGACAAGGGACGGCAAAGCTGTGCTCTTCGAATCCGATAACGAAGACAAGTACGCTATCTATAGCCAGGAGGCCGATGGCTCACCTGCCCATCTGAGAGCGCGGTCCATCGGAGGAGCCGTTTTTCCCGTTTCAAGTCCCGATGGACGATGGATCCTGTTCCTGAATCTCTACAGGTTTCACGCCAATGCCATCTTCCGTGCGCCGGTGAACGGAGGGGCGATCCAGAGGGTGCCTACGAAGGACGCAGTGGAAGGCTTCCAGTGTTCCTCTTCGCCCAACGGGCAATGTGTGCTGCGCGTAAAGGAGGGAGACTTTCTGGTCTTCAAGGCGCTCGATCCAGTGACAGGTGAGGGGGCCGAGCTGGGACGCGTGAGGTGGTCAGAGATACTCTTCGGGGACTGGAGCGTGTCGCCGGACGGCAAGACTCTCGCCTTGGCAAAACACGATTCCGCTAGGCCCTCCATTCAGCTTGTCCAGCTGAGGTCCGGCAAGCTCTCGCAGACCAAGGACATACCGCTCCGGGAACGAGGACTTCTACGAAGCGTGAACTGGCGTCCTGACGGCATCGGATTTTTCATCCAGATGCAGGAAGGGAGAGAGTATACGATTGCATACGTCGACCGCGAAGGCCGTACGACGCTGCTGCGGCATCCTCTTGGTCCGAGTTGGGTGGTTCCCTCCCCAAGAGGCCATAGGATCGCATTTGTAGAATACGGCGAACAGACCAACGTCTGGGTTCGTCGGTAGGCAGCCAGCCTAATCCTGCGCATCACGCCAGGTCATATTCACGTGACGCGGCGACGTCAGGTATCCGCGCATGCACTGTACGATAGGACTTGAAAACTCCTCTCCCATGAGCCATCTGTCCGACTTCCAGGTCTTCCTCCTCCTCAGCGTCCTCAAGATCGCCGTGGTCCTCGTCATCACGCTCACCGCGGTCGCCTACACGGTGCTGCTGGAACGCAAGGTGCTCGGCCGCATGCAGAACCGCTGGGGACCCTCGCGCACCGGCCCCTTCGGCCTGCTCCAGCCCCTCGCCGACGGCATCAAGCTCTTCCTCAAGGAAGACATGATGCCCCTCGCCGTCGAGCGCCC
>CAXUNH010000170.1:0-7168 GCA_964252405.1 uncultured Acidobacteriaceae bacterium | reverse complement strand
CTCGCCTGGTTGGGTTGGGTTAGTGGTGCCGGGTGCGGCTGTCGTCGGGGCCGGTTGGATGATGCCGGCTGGTTGGGCAGGCATGACGTCGGCCGGCGCGTTGGGATACTTCCAGACGGCGGCGTACATGCTGATGAAGCCCATGACGCAGAGGGCGGCGCCGAGGCCTCCCCAGGCGTAGCCGGACTTACGGCGTGCCTTCACTCCCGGTGTGATGCCCCACTTGGCGCAGAAGAGCCATCCGCCGTAGCTGAAGTGCCAGCAGGTGGCGATCATGGCGATGGCATAGATCGCGAACATCCAGGGATTGGAGAGCTCGTGCTGGACCTTGGCGAAGGCTGCGCCGGGGTGCTCGGGGAGCGAGACGCCGCTGAAGCGCTGCCGCCAGACGTGCTGGATGATGTACGCGAGCGCGATGAGGCCGGAGATGCGCTGGGCGTAGTAGGCCCAGTTGCCGGCCCAGGGGTAGACATTGACGTTGGTGCGGCCGCGCAGCCAGATGAAGACGCCGTAGCCGGCGTGGTAGGCGAGTGGGATGAAGATGAAGGCCCACTCCAGGATGCGGACGAGCGGGAGGCCGTTGAGGAACTTGACCTGCTGCGCGTAGGCGAGGGGACCGTTCCACATCTCGAAGTTGGAGATGATGTGCTCGATGAGGAAGGCGCCGATCGGGATGATGCCGGTGAGCGAGTGAAGCTTGCGCCAGAAGAAGCTGTGACCTTCGCCGGCGCGGAGCGGCTGCACTGCTTTCTGGCCGCGGGCGCCGCGTCGCTTGCCTTGCTGCGCGTTATCCGGGGGCGCCATGGGGGCGGCTGCGGCCATCGGGTGGAACTCCTTGAGAAGCGGCGCCGTGGAGGCCCTGGATGCGGGGCCGAATGGCGGGGCACGATGATTATTCCGCCGTGAAAATTAAGCCGTCAAGGAAACCAACGTGGGATTGGGCGGTAATCGTGGCGTTTGTGCGATCGTTTTGATCCGGAAAAGGTAAGCGCAGCGTTGCCCGGGGGAAAGAGCAGACTTGCGGCGGAATGAATCAGGCGGAAACAGCAGGCAAGCCCGCAGCAGGGCCAAACAGCTGGTGAGGCGAATACGCTCTGTAGATCTTGGAGATGGGAAAGGAGCAGCGACCCTGGTGTTACGGCTTGCCGATCGCTTCGAGGTAAAGGCGACGGAACACCGTGGCGGTCGGTTGCCAGTTGCCCTCCATGGCCGCGAGCCCAGCCTGCCCGTAGTCTGCTCCCGGACGAGGCCTGAGCGGAACAAAGGGCGGCACGCCATAGCGGATGGCCAGACTGTTGGCCCAGAGGCGAGCCACCCGGCCGTTGCCATTTGCAAACGGATGGATGCGCACCCATTCTGCGTGGGTCCATGCGCAGAGGTCGAGCACCGCCGCGAGTTGGTCTGCGTTCAGTGAAGACGCCGGGCGGATGACGGCATCGAGCAGGGAAAGCAGGTCGTGAAGCCTGCGTTCAAAGACACTCAACTGAAGGGAAACGTTCTGGGCGCTGACCCCGGTGTGGCTGCCGATCCGCACCCCTAAGCCTTCCAGGCCGGGTTCGCCACGGAAGGCGCCGCGGTACGTCTCGTCAGGGACGGAAAGACCGCGGAGGAGTTCGACGTGCCATTGTCTGGCGCCTTCCACGGTGGGACGTTCCCGGAGCGGCGCGGAACGGCTGATGCGGGTGAGAATGTCTGCGAGGTTTCGTTGCAGCTGAGGACTGTTCTCGTCCCAGTCAGGCATTCAGCAGGTCCCGGATACGATCCTGGACGGGAACGGAGGAGGGCTGTGCCTTTGCGTGAGTGCGTGCTTTGCTTCTCTCTTTGAAGACAGTGCCTTCCAGCGGGTCTTCGAAGCTCGCTTCAGCCTTTGCGACGGCCGCGATCGCTTCCTTGAACTCCGGGTCCCGCTCCCTGTAGGCGCGTAGTTTGTCGAGGCTGTCTGCGAGGGCACGTTCGCTATCGCTTTGCCGATGGAGATAGGCTTTGATGGCGTCGTTCAGGATCTGATTCATGGGACGGCGTTCGATGCGGCTGAGGTCTTCGAGCGCAGTGCGTTCGTCACTTGCAAGCCGAAGGGTGAAAGCGGAACGTGCCATGATCCGAGGCTACCTTTTGGGCCTCTTGATGTCAATACCGCGTTCTGATGTCACGTCAAGCGTCGGGGGTCTGCCGTCCAGCAAGAGCCGGTAAAGCAGGCTGCGGAAGGCATTTCCCCGGTGGCTGACGGCCCACTTCTCCTCGGGCGAGAGCTCGGCCAGGGTCAGACCGCGACTCCGGAGGAAGAACAGAGGGTCATAGCCGAAGCCGTTACCCCCACGCGGGATGTCGAGGATTTCGCCGTCGACCGTACCCCCGGCCCGCAGCAGGATCTCGCCATCGCGCGCGAGGCTGAGGGCGCAGACAAAGCGAGCAGAGCGGTCGACGGGCGCCTCAGCCTGGCGCTCCAGATTGTGCAACAGGGAAAGCAGGCAGCGGTTGTTGCGCGTGTCCTTGGGCAGGCCGGCATGGGGTTCGAAGTCGAGACTGTCGGCGAAGCGGGCGGAAAGGATGCCGGGGCGGCCGCCGAGGGCATCGACTTCAAGGCCGGAGTCGTCCGCGAGGACGAGCAGGCCGGGACGGGCGTTGGAGTAGGCGATCGCCTTCAGGTCGGCGTTGCCGGCGAAGGTCGGGGCATCTTCCACGGGCTCCTGGAGCGCCCCGAGGCCGGGCAGAGGGAGGACCCGGACGTGGACTGGGGCCGCTGCCTGAGCGAACTCGCGTAGCTTTCCCGGGTTGGTCGTGGCGGCGAAGAGGGTGATCACGGCCTGTTGGATGAGGGTTTGTCCCTGGCGGGATCCGTGGGGGAACAGGGCGCCGAGCTTTCGACAAAATGAACCAAAGGGCACGGGCAGTACGTCTGATTTCAAGCAGCTTCTTACAGGCGGAAGGCGGTTTCTTGGCTCATTGGATTGGATTCCCCCTGCGCACGGGCTTAAGTGCGTTCGCCAGTGAGTTCGTCGTAGCGGGGTTGGTTCTTGGGTCAGCGAACGGGGCGTTGGGCCAGCGGGCGGCGACGACGGATCTCCCCGACGCACCTTCCAGTCAGGTAAGCGGATCGGCGGTGACGGGGGCATCCGTACCTGATCCGCAGGCCGGAGAGCATGCGGCCCCCGGGGCCAACGCAACGGTCCCCGAACAGCGGCACATCCGGCAACAGCAGGGACGGATTTTCGGAATTGTGCCGAACTTTGCGACGGTCTCCGGCGGCGCGGTAGCTAAGCCCGCGGGGTGGAAGACGGACTGGAAGACGGCCAACCGGCAGGCCTGGGATTACTCCTCCTTTGGGTACCTGCTTCTCAGCTCCGGGACGGCCTGGGCCGAGGACTCGCATCCGTCCCTGGACACATACCATGGCGGCAACGCGCCATTTTGGGGCTATCTCTGGCGCGGCTTCCTGGACAAGACCGACGGCACCTACCAGGGCACGTTCCTGTTTCCGGCGCTGCTGCATGAGGACACCCGCTACTACGCACAGGGGGAGGGCCCGATCTGGCGGCGGACGCTCCATGCGGCAGGTTCGGTGGTGATCGCGCGCTCGTACTCGGGCCGCTCCATCCCTAACGTGGCGGGCATTGCGGGCAAAGTCGGCGCGCAGGCCGTTTCGACGACCTACTATCCGGCCGGGTCTGAGGGCTTTGGCGTTCTGGCGCAGAAGTTCACGTACTCCTGCCTGCGGCAGGCAGGCATTGCGACGCTCCGGGAGTTCTCCCCGGACCTGGATGCGCTGGTGCACCACCGCCGGCACGCGGCCGATCAGTAGCCTACTTGAGGATGTTCGGGCCGAAGTGAAAGGCGGGGCCGACCGAGTAGCGATAGGTGAAGCTGCCGTGGTCGAGGATGTTGGTGAAGGGGTGATTCCAGCCGGCGTCGAACTGCATGCGGGCGCCCAGATGGCGCATTACCGGGAACTCGACGCCGCCCCCCGCGCCGTAGGCTCCGTACCAGTCGGTGAGGTATCCCTGTGGCGCGAGTTGGGCAGCCACCAGCGTGTTGATCGGGTCGTTCGGGTGTGGGGTGCCGCGGATGTGGAAGGCTGCCAGGACAGGCCGAACGAAAAACGTCGCCGAGCGATAGTGCCGGAGGATGAGTTGCCCCCCGGCCGTAAAGGTCTGAATGGTGACTTCCACCGGAAGGTTGAGGGAGTAGCCGGGGGGTAACTCGGCCGCGAGCTCCTGGCGCAGCGTGGACGTCGCGATAGCCGGGGTGAGATGGGTGCTGCCGTTCTGGGTGCTGTAGTCGAACCCGTAGGACGACCAGCGGTTGGCGTTGAAGCCGGCCTGGAGATGGAAGCCGATCTGGTTGATGTTGTTCAGCCCCGGAGTATTGAGGTCACTGAAGCCGGTGTACAGGTCCCAGCGGGCGAGGTAGGTCTGCTGGGCCGGGAGGCGGGCCGCAGGAGAGAGCAGGGCCAGGGTGCAATAGACTCGAAGGGGCGTAAGGGAAAGGTTCAAAGGTAAGAGCTCCACGGCGGATCGCTAGACCTGGGCGGGCCACCGGGAAAGAAGGTGTGGGTGGTCCCAGGAACGCTGACCATTGAACGCTCTGCGTCTTCGCTGGGCAAGCTCTTTCTGTGTTGGTCGTCCCGCGACTACCTCCCGACGCTTTGAACGATGCCCTTGGCGCGGAGACCGGCCTCGATCTCGGCGAAGTAGTCTTTGACGGCGGCGCCGCCGGTGAATTCCCGGATCCAGTCAACGTAGCGGCCGATGCCTTCCTCGATGGTGACGGAGGGCTCGTACCCGATGGTGCGGACCCGGGTGATGTCGGAGATCAGGGAGCGGATTTCACCGGGGCGAAACTCCCCGCGGGCGAGCGGGGCGAGATCCACGTTGAGCTTCTTCGCGATGATGCGCGCGAGGTCGCTCACGCTGGTGGCCTGTCCCGAACCGACGTTCACGGGGAGGCCGTCGAGTTTGTCCGACTCCATGACGAGGAGGTTGGCGCGGGCGATGTCTTCGACAAAGCAGAGATCGCGAGTTTGGCCGCCGTCCTCGTACATGACCGGCGGCTGATGGTTCAAGAGGCGTGTACAGAAGATGGCGATGACGCCGGTGTATGGGTTGAACAAGGATTGCCGGGGCCCATACGTGCAGCTGTAGCGCAAGGCCACGGTGGGGATGCCGGTCTGCTTGCCCCAGAGCAGGACGAGGCGCTCCTGGTCGACCTTGGTGAGGGCGTACACCGTTTCGCCACCGCCGGGTGTGGACTCCGGTGTGGGGATGGAGGCGGTTGGCTTCGCGCATCGGGGGCAGTGGACGGCGAAGTCGCCGGCGCGGAGCTGTTCTACGGGGCGGATCGACGGGACAACATGGCCGTGCTCGGGGCAGAGCGCGGCGCCTTCGCTGTAGACGGCCTGGGAGCTTGCCACCACGAGTTTCCGGATGGGAAGCTTTTCGTCGCGGATGATTTCGAGCATTTGCGCGGTGCCGAAGCTGTTGACGAGGACGTACTTGGCCATCTCGGGCATGTAGCCGCCGTAGGCTGCCTCGTGGAAGACGACATCGATGTCCTGGAGTGCGGCGCGGATTGTGGCGGCATCCTGCACCTCCCCCTGGACGAACTCGGCTCCCGGATTTACCCAGGCAGGTTTGCCGTGCTTGTGGGTATTGGGCTCCAGGTTGTCGAGGATACGGACGCTGTAGCCGTTGCGGAGGAGCAGGTCAGTGATGTGAGAGCCGATAAGGCCCGCGCCTCCGGTGACAAGGGCGCGCTTCTGGTGAGTAGGCATCACCGGTGATGGTAACGGATGGGGCGGTGATGCTTCACAGCGGGACAGAAGTGACCTGCCGGCAACGAGATGGTGACGGACAGGGAGTGCCCCGCGACGAATGTGGCATAGGGGTGGACTGGCGCGATTTCGTAGAATCGCTCCTATGCGGGACTTGCTTCTCTTTGCATTGATTGGCGCAGCCATTTCCTCTGCGCAGGGCCAGTGGGAGGTCCAGCGTTCTGGAACGGACGCGGACCTCTATGCCATCTCGACGCCTTCCGAGCACTCAGCGTGGGCCAGCGGAGCCAAGGGTACCGTGCTGCGAACGGTGGACGGGGGAGCCACGTGGCAGCGTTGCGCGACGCCTCCGGATGCACAAGGACTTGATCTGCGCGGCGTCCAGGGATTTGACGCGACCACCGCCCTGGTGATGTCCAGCGGCCACGGGGAGTTATCGCGGGTGTTCAAGACCACGGACGGGTGTAAGAGCTGGGAGATTGTCTTGCAAAACCCCGATCCGGAGGGGATGTGGGACAGCCTGCAGTTTCAGTTTCGTCCCGGCAAGGGACCGGAGAAGGGGTACTTTGCCTTCGGCGTCCTGATTGGGCATCCGGTGGGCGGGGAGTTCGTCATTTTTACGTCGAAGGACTATGGCAGCACATGGAAGACGCTGCGGGAAGATGAATCCTTTGCGCCGGGGCCGTCCGCACTTGCAAAGCCCGGAGAGTTTCCATTTGCGTACAGCAACTCGGCGCTGAGCCCGGTGGCCGACGGCAACAGCTTTGCGTTCGTGACGGGCGGCGAGGGCGGGGGACGGCTGCTGTTTCCTTCCGGCGAGACCTATGACTTTAGCTATGCCGGCATGAAGTACACGTTTTCGCAGGTGGAGTTGCCCCTCCTGACGGGCACCACTGCGGGCGCGTTTTCGGTGGCAGCGCGGCGCGCGTCCTCGGACCGGGTGGACCTGATGATTGTGGGTGGCGACGCCAGCCGGCCCGACGTGGGCAGCGCGGTTTTTGTGCGGCATGGCGGACCGGTCCTGAAGCGGCTGCTCGCACCGCGAGCGGTGGCCTCGGCACAGCCTCCCAGCGGATTCCGGAGCGCTGTGGCCTACAGCGCGACGTCTGATAGCTGGATTACCGTGGGACCGAATGGGACGGATGTGTCGCATGATGATGGGCGAACGTGGACGCGTTTGAGCCCGGCCGCGGACGAAGCGCCGGATGCAGACAAGCACTGGCAGGCGTTGGCGCTTCCGTTTGCGGTGGGTCCTGGTGGCCGAATCGGCCGGTGGCGGAACGGATCCGACAGGGCCACGCCTCCGGTGCGCCTGGCGGAAGCGCCGGTGCGGCACCCGGCTGGACCGCAGGCCGGGGGGCAGTGAAGGACGGGCAGAGCGATCCTTGGTAGGGGCGGGAT
>CAXUNH010000169.1:0-7178 GCA_964252405.1 uncultured Acidobacteriaceae bacterium | reverse complement strand
GGGTTAGCGGATGGGTTCGCAAACAGCGGGTTCCCTTCGGGGATGGCAGCTAGAGAGGCGGAAAGCAAACGCGGATTCCCTTCGGGAATGACAACTAGAGAAGCAACAGCAACAGCAAAAACAAACGCAGATTCCCTTCGGGAATGACAACTAGAGGAGCAACAGCAAGAGCAAAAAGCGGATTCCCTGCCGGGATGGCGACTAGAGGAGCAACAGCAAACGCAGATTCCCCGCGGGAATGACAACCAGAAGAGCAACGGCAGAGGCTGATCCCGTTCCGGGATGACCAGAAGATTTGGATCGGGGGACAGCTACGGTTTTGGGGTGGGTTTGGTGGCGGGTTCGGGTTTGGCGGTGCTTGGTTTCAGAGCGATTTCGAAGGCCTGGAGCTCTTTGTTGGTGGAGGCCCAACGGACTTTGCGGAGCTCAAGCGTGGCGTGCTCGAGGATGGGGTCGTTGATGTCGCGGGTGTCGTAGTAGAGGTAGCCGGCGACGGTGCTGTGCGGCGCGACGGTTGTGGAGGTGAAGCCGAAGTCGGTCTGGTCGGCCACGATGAGCTTGTCGATCGCGGGATGGTGGAGGGTGATGCTGGGCAAGGGCGCGGGGAGCGGGATCTTTTTGCCGTCCGAGTACTTCTTCGAGAACATGCGGCGTTCCAGGTCGTCGTCGGTGGCGGCGTTCTCGGTGTAGTTGTCGGCGCTGACGAAGAGGATGCGGGCGTCCTCCAGCGAGAGCGGCTGCGCGGTGTCATTGGTGACGATGACGCGAAGGGGAAGAAAGCCGTGGCGGAAGTAGTCCAGACGCGTATTGGGGCGCGTTTCCTGGAGGTCGCCCGGTTCCGCGGCGACGGTAATCCCGTCGTGGGCGTCGTGCAGCGCGTAGGCATTGGCGTTACCGACGGGTAGGGGCTTGCGCGGCTTGTCCCCTGCCCTGGCCGGGGCGCACAGCAGCGAAAGCGCGGCAACGCTGAACAGGAGGGGATGTGCAACCCGGGGCATGCCTTCAGGAATTATGCTCTGGAAGATGTGCGCTGGGCAAAAAGAGCCGGGGGACCGGACCGGAAGACAGGGACCGACGCGCGGGACCGGCAGCCCCGCAGGGCCAGGACGCGTGCCCTCCGGAGATCCGCTCCTGTGATGTTCCTGTACAGCCTGATGCTGGGCGCGGGGCTGGCCGTGAGTTCGCCCTGGTGGGTTACGCGCATGCTGACGGCGCGGCGCTACCGCGAAGGCCTTCCGGAGCGGCTGGGCCGGGTGCCTGCGCGCGCCCGCCTGGCGGCCGCGGGACGGCGAGTGGTGTGGGTGCATGCGGTGAGCGTGGGTGAGGTGCTGGCAGCCTCGCACCTGATCGGCGAGCTGGAGGCGGCGCTCAACGCAGGCCTGCAAGCCGGACTCTGGCGCGTGGTGATCTCCACGACGACGCAGACGGGGCAGAAACTGGCGCGCGAACGGTTTGGGCTGGACCGGGTGTTCTGGTTTCCGCTGGACTTCGCCTGGGCGGTGCGGGCGTGGATGCGCGCCCTCGAGCCGCGGATGGTGGTGCTGATGGAAAGCGAGCTATGGCCGAGGTTGCTGGCCGAGTGTTCGCGGCGCGGTGTGCCCGTAGCCGTGGTGAACGCCCGGATGAGCGACCGGTCGTTCTCCCGCGCGATGCGCCTGCGGCGCTTGTGGCGGCGCGTCCTGGCCAAGGTCTCGCTGTTTCTGGCGCAGAGTGAGGAGACGGCGGAACGTCTGCGCTCCCTGGGCGTGGAGCACGGTCGTGTGCAGGTGGCCGGGAACTTGAAGTACGATCTCCATCCCCGCGAAAGCGAGACGACCGCGATCCTGCGCCCGCTGCTGGACCGGCGTGTGCTGGTGGTGGCTGGCAGCCTGTTGCCGCCGGAGGAGACGATCCTGCTGGAGTGCTGGGCAGCCATCCGCAGCCAGGTGCCTGAGGCTGTTCTGCTGCTGGCGCCCCGGCATCCGGAGCGCTTCACCGCGGTGGCGCGGCAGGTTCCAGGCGAGTTCACGCTTTATCGCGTGACGGAGTTGCGGGAGCGGCAGCGAAGCAAGGAGACCATCGGCCGTCTGCGTCCGGGGGCGGTTGTGCTGCTGGACACGGTCGGCGATCTTGCCTCGGTGTACGGCCTGGCCGACGTGGCCTACGTGGGCGGCAGCCTGCCCCGCAAGGGCGGGCACAACCCCCTGGAACCGGCACGGTTTGGCGTTCCGGTGGTGATGGGCTCTTCGTTTGAGAACTTTCGCGAGATGGTGACCGAGATGCAGTCCATCCGGGGTATTCAGATTGTGAGCAGCGGGGCGGAACTCGCGGACTCTCTGCTGCATCTGCTGAGAAACCGGGTGGAGGCCGACGCCCTGGGGCAGCGGGGCGTGCAGGTTTTCGAGCGCCGGCGGGGCGCGACCCGGCGCACGGTGGAAGCACTGCTTGCGATGGTGCAGGTGGAGCCGGTCAGGCCCACCCCGGGAGAGCGCCAATGAGCGTACGGAGACCCTGGGCCTGGCCGTTGGTGCCCGCCTACGGCGCTGCCCTCGCTGCCAAGGACGCCATGCGGGCTGCAGGCCTCTGGAAGGAGCGGAGACTACGGTGGCCCGTGATCAGCATCGGGAGCGTGTCGGCGGGCGGGGCCGGCAAGACCCCCGTAGCCATCTCAGTCGCTAAGCTGCTGGGGGAGCGCGGATGGACCGTGGATGTCCTTTCGCGGGGCTACGGGCGCGCCGGCGGTGGCGTGAACCGTGTGGACCCCCGGGCGGAGGACGCGGCGCACCGGTTCGGGGACGAGCCCGTGGTGATTGCGGAACGGGCCGGTGTCCCGGTGTGGGTTGCCGGAAGCCGGTATGCCGCGGGCCGCGCCGCGGAGAGCCGGACCTCCTGCGAGGTCAGCGATGCGGAGGGAAGGCCGGTGGAGTCCCCGGAGGACGACGACGAGCCGACAACGCCGGTGTGCGCGCACATTCTGGACGACGGTCTGCAGCACCGCGAGTTGGCGCGGCAGTTCGATCTGGTTTTGGCGACCGAGGCGGATCTGCGCGACGCGTTGCTCCCTGCCGGAAATCTTCGCGAGCCGCTCAGCGCCCTGCGGCGGGCCGATGCCCTGGCCGTGCGGGAAGAGGAGTTGGAGGAGGTCAGCCCGCAGCTGCGCACGATCTGCGGACCCGATGTGCCGATCTGGACGATACGGCGGGCGCTGCGCTTTCCCGCCCCGCTGGGGATCTTTGGCGCGGGGCTCCGTCCCTTAGCGTTCTGCGCGTTGGCCCGACCGGAGAACTTCGCGGCGATGCTGGCCAAGGCAGGCTGCGGCGTGGTGGATACGGTGATCTTTCCGGATCACCACCGCTATGAACCTCGCGATATGACGGTGCTGATTCGCGTGGCAAAGGGAATGCAGGCGACGGGACTGGTGACCACGGAGAAGGATGCGGTGAAGTTATCGCCCGCCATGCGCGCCCAGCTGGAGGCGGAGGTCGGGCCGGTGATGGTCGTCGCGCTGGAGGTGAACTTTGTGTATGAATCCCCCGTGGTGCGGGCGTTGGAAAAGCGGCTTCGCACGGCGCACGCCGAAAACGGAAGATTGGCAGAGCGGGTTCGTTGAGCCCGCAACGCGTGCTGGTGGTGCGGGTGGGCGCGATGGGGGATGTCCTGCACGCGTTGCCGGCGGTGGCGTCGCTGCGACGGACCTGGCCTGACGCGATCCTCGATTGGGTGGTCGACCCGCGCTGGGCGCCGTTGCTGGTGGATGAAGCCGGACATGGCCCCGTGGTGTCGCGGGTTCATTTTGCCGAAACGCGGCTTTGGTCGAGGCGGCCGCTCTCGTGGGCGACGGGACAGTCGATCTACCGCCTGCAGCGAGACCTCGATGCGGGCCGGTACAGGTACGTGGTCGATGCCCAGGGCACGTTGCGGTCGGCCGTGATCGGTCGCCTGGCCGGCAGCGAGGACCTGGCCGGCTTCGCAGACCCGCGGGAGGCGATGGCTCGCCTGCTGTACACGCGGACGGTGCCGCGGCGCGGGGTTCACGTCGTCGAACAGAACGCCGCGCTCTTCGGCGAGGCGCTCGGCGTTGCGCTGGAGCCGATGACCCCTGAACTGCCCGCATGGCAGGCCGCGGAGACGTGGGCGGACCGGGCCTTTGGGGACTGGAGCGTGCGGGACCGCCTTGCGCTCCTGGTCCCGGCCGCCGGATGGGGAGCAAAGCAATGGCCTGCGGAGCGTTTTGCGGCGCTGGCGCGAGCTTTGGATGGGATGGGATACGAGGTGCTGTTGAACGCGCCGGGCATGCACGACCCCGTGAGCACGGCAGTTGCCCGGGGGGATGCCGGAGGGGCGCAGGCGGTGACGTGCGACGTGGCGCAACTCGTGGCCCTGACACGGCGCGCCGCGGTGGTCGTGGGCGGAGACTCCGGGCCTGTCCACCTGGCAGCCGCGCTGGGACGGCCGCTGGTGGCGCTGTTTGGCCCGACCGATCCTGCACGCAATGGGCCCTGGGGACCCGGGCCGAAACGCGTGCTGCGCGATCCGGGGTCAGTGACCAGCCATAAGCGTTTGGCGACGGTGGATGAAGGGTTGGCGAGGATTGCAGTGGAGGCGGTGCTCCACGCGGTCCAGGACGTGGCCGGCTAAGCGGGGCGAGCCGCCGTACCACACGATCCTTTTGAGAAGATAAGCGGATGGCCGGAACGCGAGCGACAGAGGGATGGCAGCGGATCGCGCGGCGGGTGCGTGTGCCGCTGGGGTTCGCTACCGCGCTGGTGTTCTTTGTCTTTGCGCGCCCCACAGCGCCCCTGCTGGCATGGAGTGTTTTGCCGGTGATCACGGGGGTTTGGCTGCGCGGCTATGCGGCAGGGTACGTGAAGAAGAACGCCGAGCTGACGCGGACGGGACCGTATGCGTACACGCGCAACCCGCTGTATCTGGGCTCCATGCTGATTGCCTTTGGGTTCGCCGTCGCTGCCGGGCGATGGTGGCTGGGCGCGTTGTTGTTGGGCTTGTTTCTGGCCATCTACTGGCCGGTAATCCTGTCCGAAGAGGCCTTTCTGCGCGGCGCGTTTCCGGGCTTCGACGCCTACGCGCAGGCCGTTCCGCGACTGCTTCCGCGGCTCTCCGCCGCGCGCCTTGGAAGCGGGGAAAGCGTAGGGGCGGGACGGTTCTCCGCGGAGCGTTACCGGCACCACCGCGAGTACAATGCCCTCATAGGCACTGCCGCGCTGTATGCGGCGCTGCTGCTGCGGATGTGGCTGGCCGTTCGCCGGCCCGGGACTTTTTGATTCTTGCTGGGGGTCGATCGACGTTGAAGCACCGCATACCCTCGGCGTTCCGGAGAGCCCGTTGCCTCGCCCCGCTTCTGCTTGCCTCGGTCGCCGCCTCGCTCGCCCCCGGCCAGATCTTTGCGCCCAAACCTGCGCCGCAACGTCCCATCCCGGTGCTGGCGGCGCCCCAGGGCGGGTTTGTGTGGCCGCAACATGAGACGCTGACCTTTTCTGTGGACTGGCGCGTGTTCACGGCGGGGACGGCCGTGTTTCATCTGGACGCGAACGGTGGGCAGGAGAAGATTTCGGCAACGGCTGATTCCATCGGTGCCGTGAACATGCTTTTCCCGGTTGTGGATCGCTTTCAGTCGGGCTTCGACACAAAAACAGGATGTTCTTCGGGCTTCAACAAGCAGACGCAGGAAGGACGGCGCAAGTTCGCCTCCGAGCTGAGTTTCGACTACGCGCATGGCCGCCAGAGCGAGTACGCACGCAATCTGGTTAAGGGCACCGCGACGCGCAAGGACGCCAACATTCCGGCGTGCGTCACAGATGCGCTTTCCGCGATCTTTTATACGCAGTCACAGCCGCTCGCGGTGGGGCAGACCGTCGAGTTTCCGCTTGCCGACGCGATGCGGACGGTCACTGTGGGGATGAAGGTGGAAGGCCGGGAGGACATCAAGACGCCTGCCGGTACGTTCGCGACGGTCCGCGTGCAGGCCACCGCGGACGAGGGCATTGTGAAAAACCGGGGGCACATATGGATCTGGTACACGGATGACCCGCGGCACTTGCCCGTGCAGATGCAGGCGCGGCTGTTCTGGGGGACGATCACGTTCCATCTGCAGTCGATTGAGATGAAGTGACGGCGGAGCTGAAGACGCAGATTCCCTGCGGGAATGACAACAAAAAAGCTAGAAGCTACAACGATCACCTGCGGGAATGACAACAAGAAAGCAAAAGCTACAACAGACTCCCTGCGGGAATGACGACAAAGAAGCAAAAGCTACAACAGATTCCCTGCAGGAATGACAACATGGGGAGCGCAGGCATCCTACGGAGCCGGAGGACTCGATGAGCAAGACCCTATCGAACAATGACGAAGTGATGGCGACACAGCCGGTGCTGTACTCGGATGAGGAGTTGGTGACGGTGGCTGAGTTCGCTGACCCGGCGACGGCGAATGTGGCGCGCACGGCGATCGAGTCCGCGAAGATCCCGGTGTTCCTGCAGGGCGAGATCGCCAACAGCATGATCCCGGTGGCATTTGGGGCGCGGGTGCAGGTTCGCCCGGGGGACGAGGCGGCCGCGCGGCGGGTGCTGGCAGACTTCGAAGCCGATCCGGAGACCCTGGAGTCGGTGACGCAGGCAGAGCGGGACGACGAGTTCGGCGGCCCGAGCGGAACCGGACCCACCGGTACGCCGTTCGCGAAATGACAGGGAGAAGGCAGGGACGGCGGTGAAGCGGGAACGCGCAGTGGTTTGCTTGTCCGGCGGCATGGACTCCACGGTCTGTGCGGCGCTGGCCGCGCGCGACTTCGATGCCTACGGTGTGCACTTCAGCTATGGGCAGCGGACGGAGGCTCGCGAGCTGCATGCCGCGCGGGAGGTGACGCGGCTGGTGGGTCTGCAAGAACTGATGGAGCTGCGTACGGACCTGTTCCGGCGCATTGGCGGATCGGCGTTGACGGATCCGGCGATTGCCGTGCCGGAAAGTGTCGCGCCGGCGCTGGAGACGAGCGCGCATCGTGCCGGCGCCGATGTTCCCGTGACCTATGTGCCGTTCCGCAACGCGCATTTTCTGGCAGCCGCGGTGAGCTGGGCAGAGGTCCTGGGCGCCACGCGGGTGCTGATCGGGGCGGTGGAGCAGGACAGCTCGGGCTACCCGGATTGCCGGCCGGCGTACTACGACGCCTTCAACGCGCTGATCGGGGC
>CAXUNH010000168.1:0-7205 GCA_964252405.1 uncultured Acidobacteriaceae bacterium | reverse complement strand
GTCGGAGCCGAGGAGTTCCTGGCCGTCGGGGGTATTGGGGTGGTGGGCTACATCGGCGATGCGGGGCGCGCCGAAAACGCGGGTCTCTCCGCTGCGGCCTTCGGCCTCCGGTCGAGAGGACAGGTCAGTGGTGGGGGGGAGGATGAGGCCGGCTTCGTCGAGGGCGGATGGGAAGCCAGCTTCGTCCAAAACGCGTTGTACCTGGGCGGTGAGGCCTTTGGCGGCGGCGAGGGTGAGGCGTGTCTTGTTGCGGGCCTCAGGGCCGGGGGTGACGGCGGCGCCGACGACGTAGTCGCCCTTTTTGAGGGAGATACCGCGGTTGCCGAAGGCGGGACGGCCCATGGAGCGGAGGTCGCGCTCGTCAAAGCGGATGGCCATGCCGTCGTGGGTGGCAAGGAAGATGACCTGTTCGCCGTCGGTGAGGCGGGCGGTGATGAGCTCGTCGTCCTTGTCGATGCCGATGGCGATGATGCCGCGGGCCATGACGTTGGAGAAGTCTTTGAGGGCGGTCTTTTTGACGGTGCCGTTGCGGGTGGCGAATAGGACGTGTTTGCCCTCTTCGGTGAGGTCGCGGACGGGGAGGATGGTGACGACCTTTTCGCCGGGCTGGAGGTCAATGAGGGAGGCCATGGCCTTGCCCTTGCCGGCGGCGCCGACGTCGGGGATCTCATAGACCTTGAGCCAGTAGACGCGGCCGGAGTTGGTGAAGCAGAGCAGGTAGGCGTGGGTGGAGTCAATGATGAGCTGCGAGACGAAGTCTTCTTCGCGGGTCTTCATGCCCATGCGGCCGGTGCCGCCGCGGCGCTGCTGGCGGTAGGTGGAGATAGGCGTGCGCTTGAGATAGCCGGTGTTGGAGACGGTAACGGCGACCTGCTCGTCGGCGATGAGGTCTTCGAGGGTGAGCTCGTTGGCCTCGTCGATGATGGTGGTGCGGCGAATGTCGCCGTATTTTTCGCGGACGTCTTCGAGCTCCTTGATGATGACGCGGCGGAGCTTGCGCTCGGAGGCGAGGATGGACTCGTACTCGGCGATGTTGTCGCGGACGGCGCGGAGCTCGTTCAGGAGCTCGTCGATGGAGAGCTGGGTGAGGCGGTACAGCTGCAGCTCGAGGATGGCGTCGATCTGGCGGTAGCTGAGGATGAGGGTGCCGGGAGCGGCGGCGGGGTTGTTGGCGGAGAGCTGCGCGGAGACGCTGCCGCCGGTGAGGTCGATGCCATACTTGGCGGGGTCGAGCGTGACGCCGGCGATCTCGGTACCGCGGAGGGTGATGCGGCGGTTGGAGAAGAAGGCGAAGAGGTTTTCGCGGGCGTCGGCGCGGGAGTTGGACTGGCGGACGATGCGGATGACGGAGTCGAGGTGGTCGACGGCGATCTGGAGGCCGAGGAGGGTGTGCTCGCGCTCGCGGGCCTTGCCGAGGAGGAAGGCGGTGCGGCGGCGGACGACGTCGATGCGGTGATCGATGAAGGCGCGGATGGCCTCGTCGAGGGGGAACTCCTTGGGCTGGCCGTTGAGGACGGCCAGGAAGATCATGGAGAACGACTCCTGCATCTGGGTGTTTTTGTAGAGCTGATTGAGGACGATCTCGTGCTGGGCGCCGCGCTTGAGCTCGATGACGATGCGCATGCCGGTGCGGTCGGACTCGTCGCGGACATCGGAGATGTCGTCGATGATTTTTTCGGTGACGAGCTCGGCGATGCGCTTGATGAGGTTGGACTTGTTGACCTGGTAGGGGATCTCGGTGACGATGATTGCCTGGCGGCCGCCGGTGATCTGCTCGAGGCCCATTTTGGCGCGCATCATGAAGCGGCCGCGGCCGGTGCGGTAGGTCTGGACGAGGTTGCCGCGACCGTAGAGGAAGCCGCCGGTGGGGAAATCGGGACCTTTGACGTGCTCGAGGACGAGTTCGAGGTCGCTGCGGGTCTCGCCTTTCTCCTTGCTGAGGAGGGCGATGGTGGCGTTGAGGACCTCGGTGAGGTTGTGCGGCGGGATGTTGGTTGCCATGCCGACGGCGATGCCGGTGCTGCCGTTGACGATGAGGTTGGGGATGCGCGCGGGGAGGACGCTGGGCTCGGAGGTGGATTCGTCGTAGTTGGGGACGAAGTCGACGGTGTCGGAGTCGATGTCTGAGAGCATCTCGCCGGCGAGCCGGGTGAGGCGGGACTCGGTGTAGCGCAGGGCCGCGGGGGGGTCGCCGTCCACGGAGCCGAAGTTGCCCTGGCCGTCGACGAGGGGATAGCGCAGCGAGAAGGGCTGCGCGAGGCGGACCATGGTGTCGTAGATCGCGGCGTCGCCGTGGGGGTGGTAATTGCCCATAACGTGGCCGACGACCTTGGCCGACTTGGTGTACTTCTTGTTGAACTGGAGGCCCATCTCCTGCATGCCGTAGAGGACGCGACGGTGGACGGGCTTGAGGCCGTCACGGGCATCGGGCAGGGCGCGGCCGATGATGACGGACATCGAGTAGTCGAGGTAGCTGCGACGCATCTCCTCGTCAATGTTGATGGGCAGCATGACCAGGGCGCCGGGGCCGGTGGGCGCGTTGGGGCCGTCACCTCCTCCGCCGCCGGGGGGCGGGTTGTTGGACTTGGCGTCCTGCGGCGAGGGCGTGATGTTGTCGTCGGGGCCGAGCGGGAGTGCGTTCTGATCGTCAGGCATTGTCAGAACTTATTATAGTTGGCCCGGGTACCCATTGGCGTCCGTGCGCGTCCGTTGGACCCTATGGGGAGGCAAACACATGAGGGAGCCTGTCGGCTCCCTCATGCATCTTGCGTGTATGCAGCTTAGGTCAGAAGGTTAGGTTGGCGTGGAGTTGGAGGAGGCGGGGAGAGGCGTCGCTTCCGCCGACCGAACCGAGGATGCTGGTGGGAGCGCCGACTGTGCTTGAGATTGCACCGAAGGAGCTGCTGGTGGAGAAGGCATCTGTGTGTCCGGGGTTCTGGAAGTTCGGGTGGTTGAACAGATTGAACGACTGAATGCCGAGCTTGATGCGGCCTGCGTCGTAGTGAGGGATGTGGAAGGTCTTGAAGGCGCCAAGATCCACATTGGTGTACGAAGGCCCGATCAGGGTATTACGGTTTTGCTGCGTAAACCCGGTGGGCTGGGCGAAGTGACCGGTGAAGTTACAGGGGGCAGGCGCCGTGCCATTGGGCAGCAGGGCGTGTGCTCCGCCGCCGCAATGGTGATCGAAGTTGTTGTCGAGTTGCCGCGCGTATAGCTGCACGGTGCCATTGGCGAAGTTGGAGCTGCCCGCTTTGCCGGTGCCCGGGTTTATGTAGTCGATGCTGGTTGTGCTGTAGCCGACCGTATAGGGGAGGCCTGACTGGTGGAACGCGACGCCGCTGAACTCAAAGCCGCCGGTCAGATCCTTGAAGCGCCGGGAGAAGGACGGCACTTCGTAGACGAAGGTTCCGGTGGTGTTGTGCTTGACGTTGTAGTCGGCCAGCCCGTATTGCGCGTGCAGGTTGAACGGGTTCGCCACCGCACCACTGTCGCCAGCATCCGGAGCGAACGGTTCGAAGCCGCCGTTTGAGATCTCGTCCAAGGCCTTGCTGAACTGGTAGTTGAACTGAACGGTGAGGCCCTTGGAGCGGCGTGTGGCCGAGAGAACAACACCGTTGTAGTTGCTGCTTGCGCCCGAATAGATGTTGGTGATGCTGTTGAAGGACCTGATCGGCCTTGTGGTCGGGATGCCTGCGAAGCCGAAGGTCGGCTTGCCGGCATTGGGGTTCGAAAGATTCCGGGTCCCGTCAACCACCGGCTCATGGTAGCCATGGTTGCCGACATACGTCACAGCGACGCTTGACTTGTTATCGAGCCGCTGCTCGATGGCCATGCTGAACTCTTCGTAGGTCGGGTAGCTGATGTTCTTCGCGGCGGTGGTGAAGTTTGGAGCGGAATACAAACCGCCGGCGTTGGCAACGGCGACGCCAGTGGTGGCGTAGGTACCGCCAGTTGCAAAGGCAGTCTGGAAGGCCGCCGCGGAGGCTGCGGCAACCAGAGGACCACTTCCGGCAGTGGACGGCGTGACGGGCAGGTTGTTCGCACCGCCGGCGGAGGTCCCGAGAACCGCCGCGTGGAAGTTTGTCGGGGCGTTGCTCAGCAGGTCATCCGCGACGACGCCCGGGAACGAGTCGGTGAACATCCCGAAGCCACCGCGAATGACGGTCTTGGGGCTGGGCTGGAAGTTGAAGGACACCCGAGGCATCGGAGCGTACTCCTGGAAGCCGGTCAGCGCGCGGTGACGACCGGCGCTGATGTAGCCCCCGGGACTCGCAGCGTTGTAGGGAATGTTTGTGCCGGTGGGCAGAGCCGACGCGGGATAGTTGAGAACCTGGAAGCAATTTGTATGGCACACGGGGTTAGAGTTCCGCTCCATGCGGAGCCCGGCCGTGACGGTCAGGTTCGGACGGAACCTAAAGGTATCCTCAACATACGCGCCCATGTCGTACACCGAGACAGGCTGCTCCAACTTCACGGGAAAACGCTGAATGTGCTCGTAGTCATAGGCGCCGTTCGCGAATGCTTCGACGGTACCCTCATCGATCGGAGCTACGGTTTCCACGCCCTGGAGATCGCTGACATTGTCACGACGGATGTTGTACCCGAACCGGACGGTGTTGCGGCCCTTGTTGTAGGTGACGTCGTCAATGACCTGGTACCCAGAGACGCGGCGTCCCTGCGGGAAGGCGTAGTCTTCACCGCCGTAGGCGGTGTTTCCAAGGTCGCCCGTGATGAAGAGGATTGTGGACGGAGCCACTGGAGAGAAGTTGTTGCTGTTCTGGAAGGGCGCACTGTAGTAGTTGCCCGTGACCACAAGCTGATTGGTGAAGTTCGGCGTGAACGTATGGGTTTCGTTCATCTGCCCTTCCCACGCGGGCTGCTGGCTCGCAGCGGTGAAGCGTGGGTCGATCAGATCGGTGTAGGTCGGCTGTGTTCCGTGGTCCTGCTTGTAGTGGACGTAGAAGTTATCGCGGTCGCTGATCTTGAAGTCGAGACGGGCGGTGAGCAGCCACTCGGTGAGCAGCGCGCGGTTTTGCGCATAGTACGTGTTGGCCGTTACGTCATTCGGGTCAGCTTGAACTGCGCTCCCGGAGGGACGGAACGGGCTGTTGTTGTAGGTGTTGAAGACCGTGGTCAGGAACTGCTGCTGCGAAGCGGGAGCCGCGGCGAAGGCGATACCGTCACCAGCCAAGCCAACCTGGGTACTGGACGGGTTGTTCGCGGTGTTGGCGTCAGCCGCCGCGTTGAGGGTCGCACAGCTTGCGTAGGTGGCATTCCCGGGGTCTTTACCGAGCGCGCAGTTCTCATACAGAGCGCTTGGGACGTAGACCTGTCCGGTAACCGGGGTCGTTGCGCGGATGCCCTCGGTGTTCACGAACCAGAAGAGACGATCCTTGAGGATCGGACCGCCGATGGAGGCGCTCCACTGGTTCGCGTTGACGAAAACGGGCAGATTGGGCTCACCGTTGAAGACCTGGTTTTGCTTGTTGAACCAGTCATTGGCGTTCAGCGCGCGGCCATCCCAGTAGTAGTTCGCGTTGCCGTGAATACGATTGGAGCCGCTGGTGGTGATTTCATTCACCTGCGCGCCGCCCAGGCCGCCGAACTGCGCGCTGAACGCCGGGGCGACGACGGTCACCGTATCGACCTCGTTGTTGCCGAGCGTCAGGTTCGAAGCGCCGGTGTTGTTGAGGTTCAGGAAGGGATCATTCTCGTAACCGCCGTCCAGAGTGAACATATTGGACAGGCCGGAGATGCCGAAGCTGGAGAAGTTGCCGTAGCCGCCGGCAGCGGTGCCGGTGTTCATCACCGAACCGGGCGCAGTCTGGGCGACGAAGGTGAGGTCGTTGCCGGGATTGGGGAGTGCCTGCACCTGCTCCGACGTGAACACGGTGCTGATATCGGCGTTCTCGGTGTTGACGATCTCAGGCGCCGCGGTCACCTCGACTGTGGTTCCGCTCTGGCCGACCGCCACCTTCAGATCATCATTCGTAACCGTGCCGGCGGCGACGTCGACCGTGTTGACCACTGAAGAGAAGCCCGGTGCCGTTGCGGTGACCTTGTAGTTCCCGGGCGAGAGCAGCGAGACGCGGAAGCTACCGTTCGCGGTGGTGGTCGCTGTCTTGGATTCGCCCGTGGCGATGTTCGTCACTTTGATGGTGGCATTCGGGATCACTGCGCCGCTTGGATCGGTGAGCGTGCCCGACACATCCCCGGAGGTGGTGGATTGAGCGTAGGCGGCACCTGCGAGACCGAATGCGACGGTAAGGAACAGGCGTGCGGCAGATCTCCGCGAGAATCCCAAAGTCATGCGTTTCTCCAAAACCATTGAACGAGTCGACTGGTGCTGTATCGGGGTGAGCACGTTGAAGGCCAAACTCGCAGAATTCCGCTTCTAGGCTAATTGCCGGGACTTTGGCCCACTCTGCACCCCGGGTTCTATGAAAATGTGGAGACATGTTCTGGAATTTGGCTCTTTTTCAAAGCAAGAAGCAAGTCTGCGGGCAAGGTGGAGGTCTGTTTGTTGATCGAATATGCTTAGCCTCGACTCACATTTCATGCAACCTCTATGCTATGATTGCATCTAGGAAGGTGAGCCGGTTGAGGCTCAAGACCCTTGCAGAGGAACACCAACCAAAATCGGGAGGATAGAACGATGACCACCATTACTCGCTTTACTCCATTCCGCAGCCCTTTCAGCGATCTGAGCGTGCTGCAGAACCGCTTGAACTCGATCTTCACGGAGTTTGCCCGGCCTGAGGGTGAGAGCAATGAGCTTTCGGCTGGCAACTTTGTGCCCGCTGTCGATGTGTATGAGGATGCGCAGCACCTTTCGCTGAAGTTCGAGGTCCCGGGGATCAAGCCGGAGGACCTGGACATCCGCGTGGAAGGCCGTACGTTGACGGTTCGCGGCGAGCGCAAGTGGAACTCCGAGCAGAAGGAAGAGAACTTCCACCGTGTGGAGCGCCGTTATGGGACCTTTGTGCGCAGCTTCACCTTGCCCGCAACGGTGGACACGGAGAACATCCAGGCCCAGAGCGAGCATGGGGTGCTGGAGTTGACGCTGAATAAGAAGCCGGAAGCCAAGCCGAAGCAGATTCAGGTGAAGGCGATGGCGGCGGGCAGCAATGGCGCCGGCGCACCGAAGCAGGTGGAAGGGCAGACGGCGTAGGGGTTGTAGGTTCTAGGTTGTAGGTGATGGGGGC
>CAXUNH010000167.1:0-7281 GCA_964252405.1 uncultured Acidobacteriaceae bacterium | reverse complement strand
CGCTCGGTGAGGTCGAACGGGACCTGGACGGTGAGACCTGGGCGGTTGGGGTCGTCGAGCAGGGCGAACTCTTCGGCGGCTGAGGCCGGGTTGTCGCGGAGGGTGGCGATGTGAAACGAGGTTTCGGACCAGATCTTGTGGAGCGCCGTGCGGCGGTTGCGGTAGAGCTCGTGTTCCCCGGCCCGGAAGACGATTTCGTTGCCATGGACCGGGGTGCCGATCTCGCGCGCGGGGACGCCGGCCTGGGTGAGGAAGGCGAGGACGTGGTCGGTGTGGCAGGCGCGGACCTGGAGGACGGCGCCGAGCTCTTCGCTGAAGAGCATGGCGAGGGGGTCGATCGCGGGATCTTTGACGCTTTCCGCAGGCAGCTCGATCGCGAGGCCGGTGCGGCCGGCGAAGGCCATTTCGAGCAGGGTGACGAAGAGGCCGCCGTCGGAGCGGTCGTGGTAAGCGAGGAGTTTGCCGTCGCGGTTGAGTTGCTGGATGGCCTCAAAGAAGCACTTCAGGCGGGCAGGGCTGGGCGTATCGGGGGTAGGGGATGCCGGGTCGCCGCCGGTCTGGTTGTAGACCTGGGCGAGACAGGACCCGCCGAGCCGGTTGCGGCCTTCGCCTAGATCGAGGAGCAGGAGGTTGGTTGGTTCGCCGGTCTTGAGTTCGGGGGTGAGCGTGCCGCGGACGTCGCGCACAGGGGCGAAGCCGGAGATGATGAGCGAGAGGGGCGAGGTCACAGCCTTTTGCTCGCCGTTCGCGTCCGGATCGCTCCAACGGAGCTTCATGCTGAGGGAGTCTTTGCCGACAGGGATGGTGATGCCGAGGGCGGGGCAGAGCTCCATACCGACGGCCTGGACGGCGTCAAAGAGCTTCTGATCCTCCAAGCCTTGGCCCGATGCTGCCATCCAGTTGGCGGAGAGCTTGATGTCGGAGAGGGTTTCGATGGCTGCGCCGGCAAGGTTGGTGATGCACTCACCGACGGCCATGCGTGCGGAAGCCTGCGCGTTGGTAACGGCCAGTGGCGTGCGTTCACCGATGGCCATCGCTTCACCGGGGGCGTCGAGGCCCTGCTCGGCAAGCTCATTGCTGTGAAAAGAGCGCATGGTGACGGCGCAGTCGGCGACGGGAACCTGCCAGGGGCCGACCATCTGGTCCTGGACGACGAGGCCGCCGACGGAGCGGTCGCCGATGGTAATAAGAAAGTTCTTGGAGGCGATCGTGGGGAGGCGCAGAAGGCGCTCTGCGGCGTCCGCGATGGTGATGTCGGTGAGGTTGAGGGGGCTGGTAGGAAGCGGCGTGTGGTTGAACGAGCGGTGGGTCTTCGGAGTTTTACCGAAGAGGAGGGACATGGGCAGGTCGATGGGAGTGTTTTCGGGTGCTTCGACAGGCTCGTGCCTGCGGCCCTCGCTTGGGACAGCAGATCCCTCGGCTTCGCTCGGGATGACAAATCTGTGAGGGGTTGAGCTGTCGGTGAGAATCAGGCGCTTTTCTGCAGTGGCGTGACCGACGACGGCGTAAGGGCAGCGTTCGCGGGCGCAGAGCTGTTCAAAGCGGGGCAGGTCTTCGGGGGCGACGGCGAGGACGTAGCGCTCCTGGGCTTCGTTGCACCAGACTTCGAGCGGGCTTAGGCCCTCTTCGGCCTGGGGAATGGCGTCCAGCGCGAAGGTGCCGCCCATGTTGCCGTCTTTGACGAGCTCGGGGAAGGCATTGCTGAGCCCGCCGGCGCCGACGTCATGAATGAAGGCGATCGGGTTTCCCGGGCCGAGTTGCCAGCAGCGGTCGATGACCTCCTGGGCGCGGCGTTCCATCTCGGCGTTGTCGCGCTGGACGCTGGCGAAGTCCAGGTCCTGCTGGTGGGTGGAGCCCGTTGCCGGATGAGGCTGGTCGGGCGTTTCGCCGCCGGTCTGGGAGCTCGCCGCGCCGCCGCCCAGGCCGATGAGCATGGCCGGCCCACCTAGCGCGATGAGCGCGTAGCCGGGATGGATTTCGCCCTTCTCCACGTGCTCGGCGCGGATGTTGCCGAGCCCGCCGGCAAGCATGATGGGCTTGTGATAACCAAAGCGGGTGCCTTCGGGTCCGGTTTGCTCGAAGGTGCGGAAGTAGCCGCAGAGATTGGGACGGCCAAACTCGTTGTTGAAGGCCGCGGCGCCGAGCGGACCTTCGATCATGATGTCGAGCGGGCTAGCAATGTGGTCGGGCTTGCCGTAGACGTCTTCCCACGGCTGGGTGGCTTGCGGCAGGCGAAGGTTGGAAACGGTGAAGCCCGCGAGACCGGCTTTGGGTTTGGCGCCGCGCCCCGTGGCGCCCTCGTCCCGGATCTCGCCGCCGGCGCCGGTGGCAGCGCCTGGCCATGGGGAAATGGCTGTGGGATGGTTGTGGGTTTCCACCTTGCACAGGATGTGGATGTCCTCTGGATGCGCTGTGTATTCGCTGTTGGTGGGGTCTGGAAAGTAGCGCGCGCCCGAGCCCCCGCGAATGACGGCGGCGTTGTCGCGGTAGGCGGAAAGCACATCCGGGTCCTTCGCGGCCTCGTATGTGTTGCGGATCATGCCGAAGAGCGAACGCTCGGCGGGCACGCCGTCGACGGTCCAGCGAGCGTTGAAGATCTTGTGGCGGCAGTGCTCGCTGTTGGCCTGGGCGAACATATAGAGCTCGACGTCCGTGGGATTGCGGCCCAGCGCATTGAATTCCCGGAGAAGGTAGTCGATTTCGTCGGGGGCGAGCGAGAGGCCGAGGGAGACGTTGGCCTCGTTCAGAGCGCCGGCGCCACGGGCAAGGATGTCGATGTGGGCAAGGGGCTTGGGGTGATGCGGGGCGAAGATCTGCGCGAGTTCGGCCTCCGTGGTGAAGACGCTCTCCGTCATTCGGTCGTGGAGGGCGGGCGCGAGTTTGTGGAGGTCGGCCGCGCCTTCCACGCGCACCACGCGGGTACGCTCGATGCGCTCAACGTGGGTAAAGCCGGTGTTGTGCAGAATGTCGGTGGCCTTGCTCGAACACGGCGATTGTGTGCCCTTGCGGGGCGCAATCCAGAGGCTTGGGCCCTGAGCGAGACTATGGGCCGGGCCAAGCAACTCCCGCAGGCGGGCTTGGTTCAGGCCTTCGGTGGAGCGGAGCTGGAGGAGGTAGAGGAAGCTGGCCTCGACCGCGGTAGCCGCAGGGTCGAGCTGCTGGAGCCTGGCGAGGAGGCGTGTGGCTTCGAAGCCTGTGAGCGCGTTGGGGCCGGGCAGCGCTTCCATGGTCGGTTGGGGCTGTCCGTGACTCTGCTGGGCTTCCGCTGGCGCAACAGCGAGATCCCTCCCTTTCGCGATACTCTGTGTCAGGATGATGTCTCCTTGAGGGTGTCTCCAGCTGTTGGTTGCCCCTTCTATGAGGGTATCGCGGGCGAGTGGGTCACGTCGGCGAGCAGCTGGACTTTTGGGTAGGCGGGCTAATTTCCCCTCCCCTGCATGGGGTGTCTTGGAAGCAAATCTCTATGCCTATTCCTCTACGAGGCGGATTGAGCTGTGAACCGATTGCACAGAACCCGTGGATAAATCTTTGTAATTCAAACCTACGGACCGCCTGCGCCCGATCGGGTGCACATGGACAGGGGATTGCCCTCCGTTAAGGCGGGCAGTCACGGCCTCCTGGAGCTCAGATCAGCCATACCTAGCCAGTCCCACCATGGGTGCCCTATATCTCCGCCTCTACCCGCCGGGTAAAATCGTTTTCCATGCAGGCGTTCACACGTTCAGTATTTGATCTCTTTTCCCCGAAGAAGCGGTATTTGGTTCCGATGTTCCAGCGTCCCTACGTGTGGGGCTTGGAGAAGCAATGGGAACCACTCTGGGAGGACATCAGGAATAAAGCGGAGCAGCATCTCGAGGGTATTGAGGCAGTAGAGCCTCACTTCATGGGTGCCATTGTCATAAACCAGATACCGACGTTCGGGGCACAAATCCCTGCGCACGAGTTGATTGATGGACAGCAACGGTTGACGACCTTTCAAGTGTTTCTTGCTGCCTTTCGCGATCTCAGCAAAGCGTTTGGTGAGGACGATATCGCTGCCGATCTGCAAACGAACACACTGAATAGCGGTAAGAAAGCACTTCCTGAAGAAGAGTTTAAGGTGTGGCCAACTCGCGCCGACCAGGATGCCTTCATGCGATGTCTGAAAAGCGGAGGACGCGCAGCCCTAGAGACGATATACCCAGCAGAGTACGTCCGACGCAAGCTCCAGCCTAGGCACAAGATGGTTGACGCATATCTGTTTTTCGAAAGTTCTCTGCGCGCCTTCATCAAGGACGGTTTGGATCACTGTCCGGAGGAGCGCATTCAGGCAGTTTTCAACGCACTTCAAAACAGCCTGCAACTAGTTTCCATCGAACTGGAATCCAAGGATGATCCACAAGTCATCTTCGAGACGCTAAACGCTCGCGGTGAGCCTCTTCTGTCGTCGGACCTGCTTCGCAATTTTATTTTCCTTCGAGCGAAGAGACAGAATCTCTCGGCCAACCACCTCTATGACACCTATTGGCAGCAGTTTGACGTTGATCCCGCCGAAGACGGAAATACCGCTACTCCGTTCTGGAAGATCGAGGAACAACAAGGTCGACTGATACGTCCACGGCTCGATCTCTTCATTCAGCACTTCCTGAGTCTCAAGACAGGTAGGGAGGTGAATGTAGGACGTTTATTCCACGACTACAAGCGTTGGATCGAAAGTGAATGCCCATACGCTAATGTAGAAATTGAGCTGAAGGAACTAAACCGCTATTCGAAGGTATTTGCACTATTCTTCGTTGCCGACAGAAGCACAACTCTTGGCAAGTTCCTGAACCGTTTTCAGAGATTCTTGGACACAAATACCGTATTTCCTTTCCTCTTGTACTTAGAAGCGGATAGCGGTTTGGGCTTGAGTGATCGCGCCTTAATTCTCAAAGATCTCGAATCGTTCATCGTCAGAAGAATTGTTTGCGGGCTCACGGAGAAGGCTTACAACGGGCTCTTCTTACAGCTAATGAGGAACATGCGCGAGCTGCCAACGGTCTCTCCGGAGGTGTTTAGACGCATGTTGCTCGATCTTCAGGGTGAATCCAGATATTGGCCTAATGACCATGAATTCCATAGAGCTTGGTTGAGCCAGCCAATTTACAGGTCCTCGAAGTCTCAGGGCCGCATCGAGGCTATGCTCCGAGCGATCGAAGATTTTCAGGTGATTGACAAGAGCGAGAGGGTTCAAATTGTTGGAAACCTCACAATTGAGCACATCATGCCCCAGTCATGGGAGGACAACTGGCCGTTAGTCGAGAGCGATAACTTGTCTGCTGCCCGCGAGCAGCGTGAGATGCTGCTCCATACCTTTGGCAACCTCACGCTACTCACGCAAAAGCTAAACGCGTCTTTGAGTAATGCTTCCTATGCGGACAAGCGTCCGGCGATTGCACTTCAATCAAAGTTAGGGCTGAATACTCATTTTCAGACATGCATGGTCTGGGATGAAGACGCGATACGAGCCAGAGGGGAGAAGTTGTACCGCGTTGCGCAACAGGAATGGCCCTACCCTACTACGGTGAGTTCAGACGAATAGGAGATTGAAGTCGCAAAGGGAAGCACCGTTTGCTTCACGCTCTCACAGGTGGGCGGCGAGGTTGCGGGTGATGTGGGTGGCGACTTCCTCGGTTTGTTTGGCGGCGTCGTTGCGGGCGCGTTGGAGGCTGTTGAGGTACTTCTTGGTGATGTCGCCGGTGATGTATTTGCCGTCGAAGACCGAGGCTTCGAAGTTGCAGAGGTTGGGGCGAAGTTCCCGGACGCTGGCTTCGAGGTCGGCGAGATCCTGGAAGATGACGCAGTCGGCGCCGATCTCCTGGGCCAGCTCGGGAACGGTGCGGCCGGAGGCGATGAGTTCGGATTTGGCGGGCATGTCGATGCCGTACACGTTGGGGTAGCGGACGGGCGGCGCGGTGGAGGCGACGTAGACTTTTTTGGCGCCGAGTTCGCGGGCCATGCTGATGATCTCGCGGATGGTGTTGCCGCGGACGATGGAGTCGTCGACGAGCAGGATGTTGCGGTCCTTGAACTCCTGCGGGATGGGGCTTAGCTTGCGGCGAATGCTCTGCTTGCGCTGTGCCTGGCCGGGCATGATGAAGGTGCGGCCGATGTAGCGATTTTTCATGAAGCCCTCGCGGTAGGGCTTGTTGAGGCGTTGTGCGATCTCGAGCGCGGCCGTGCGACTGGTTTCCGGGATGGGGATCACGACATCGATGGGGACGTTCTTCCACTCGCGCTTGATCTTTTCGGCGAGCTTGATGCCCATGTTGGTGCGGGCCTGGTAGACGGAGATGCCGTCCATGATGGAGTCTGGGCGCGCAAGGTAGACGTACTCGAAGAGGCAGGGCGCCACGGGCTGGGCGAGCTTGGATTTCTTGTGGTGCAGCTTGCCTTTGATGTCGATGAAGATGGCTTCGCCGGCCTGGATGTCGCGGTCGAGATGGAAGTCGTTGACGCCGAGCGCGACGCTTTCGCTGGCGATGATGTAGTCCTTGAGTCTGGTCTTCCCCTTGCCCTCGACCGTGCGGCTGCCGAAGACGAGCGGGCGGATGCCATGGGGATCGCGAAACGCCAGCATGCCGATGCCGGCGATCATGGCGACGACGGCGTAGCCGCCCTTACAGCGCTCGTGGACTTCTTCCACGGCGGCGAAGATGTCTGCGGGTTTCGGGGTGACGACGCCGCGGCGGGCGAGGGCGTGGGCGAAGACATTGAGCATGACTTCGCTGTCCGAGGTGGTGTTCAGATGACGACGGTCGTTCTGGTAGACGCCCTCGACGATCTCCTGCACGTTGGTCAGATTGCCGTTGTGCGCGAAGACGATGCCGTACGGGGAGTTGACGTAGAAGGGCTGGGCTTCCGCTACGGACGCGCAGCCTGCGGTGGGGTAGCGCACGTGCCCGATGCCCATGGTGCCGAGCAGGCGGGCCATGTTGGTGCCGTTGAAGACGTTGGTGACTAAGCCATTCTCTTTGTGGAGATAGAAACGGTCCTGATAGCAGGTGGCGATGCCTGCTGCGTCCTGGCCTCGATGCTGAAGCATCGAAAGGGAGTCATAGATGATCCCGCTGACCGGATGGTGTCCGAAGACGCCGACGATCCCGCACATAAACCCTCGTTCTCCGCTGGCTTGAGTTGCGATATTGCTGATCTGCCCGGAGCCGACCTGTATAGCTTCTCACGGCAGACGGTGTGGGCAGGATGTGTGTGAAGCTTTGCCTGCTTTCCCGGCACCACGGATTGGATGAGCGAGATGGGAGC
>CAXUNH010000166.1:0-7320 GCA_964252405.1 uncultured Acidobacteriaceae bacterium | reverse complement strand
CATGATGGGCTCGCTCTTCGCCGGCGTCGACGAGTCGCCCGGCGAAACCATCCTCTACCAGGGCCGCAGCTTCAAAGCCTACCGCGGCATGGGCTCGCTCAGCGCCATGGCCCAGGGCAGCGGCGAACGCTACTTCCAGAGCAAGGACGACCTCACCGGCGACTTCAATGACCGCGTCGACCTCACCAAGCCCGAAAACGGCAACAGCAACCGCCTCGCCAAGTTCGTCCCCGAAGGCATCGAAGGCCGCGTGCCCCACCGCGGTCCGCTCCAGTCCATGGTCTTCCAGCTCGTCGGCGGTCTCCGCTCCGGCATGGGCTATCTCGGCTGCGAAACGGTCGCCGACCTCCAGAAAAACGCCCGCTTCATCCGCATCTCCGGCGCCGGCCTCCGCGAGTCCCACGTCCACGACGTCGTCATCACCCGCGAAGCCCCGAACTACCACGTCGAGTAGAGGCTAGCCCGGCGAAGCTCCCGGCCTGGCCACCCGCGCCACCGTCCGCCCGTGCGTTCCCGGCTTGCGGCCATAGTGCAGCGTCAGCCCTGCCGGGCTCGCCTCGGCGGACTCGATATAGCCGCGGAGATGAGCAATCTTTTCCGGCAGAAACGACATCGTATTCCCCTCCACGGCCACCCCGTCCACGCCCTTCAGCCCCAGCACCGAACTGAGGTGCTCCCCGACCATCCCCAGCAGCATCTTGATCGGAATCCCATCGGCATCGATCTTGCTCGCCTGCATCATCAGGCGGGTGCCGTCGGTGGAGACCGGGCCCTGGATGGAGAACTTGATCGGTACAACCTTCACGATCTCGCCGGTCAAGGTCACCGTACCCATCCCATGCTCGACCTTGAAGTTGCGAATCTTGCTGTCCGACGCGCTCAGCTTCTTCGCGAAGACCTGGGTCAGGCTGTCGTTGCTCACAAAGATCGTGGCGTGCGCAACATCCGTCCTCTTCTGCAGGCAGCCCGGAGCCGTTTTCCCTAAGGGAACCAGTGTGGCGGCAAAGTGATGGAGGGTGAAGGTCACGCCAGGTTCTGCGCTGTACGATCCGCTTTCCATAACGATATGAGAAGGACCGTCGGGGCAGACCGGCGCCTGCGCCAGCCCGCACAGGCAAGGGCCAGTGGCTAGGCAAAGACAGGACAGAAGGAGACCCGTGGAAAGGTTTGCTCGGCGCTTGATTCGAATGTTGGCAACCCTTCAGAACGGATGGGCGAACGGCGGAAGAAGCGTATGCCTCTGGGAACGAGGCAGGGAGGAAGGCGCAGAAACCCGCGGGGCTGCTGTACTGGATCGAACCCGTCTCCGGGAAGAATGTTGCGGGCGCCTGCCCTAGTGTACGCGGCCCACGCTAGGAGTCGCCATCACCCGCGTTTGTCCCACACCCACGCCTCGAAGCGCTCCAGCCTCCGAAATCCGTAGCGCTCGTACAGCGCCATGGCCTGCCGGTTGCTTTCGGTCACGGTAAGCGAGACGGTCCGCAGACCGCCCCGGGCTATCCCGAGCAGACAATGCCGCAGCAGCGCCGCTCCCAGGCCGTGTCCGCGCAGCGAGTTTCGCACACAAAGCTGCGTCACATGGGCAGCGTCCCCTCGCACCCGTGAACACAACACCATGCCCTCCATCTCCCCGGTCCCGGTCGCCCGCAGCACCCAACTGTTGCCCGGATCGAAGACCCCGCACCCCGGAAAGTGCACAATATTGTGCAGAAACCGTTGCGCGCCGGTCAGGCTCCGGTACTGATCGTTGATTTCGCTATCCGTGTGTCCCAGGTAGGCCTGCTGGATCAGCGCAGCCGCCGGCAGATAGGCTTCCGGCTGCCATCGTTCAATCGCAAAACCGGTCGGAAGGGATTCCTCCCCGCCGGCCAGCGCACGGGCCGACCCTGGCTCGCACATCATGAAGCAGCGCGGAAACGACCGAAAGCCGGCCGCCTGGAACGGGCTGCGCAGGGCGCGGTCCGGAAACAGCAACAGCTGCGACTCCACCCGCCCAATGCCCGGCGTTGCCTGCAAGGTCTCGATCAGGTGATCGAGCAGCACCTCGCACACCGGGTTCGCCTCGCGCTCGCCTTCGCCAAAGGCGTACACGTCGCCCATCACGGCCTTGGCCGCCTCACACACGCCAAAGGCATAGCCGGCCACGCGCCCCCCCTTCAGGGCCACATAGCCCGTCAGCGACCGGCTGTTGACATATTCCAGCAGCAGTTCAATGGATCGGGAGTAGTCCCACAGCAACCGGCGCTCCCACTTGGACGCTTCCTCCTCCAACAACGGCCGCAGTGCCTCCGCGGAGAAGTGCCGCAGGTCCAGAACCTCGAGTTGTGAGGATGTCGCAAGCATGCAGTGCAGTCTGAGATGCTCGAGAGCGCCGGTCGTCTCAGACGGAGTAGGCTGCCTATTCTGCCGTACGCGGCAGTACCTTGTATACCGACAAGCCCTGCGTCGGGTAAGAGAACAGCGGCTGGTACATCCGTCCCGGAAGCCACCGGGCCAGATCCGGCACCTCATGGGTCGGCACCACCAGCAGATGCTCCTCTTCCGGCACCCCGTCGGTCCGGTACTGCGCGATCGCCTGGTTGCGATAAAAAGCAACCCCGTAGCGCAGGTCGCGCCGCACGTCCAGCATGGCAACGTCGCGCACCTCCGGCGCTGTCAGGGCAATCTCCCGCGCCAGCGGCCGGGCTGAGTAATTCAGATCCAGCAGCTTGCCGTTGATCCCCAGCAGGAAGAAGAGGCAGCCCGCCATGGGCACCAGGGTGATCGCGCGTAACCGCTGCACCCCAAACCAGCGCACCACCAGCAGCACGGCTGCGGCCGAGAGCGCTCCCAGAGCCGCGGCCCAGGCAAACGTTGACGGCGCGGGCACCAGCTTGGCGTACACCATGTACTGCGGGCAGAGCAGGAAAACGAAGGTCAGAAATCCGGTAAGCATCGCATGCGTGACCAGAAGCCCGTTGGGCAGACCGCGCCGGCGCATCCGGAACAGGTAGTCGCCGGTCAGAACTGCCAGCGGCGGGATCGAAGGCAGAATGTACCCCGGCAGCTTGGACCCCGAAAACGAAAAGAACACGATCGGAAACGCCGCCCACAGCACCAGGAACTCAGGGAACGCATCGCCGGCCCGCACATGCCCGACATACCGTTGCGGATGGCGCCGAACCTTCCACTCCGCAACCGACGTCTCCACCGCATCCCACATCGCCCTGAAGGCCACGGCCGTCCAGGGCATCATGCCGAGAATCAGCACCAGACCGTAGAAATAAAACGGTTGATGATGCTGGTAGATGTTGGTGGTGTACCGCTCCAGGTTGTGCTGGAGAAAGAACTCACGGAAAAATTGCGGGTTGCGCCGCTGCACCGCGATATACCAGGGCAGCACCATCATGAGGTACAGGATCACGCCGGGAATCCAGATCGTCCGGCGCAGGGCGGAGAGCTCCTTCCGCAGCGCCAGGAAGGCGACAATGATCGCCAGCGCCATAAAGGGCGCCACGGGCCCCTTGGCCAGCGTGGCGAACGCCCCGAAGAAGTACAGATCGAACAGCCAGAACTTCTTGCCGGTCTCGTACCACGCATACCAGCCCAGCATGCCCACGCAGAACGGCGCGGCCAGCTGCATATCCGTCGAGGCCCCCCGCGCAAACCCGACGATAGCCACGGAGGACGCCATGATCAGGGCCGCGTCCAGATGCCCGCCCGGCCGGAAGCGTCGCAGGTGCAGGAACGCCAGGATCACCAGAAAGCCGGCGCCGGTCGCCGAGGGGAGCCGCGCCGACCAGTCTGAAACACCGAACTCCTTGAAGAAGCCCATGGCTCGCCAGTAGTACAACGCGGGCTTCTCCAGCCACGGTTTGCCGTACAGAATCGGCGTCACCGTCCCACCTACCAGGCACTCATAGCTGGCATGGATGGCCCGCGGCCGCAGGCTATGCGGCATGATGCGGGCGTTTACCTCGTGGCAGTCTTCCGAGTGCGCCGCCAGCATCTCGCGTGCGATCTGCGCGTAGCGCGGCTCGTCCGCACCCACCAGCCCCAGCCTGTCGCCGCCGAAGTAGGGCACCAGCCCAAAAAGCATGAAGTAGGCCGTCACGGCGATCAGCACCGCAAACTCCAGCACCCCGCACACCGTACGCGTACGGCGCAGCTCCCACACCCAGAGGGGCAGACGCCTCGTCCGGGGAACCGGCCGGGTGACGGGTTGTGCTGAGGAGATCACAGTCAAATCGGTTTGCCTTCCAAACAGGTTTCTCTCTCGGCGGTTCCCCGGAAGCACAAACTCCTCCGGGTAAGGCCAGGCCAGCCTACCAGACGCGTTCAGACCCCCGGAGCACGGGAGCAGGCTGTCTGGAGCGCGTTCTCCACCTGACGCGCAGCCTCTTCCAGGGGGCCGTCCAGGGTGCATCCGCTGGCGTTGCGGTGCCCGCCGCCCCCAAAATCTTCGGCCACCTGCGCCACGTTGACCGGACCTTTGCTGCGCAGGCTGGCGCGCAGATGTAGCCCGTCCGGAAGCTCGCGAAGGAGGGCAGCGGCGCGGACGCCCTCGACGGCAATGAGGTGTTGCACAATTCCCTCGGTATCCTCGGTGCCCGCGCCCGTCTCGTCCATATCGGCCCGTGTCACGGCGCTCCAGGCGACTGGACCACGGAT
This sequence comes from uncultured Acidobacteriaceae bacterium, assembly GCA_964252405.1. Lineage (GTDB taxonomy): Bacteria > Acidobacteriota > Terriglobia > Terriglobales > Acidobacteriaceae > Granulicella. The sequence continues at coordinate 2,670 of CAXUNH010000166.1, read as the reverse complement.
GTGCAGACCGCGAAGGGCCGCGCCCAGCAGCCGCAACTTGCTCTCCCGCTGGGAAAAATAGACCGCATCGGAGATGGCGGCGGCATCTGCTCCCAATTCGAGCTAGTGGCGTTCCAGATCGAAGGTCTCCGCCGTGGTCGTCGGCAGCGTGAAGCCCACCGTATCCGTCAGAACGGCGGCATACAGGCAGCACGCCAGCGCGGGGGTAAGCGCCGCACCCGAGGCCACGGCCAGGTCGTAGATCATCGCTCCCACGGCAGGGGCGTGCGGGTCAATCCAGTTCACCGCGGCGAAGTTGGTGCCGCTGTGGTGATGGTCGATGTTTACCACCAGCGCGCCCGCAAGGGACGCAAAGCCGGTGCGTTCGATCGAATCGCACTCCAGCACCAGCGCCACGTCAGCCCGGGCCGCGGGCTGCTCGTGCACAATACGTTCCGCTCCAGCAAGGGCCGCAAAGGGGCGGGGAATCGGGTCGGCAAAGGCGACCGTCACCTGCTTGCCCATACTCTCCAAAAGGTGCATGGCGCCCAACGCGGACCCTACGGCGTCACCGTCTGGCCGCGCATGGGAGGTCACAAGAAAGCTGTCGTGCTCGCGCAGCAAGGGAAGCAGCGTACGGAAGGCCTCCGTGCGATTTTGCAGAACGATGGGCTGGACGGATGTGTGCGGAAAAGTGGCCATTCTTACCTAACGTACGGCTCCCGGCGAAGTTTGGCCCTTGCGCTCCAACTTCGCGCGCTGTTTGTCAATCCGGCCCAACAACTCCGACATCCGCGCCCCGATCTTCTCCGAGCGATCGATCGCGAAACTCAACTCCGGCACATGCCGCACGCCCATGCGGTCCCGAATCTGTGTCCGGATGTACGCCCGGGCCGCCGTCAGACCTTCAAGCGTATCGGCCTCGGCGGTTTCATCCCCATGCACCGCAATCAGCACACGGCAACTCTTCCCCCCTGGGGCCAGGATCACCTCGGTCACATAGGAAGGTGCAATGCGGGGGTCGGTTAACTCGCCTTCCAGCATGGCGGTGATCTCCTCCTGGAAGGTACTGGCGACGCGGTCGCGATGATGTTGGCGGGCTCTTTGTTCGTGCATCGTCCTAACGCCTTAGTCTACCATCGCGGCCCACGCCCGCAGGCCAGCCACTGCCGCCAGTGCAGGATCCCCGTCCGGTCAAAAAAGCGGAAGCCCCGGCTCTTGCCGAGGCTCCTTGTCTCGCGCGTCACATCCTGCGCTACGCCATCCGCTTGCGGAGGGTGCCGGCCACACCCAGCAGGCCGGTCCCCAGCAGGGCAATGCTGGAGGGCTCGGGCGTGACAGAGGTGGCGCTGACCTCCAGCACGGACGGCGTACCATTCTCCCGCGCATAACGGAGGACCGTGTCACCCGAGGACGTCAGATCGATCACGTCCGTCACCTGCGAGGTGGGACCCGAGACGGACGAGCCGATCCGGGTGCTGCCCTGGAACAGGCTGATGCCGTCATCATGCGTGACGGTCAGAATGGTTCCCGCAGAAAGAACGCCAAGATCGAAGGTGTAATAGGAACCGTAAGCGTAGCTGCTCGCGCTGCCGCTCGAGGCGAGAAACGCGGCCTCGGTGTTGAAGTTCGCCACCGTGGTTCCGTTGACCACAGTACCGGACCCGGAGTACCCGCCGACGTTTGCAGACGTGAAGCCGAACGTGCTGTTCAGGTCACCGCTCGCGCCACTGTTCTGCGCAGCCGTGTTGTCGAAGTTGATGGGGCCGGTGTACGTAAAAGTGGCGCTCGCTGTATTCGAACCCGAAAACGGATTGCCGTTCGCGGTGTCAAAGCCAGACCCGTGGGTCAGACCTTCGTGAACGGTGACAGCGTAGCTGCCGGAGATGGGGCTCGCGTGTGCAGCAAGGGCAGCGAAAAGCAATGCAGTGCCAAACATCGTGTTGCGTGAAAACATGGAACGTCTCCTTGAGAGTAGGGATTCAGTTAGGCCCGACGGGTAAGTGTCGCCAGCGTAATCGCTGAACCGCGTGTCGCGAGCAAATCTTTGGTAAGGGCGTTCCGTGGTCACGGAAGGTCGAACGAACGAGCGGCTCATGGGTGACCGAAGATGCCCTTCGCCGAAGCGTCGCGTCCCGTCCCTTGCAGGGCATTCCCACGGCTCTGTTTGCGCTTCCACGCTGCGTCTTTTTCGCCCCGGCTTGATACACTGGATAGACGGGGATGGAGTTCTCCGGCATCCGGCGGCGCAGGCTGGCGTGGAAGGCTGAAGTCCCGACCTAAAGTCCCTGCTGCGAAGACTTTGAGCGAAAAGTACGGGGGGGGGGGCTACCCCTCCGGCAGAACCACGTCCGTCTCGACGAAGCTGTCCAGGATCTCGCACCCGAGCCCATTGCACAGCCGCCGCGCCGCCGCCTCCACCTCGCGCAACTGCCCGGCCAGGTACGCCGCCGAGGACGAGATGGCCGCTACCCCCAGGGTGGCCCGGTTCCACACCATCGCCTCATCCAGCTCGGCAACCGACACATTGAAGCCATGCCGCAGCCGGTCCTTGAGCGACCGGACCGCCTGCCGACGGTCCTTGATCGACTGCGCGTGCTCGATCCCCAACTCCAGCGTCAACACCCCAATCGGCATCGCCCTTCCTCCCCGCCGAGCCTAGCAGAGGAGTCCCCGCCCACTGTATGGTGC
>CAXUNH010000165.1:0-7330 GCA_964252405.1 uncultured Acidobacteriaceae bacterium | reverse complement strand
TGGGTCCGTTTGCAGGTGGCGCGGATGGGTCCGTTTGCAGGTGGCGCGGATGGGTCCGTTTGCAGGTGGCGCGGATGGGTTTAGGCCGCGTGGAAGAGCATGGTTTCGGCGGTGAGGCCGGGGCCGAAGGCCATGGCGCAGCCTCCCTGGCCGGGTTGGGCTTCAGCGAGGAGGCGTTCGAGGACGAACATGACGGTGGCGCTGCTCATGTTGCCGTAGCGCTCGAGGACCTCGCGGGAGCAGCGCAAGGCGTCCGGCGGGAGAGCGAGGCCGCGCTCGACGGCGTCGAGGACGGACTTGCCGCCGGGGTGGACGGCCCAGAGGTCGATGTGGTTTCTGTGGAGGTCGCCGAGGACCTCGGGGCCGGTTTGTTCGAGGGCGCGGCCGATGGCAGCGGGGACCTGGCCGGAGAGGAGCATGTCAAAGCCGATGCCGCCGATCTTCCAGGTGATGAGGTTGCGGGTTTCGGGGATGAGGACGGCGCGGAAGCTGTCGAGGGCGAACCCGGTGGGGTCGGTGGAGAGCAGGCTGGCGGCGCAGCCATCGGCGAAGACGAGGAAGCTGAGGACCTGTTCGAGGTCGGTGGTCTCCTGGAGGTGGAGGGTGCAGAGCTCGAGATTGACCATGAGGACGCGGGCGGTGGGCTCGGAGCGGAGGATGTGGCGGGCGGTTTTGAGGCCGTTAATGGCGGCGTAGCAGCCCATGAAGCCGATGACGGTGCGTTCCGCGTCGGGGCGGAGGCCGAGGTGTTCGACGGCCTCGAAGTCCAGGCCGGGGGCGTAGAGGCCGGTGCAGGTGGTGATGAGGACGTGGGTGATGCCGGCGCGTTCGGCCGGGCTGAGGACGAGGCGATCGAGGGCGCGGCGCATGAGGACGGGCGCGAACTGCTCGTACACGGTCATGCGGCGGGCGGTGTGGGGGAAGTCGCCGGTGCGGTAGAAGTCGTAGGCGTTGATGTGGAACTCGGTGGCGGTGTCGTTGGGCGTGAGCACGGAGAAGCGGTGCCCGATGCCGGAGCGGGAGGCCATGCGGTTGAAGAGCGCGCGGGTGCGGGGGTCGGGGGCGCCGGCGAGGAGGTTATCAGCGAAGGCGACGAAGGCCTGGTGGACGTCGTGGTCGGGGACGGCGGTGGCGATGCGGTTTAGATAGGCCTGAGGCAAGCGTGCGGGGTCTCCGGAGGTGTGTAGAGAGTTGGATGCAGTGTGGGGTGTGCGGCGGTAGGGGTGCTTTGCCGGGACGAAAAGGGTGCTTCCGTTTTGCGCCGTATTCCCGCGATGGGCTTTGGGGTTCGCTCTTTCCCGTTTTGGGAACCTGTGGTGTGCCATCCGCGTATTTCGAACGGTGCCTGCCCGTGCGGGCGCGTAGACTGGACCCTACCTCTCGATGGATCGACGCGACGCATTCCGGATGGCCGTAGCCTCATTGTGGGCGAACAAGCTGCGCACGGTGCTGACGCTGTTGGGCGTTGTGATCGGTGTGGCCAGCGTGATCGCCGTGGTGACGCTGGTGAACGGCGCGAACCGCTATGTGGCGACGAAGATCAACACGTTTGGGGCGGATGTGTTCTCCGTGCAGCAGATGCCGAGCGTGATCACGAGTTATGAGGAGTACCTGAAGTACAACAAGCGCAAGGTGTTGACGCTGGAAGAGTACCGGGCCATCCAGGAGGGTTGCCGGAGCTGTCAGGAGGTCGGCGCGGATTCAGGGACGACGGGCAAGGTTGTCGTGGGACGGCAGAACAGTACGGGATCGCAGATTCGGGGCTATACGGCGCTGATGCCGGAGATGAGCAACCTGAACATCGTCGAAGGCCGGTCGTTTACGCACTCCGAGGAGGAGCATGCGGCGCATGCCGCGATCATTGGCGCGGACATTGAGGACAACCTCTTCCAGGGCGCGGACCCGATGGGCAAGGAGATCCGGGTGGATGGCGTGCCCTATACCGTGATCGGCATGGGCGAGAAGCAGGGGACGACCCTGGGGCAGAGCCAGGACGACTACGTGGTCATCCCGTTGCCGGCGTACCAGAAGACGTATGGCACGACCAAGACGGTGAGCATTGCCATTAAGGCCGGTGTAGGAGCGCAGATGGAGCGCGCCACCGACGAGGTCCGCGTGATCATGCGCAGTCTTCGCCATGACCGGCCAGGTGAGGAGGACAGCTTCACGATCGAGTCGAGCGACAGCCTGATGTCGCTGTGGAAGCAGTTATCGAGTTCCTTTGAAGCCGTGGCCGTCGGCATTGCAGCGATCTCGCTGGTGGTGGGCGGCATTGTGATCATGAACATCATGCTTGTCAGCGTGACGGAGCGGACCCGGGAGATCGGCGTACGGAAGGCCCTGGGAGCGAGCCGGTCCGATGTCTTGCTGCAGTTCCTGATGGAGAGCGCCATGATGTCGCTGGTCGGGGGCGTCATCGGGGTGATCTTCGGCGTGGGCGCGGCGCAGGGGGTCACCGTGCTGCTGGGATTCCCGTCGAGCCTGGCGGTGTGGAGCATCTTCGCAGGGTTGCTGGTGGCGACCTCGGTGGGCGTGTTCTTTGGGGTGTACCCGGCACGGAAAGCGGCAGAACTGGACCCGATTGTTGCGCTCAGGAGTGAGTTCTAGATGGCTTCGATCGCGGTGACACAGCAACGGGAAGCGGTGGGGATGGCGCTGGACACGCTGCGGTCGAACAAACTGCGGTCCGGGCTGACCATCCTGGGGATTGTGATCGGGGTGATGACGGTGATCATCATCTCGTCGGTGATCAACGGGCTGAACAGCAAGGTTTCGGACCTGGTGTCCTCCTTCGGGACGAACATCCTGTGGGTCACCCGGTTGCCGTTTGCCCAGCGGCCCACGGCGGAGCAGCTTTCGCGCAAGTACCTGACCCAGGAGGATGCGGACGCGATCAGCCATTTGCCGCACGTCGTGGCGGCGGGCGGGAGTTTGCGGTACCAGAACCCGACGGCCTTCGGGTCGAGCAAGGGAACGGCGAAGTATGGGCAGCGCAAGGCGGAGAACCTGATCGTGGCCGGCGACGTTGCCCAGAACGCCATTGTGTACGACCAGAAGATTGCGGCGGGCCGATTCATCTCCGAGATGGACCAGGAGCGGGCGGCAGACGTGACGTTGTTGGGGAGTGACACGGCCGAGACGCTGTTTGGGGGTGAGGACCCGCTCGGCAAGGATATCCAGATCGAGGGTCACACGTTTACCGTGATTGGGGTGATGGAGCCGCAGAAGCGGGCGTTCGGCAGCGGCAAGAACCCTCAGGACAACCTGGTGAACATGCCGGTGACCACCTTCAAGAAGCTGCATCCGGAGGTGCTGGACTACTGGATCAGCCTCAAGTATGACGACCAGAAGAACCGGCCCCTTGTGGAGGACGAGATTCGCGAGCTGCTGCGGCGGCGGCGCAAGGTCCCGAACGCCGCAGAGGACAACTTCGTGGTCTCCGGGGCAGATTCGCTCACGAAGCTTTGGGGGCAGATCACCGGTGGCCTCGCCGCCCTGATGCTGGGCATCAGTGCCGTAGGCCTGATGGTGGGCGGCGTGGGTGTGATGAACATCATGCTGGTGAGCGTGACGGAACGAACCCGGGAGATCGGCGTACGGAAGGCGATTGGCGCCACCAAGAGCGTGATCATGACGCAGTTCACGATTGAAGCGGTGGTGCTGTGTGCGCTGGGCGGGGTGATCGGCGTCTTTCTGGGATCGATTGTGGCGTTTGGGATCAAGTTTGTGATCAGTTCGCAGGTGAGCCCGGTGTGGGTGATGACTGCGCTGCTGTGCTCGTGCGCGATCGGGTTGGTGTTTGGGATCTACCCGGCCTGGAAAGCGGCCACGCTGGACCCGATCGACGCCCTGCGCTACGAGTAGGGGAGAGTCGCGCTGCTGCCATGGAGGGTCGGGCGTGGTCGCCGTCACCCCGGTGCGAGTATCCCGTGGGAGGAGAGTTCCTATGGCAACCCTGGCGCCCGTACCGCTGGAGCTGTATCTGCACCTCCTATGAGCCCGATGCAGAGTTTGTCGATGGAGCGGTGGAGCTTCGACCGATGGGAGAGTACGACCACGCGACATGGCAGTATGCCATTCAGAAGTGTTTGATCAGCACGCACAAGAGTGGAGCGTCCGGGTGCGCTCCGCATTGAGAGTTCAAGTGAGCCCGACACGGTACCGTGTGCCGGACCTTGTGGTGTTCGAGCGCGATCGCCCGGTGGAATAGATCCTGACGCATCCGCCGCTGGCGGTGTTCGAAGTTTTGTCCCCAGAGGATTCCCTTACGCGTATGTTGCACAAGCTGGCCGACTACGCTGCGATGGGCATTCTGAATACCTTCGTAATCGATCCCAGGGCTGAGATCTTCTACCGCTATGAGTCCGGCGATTTGCAGCTATGTCGTGAGACGGTTGTGACGTTGGAAGGATCGGCGGCCCTGGTCGACTGGACCGGGATTGCGGCTTTGCGCGATTGAGGGCGGGGCTCCTGCTTCGGGATTTGTCTAGACTGGCAGAGTGAAGGTGTTTGCGTTTGTTCTGCCGCTGGCCACAGCGATTCTGACCTTGTGTGGCATGGGCTACAGTTTGCTGGCGCTTTGGGGGCTGCGCCGGTTTCGCCGGAGCACGGCGCCCGGAGCGAAGGCCCGACCGGCGGAGGCTTCGCTCGGGGTTTCCCTCCTGAAGCCTTTGCGGGGAGCCGATCCGCGGCAGTATGCGGGCTTTGCGAGCCATTGCGAACAGCGCTATCCGGGCAAGTTTGAGCTTCTTTTTGGCGTGGCCTCGTTGGACGACCCTGCCGTTGCAGCGGTCGCGCGGCTGCGGGTGGACTTTCCCGAGGTCCCGATCCGGGTGATCGAATGCACGGAGCGGCTGGGGACAAACGGGAAGATCTCGACGCTGGCGCAGATGTTGCCGCATGCCCAGTTTGAGCACGTGCTGGTGAATGACTCGGACATTCTGGTCTCGCCGGACTACCTGGCCCGGGTGATGGAGCCGTTTGCGAGCGCGGGGAACGCGGCTGACGGGAAGCCGTTGGGGCTGGTCACGGTGCCGTACATCGGGCAGGCGGAGAGCACGGTGTGGTCGCGGCTGGAGGCGTTGGGGGTGTCGACGGACTTCATCCCCGGCGTGCTGGCGGCGCGGGCGCTGGAGGGCGGCCTTCGCTTCGGGTTGGGGTCGACGCTGGCCACGACCAGGAGGGCCCTGGCGGCGATCGGGGGCTTCGAGGCTCTGGTGGACCAGCTTGCGGACGATTACGAGTTGGGAGCGCGGCTGTTTCGGGCGGGGTATCGCGTGGAGTTGGTGCCTGAGGTCGTGGCGACGGGTGTGCCGGCGTATACCTTTCGCGGATTTGTGGATCACCAACTGCGGTGGTCGCGGTCGACGCGGGACTCGCGGCGGGCGGGGTACCTTGGGGTGCTGTTTACGTATGTGCTGCCGTGGAGTTTCGCGACGATGCTGGCGAGCGGCTTGTCGCTGTGGAGTTTGAGCCTGTTCAGCGTCGCGCTTCTGGTGCGGATGTTGGTGGCGCTGAATGTGGGTGTGGGCTTCCTGCGCGACGGGCAGGTGTTGCGGGACATTGCTCTGCTGCCGGTACGCGATGTGTTTGGGCTGGTGTTCTGGGCGTGGAGCTATGCGTCCGACGTGGTGGTGTGGCGTGGCGAGCGGTTCCGGCTGCGCCGTGGTGTGCTGGAGCCGGTGTGAGCGGGCCGGGCCGCAGCTCTGTGCGGGAGCGCCTGGCTGCGGGGCCGGAGCGCGGTCTCGGGTGTGCCGCGGAGCTGGCCGTAAGGGCAGCGAAGGACCCGGACGTTTTGCGGGAGCTGGTGGACGCGCTCCTCGACGAGCGAGCGGTGGTTGTGGCGCGGGCGGCGAATGCGCTGAAGAAGGTCCAGGAGAGCGAGGCGAACGCGCTGCATGGGTTTGCCGGCACCTTGCTGAGGGCGGCTTTAGGCTGCGAGGTCGCCGAAGCGCGATGGAATCTTTGGCTGGTGCTGGGCCGGACCGAGATGACGGCGCGGCAGCGGTCTTCGGTTGTGGACGCGCTGTTTGAAGCGCTGGGCAGCGCGAGTGCGTTTGAGCGGGTGGCGGCCATGCAGGCCCTGGCGGACGTTAGCGCGGCCGACCCTGCGCTGGCGCCGCGGGTGCGTACGGTGCTGGTGCGCGCCCTGGAGGACGGGAGTGCGGCGGTCCGGGCGCGGGCGCGGCGGCTGATGCGCCAGCGGCTCCGGGATCAACCCTGAAGGTCATTCGGGTTGCGGGGGTCGTTGGAGACGCGCAAGCGGTCGTCGAGATCGTCGATCTTCTCCTGGAGGAAGTTGACCTTGCGCGAGAGGGACTGGATTTCGGCTTCGGCGCGGCGGTTGACTTCGAAGTCGAGCTCCGAGCGCAGGCGATCGCGGGAGTCCTGGCGGTTCTGGCTCATCATGATGACCGGGGCCTGGATGGCGGCGAGCATGGAGAGGAAGAGATTGAGCAGGATGTAGGGATAGGGATCCCAGGCGCCTCGACCCTTCAGGGTTTGCTGGACGGTGACGTAGATGGCCAGGGCAAGCGCGAAGGCGATGATGAAGGTCCAGGAGCCGCCGAACGAGGCAACGCGGTCGGCGATGCGCTCGCCGAAGGTTTCGCGTTCGTCGATAAGTTCGTTGGGGTTGCGGGCGGAACGGCCGCGCACCAGCTGCTGGGTGGCGTGGATCTCGCGGGCGACGACGGTGAGGAGATCGAGGCCAGCCATGGGTTTGGCGGTGAGCAACTGGGTGAGGTCGTTGCGGTCGACCTGGATGCAAGTGGTTCTGTCGAGCGCGATGGCGGTGGTCTGGTGAGGCTCGTTGTCGAGCATGGAGGCGAAACCGAAGAAGTCGCCGTGTTTCGGTTCGGAGAAGAGGACCTCCTGACCGTCCGCGTCGACGGAGGTGACGCGGACGCTGCCGCTGATTACGAGGAAGGCACTGGCGGAGGGGTCGCCGTACTTGTAGATCCGTTGTTTGGCGGCGAAATCGCGGAGCTCGACCTGCTGGGCGAGGACGTTCAGCTCGTCGTCATCGAGCAGGGAGAAGAGCGGGACGTGGCGGAGTTCATCGGTAGCGCAGGGCATAGGACGGGGTCCAGGGAGCAGGGCCCAGGGCTCAGGGACCGGGGCGAAGCACTTGGGATTAGCACGACTGGGAGTACGCGCTTATCTTAGCGGCGAAACGTCATCCTGGACGAGATAGCTTGCCCTGTTCCGTGATCTCTACTCCCTGGTCCCTGCTCGTTGATTGCTGACGATTTCTTTGCCGCCACTCTTTGCGACCACGTAGACAGGGCCGGGGAGGGGCGGAAGGGTGTCCGGCGGGTCGGTGAGGGAC
>CAXUNH010000164.1:0-7364 GCA_964252405.1 uncultured Acidobacteriaceae bacterium | reverse complement strand
GTGTATCTGGTTGGCGCCCGCGTCCTTTCGGATGACCGTGAACTCGGTCATCTCTTCGACGACCGGCGCGGCCGCGCCGCCGCCGGCGGCCGGGGCAGCCACCGTGGCCGCCGCTGCGGAGACGCCGAGGCGCTCCTCAAGCTTCTTCACCAGCTCCGCTGCCTCAAGCAGCGTAAGCCCAACGATCGCGTCTTCAATCTGCTGAATGTCTGCCATGATCTTCTCCCTGTACCCTTTTGCAGCCCCGAAGGGGATCTGCGCTAGATTTGTACTGCCGTTGCTCTTCCCTCGAGCTCGCGCCGGAGGTTGTCCCATCCTTTACCGGGTTTCCGGTGCGCTCAGACTGCGCACCCGGCAAAGAGATGTGACGAAACTTGGGTTAACCCTCGACCGGATCGGTCGAAGCCGCTTCCCCGGCCTGCGATCCCGTGCTGTTCTCCGGCTGCGCCGCGCCGCTGGGCTGGCTCCCCGACCCCGCCACCGGATCCGCCTCAGACGCCGGATTTGCGGCAATCTGCTCGGCTGGGGTCGGCGCCTCTTCCGCATGCGCCGCGGAGGCCGGTGTTTCCGTGCCAGTCTGCGAAGCCGCAGGGGCCGGAGCTTCTGCTGCCGGTGCAGGTGCCGCTGCCGCCTTGCCGGTCAGCTTGCCCTGCTCCCGCGCCTGGTCAATCACCACTGCCAGGTTCCGGCTTACGGCGTTCGTCACCGTCGCCAAACGGGTTGCCGGAGCGTTGATCAGGAACAGCAGCTTGCCGAACAGCTCTTCTTTGCCCGGCATGTTCGCCAGTTCGCCGATCTGCTCCTTGGTGATGACCTTGCCGTCAACGATGCCCAGCTTGAAGGTGAACTCCGCGTTGTCCTTCACCCAGGTCGACAGCGCCTTGGCCAGCGCCACCGGATCGCCCGAGGTATACGCCACCGAACTCACGCCCTTGAGGCCCTGCAGCGCCGCTTCCACCCTGGTACCCTGCGAGCTCTTCGCCGCTAGCTTGTTCTTGACAACGTGGTAGGACCCGCCCGCCTCGCGCACCGTCTTGCGCAGCGAGAAATCCTTCGACGCGGTCAGCCCCGTGAAGGTGCCAATGATTGCCGACGTGCTCTTCTCCAGATCGGCCGCGAGCGCCGCGACCTTGATATGCTTCTGTGCTTTGGTCAATGCCATAAAACCAGCCTTTAGCTGCTAGCTCTTCGCCGCTAGCTCAATCTCTGTTGGCGCCCAGCGCCGTTGGTCTACCAGAAGCTAGCAGCTAGAAGCTAACAGCTAGCAGCTAGCACTACTTGGTCGCGACGTCCGCGGTATCCGCCACGAGCTCAATGCCGGGGCCCATCGTCGACGACAGAACAATCTTCTTCACGTATTTGCCCTTTGCCGCCGAAGGCTTGGCCTTCATCACCGCGTTCACCACGGTCAGGGCGTTCTGCTCCAACTTGTCCGGCGTAAAGGAGAGTTTGCCCACCGGCACATGCACCATCGCCGTCTTGTCCGCACGGAACTCCACCTTACCGGCCTTGATCTCGCGAATCGCACCCGCCACATCGGTCGTCACCGTCCCGGTCTTCGGGTTAGGCATCAAACCACGCGGTCCAAGCACTTTGCCCAGACGACCCACGGAACGCATCATGTCCGGCGTGGCAATCAGGGCGTCGAAGTCAGTCCAGTTTTCCTTCTGGATCCGCTCCACCAACTCCTCGCCGCCCACAAACTCCGCGCCGGCCGCCTCGGCCTCGCGCTGCTTGTCGCCGGAGGCGATCACCGCTACCACCTTGCTCTTGCCACCCAGGCCATGGGGCAGAACCACGGTCCCGCGCACCATCTGGTCCGCGTGGCGGGTGTCCACACCAAGCCGCAGCGTCAGATCGACCGTCTCATCGAACTTCGCGTACTTGGCCTTCTGCAACAACGGGATTGCTTCGCCAATGGCATAGGGGCGCTGCTCAACGAACGCACGTGCCTTGGCTAAATTCTTCGAGATCTTACGAGCCATGAGTATCCTTGTCTGCCACCCCTGAGGTTTTCACCCGCCGTCAGGCTTGGGTGAAGGACATGCGCTGTTTCGCATGGGCGTGGTCTCGACGTGTGCCGCGGCCGAAGCCGGGACAGCCCTTTTATTATGGGGCCGGCGTGCTGGGGAGTCAACCCGTGCGTCGGCCCCGGCCCGCGGGGACGGTCAGCGCTGGGGCTCGCCGCGGCATCCTTTCGTACGCCATGCAAGCCCTTGCGTCCGCCTCCCATGCGCGGAGATGCTCGTCGGTGACAAGATCGACCTTTGGACTGCCCGGGCGGCGAAAGTACCCCACCCCAGGCTGACCCACATCCTGCCGGACCACCAGCGCCGCCAGAGGAGGCCACCCCTTCAACTCGCAGAGCCGCGCAATCTCGGAGAGCGGACCGCCCAGCCTGCGCGCCTCGGCGGCAACTCCGGCGCGCTGAATCAGCGCGCTATAGCTGAGCAGATATCCCCCCGGATACAGCTTCGATTCCCGTGGAACCCGCTTCCGCCGGGCCTCCCAAAAATGATCCAGCAAGGCTTGCAGCAGATCCCGGGTTGCGTCAGCCACTGGCCCTGTAGAGGCTCTCACCGAAGCACCTCAGAGGACGCCCCGGGAGCGCTTGCCTGAGCCACAGCCTCGATTCGGAACAGGGTCAGGACGCCGTGATCCAGCTTCCCGGCGGGCACCAGCCGGTAGGCCAAAAACTCTCGGGCATGCAGTGGGAACAGGTTCCCTCCATGCTCCCAGGCACGCGACTGCACGTACGCCTCCACGGACTCGGTGTAGCCCGTGACTGTGACCATCAGGCTGCATCCGCGCTGAACAAACAGGGGCAGCACCCGGCCTTCCCCCAGCGCGCGCGAGGCCTCCGCATCCAGGGCCAGTCCCAGCGCTGCCTGTGCCGGCAGGTTCAGCGCATAGCTGGCGCTCCCGTCGTTCAGCTCCGTGACGCATCCGTCGCCGCCGGCCCGGATCGCCGCGGCGAGCTCCGGGCCACGGCGGATCATGTCATACAACCAGGGTGGCGCTCCTGCGGACACGGCGCCGTACAAAGCCGAAAAGGAGTACAAGCCCAGAACTCCCCAGCCCGGCACCCAGTATTGTGCCCGCGGCAGCAATCCAGCCGGCAGCAGGCGCAGCAACCGATCCAACCAGAGCACCAGAACGAGGTTCGCAACCGAAACCGACACCGTGTAGTACCAGAAGCCCTGATTGTTTCCGTTCACGAAGAGGAAGTTATAAGCAGCCTTGAGTAGCACGCCGGCGCACAGCGCCTGCACAATCCCCATCCGTCCCCTGCTTCGCACGGTCCCCAGCAGCTCGGCGAACGCGATGACTGCCGGAACTACGGTTTGAAATGCGCGAAACGCCTCCACGGCGAAGGAATCCGGGGGAGCGAGCCCGAGCACAACCGGGGGATTGCGCGTCAGCATCGGCACCACCAGCTTTCCTGTCCAGCGCAAGTTCCCGAGCGCGGCGAAATTGGCTTTCGCCACGCCGCTCAACGGCAGATACACCCCAACCGCCAGCTTGTTGTACGCCAGATAGGCGCCAATCAGCGCAACGACCGGGGCCGTCCACAACAGCAGCCGCCTTGCCGGAAGACGCAGACTCCAAAGGCCCCAGACGAGCAGGGCCGCCGCAAAGAAAACATCGTCCAGGCGCGCCAGCACCGCGCAGCCGAGCAGCACTCCGAAGCCGAGATCCTTCCACACTCCAGCGCGCTCCGGGCGGCAACACAGCAGTGCGCCCGCCATCAGAAGCAGGCTTACGGCGCTTTCCATCCCATTCGCGTAGGACCATGTCGACAGCAACCACGGCGTGATGGGGGCGACGGCGAACCAAAGCAGTCCCGGCGACGCAACCAGCAGGGTCAACGGTCGAAACGTGACCTGGCGGACCGAGAAGAGCGTGAACAGGCCCGCCGCGAGGCTCAGCAGAACCACATCCAGAACGAAGACGCGCGTCAGAACGACCACGGGCTGATCGAAATGAAGCCAGCCGCACCATCGGCAAAACGACAGGATCCAGAGCCACACGGGGTGGAACCCGTTAGTCGGATGCACTCCATCGAACGAAAATCCCGGACGTCCCGCCGAGTTGCGCGCGATGTCGAGGTAATAAAACGCATCTGCCTGGAAGAGGCTCAGCGGCGCCGCCACCCCAAACCGGAGAACAAACGCCAACAGCGGGCAGGCTGTCATGAGTGCGGCTGCGATCCCCAGCCAGATCCCGCGAATCCCGTGCTTCACCGGAACAGCATACACGGCGAAGAAAGGTGCTTGACAAACCCGCTGCCGGAGGCGAAAGTAGGGTCTCAGGAGGCGAAGACATGGCGAAAGTCGATGCGGCGGCGGCCAGCTCTCTCTTCCCTATGTTTCCCTCGCAAACCAAGCCCGTGGGAATGGCGCGCCTGGCTCAGCAAGCGACGCACACCGGGGACGGTCACCTGATCGAGTTTCGCGCCATGCGAGCTCGGTCCATCCTGAATCGTTCCGTCAGCAAACGCAATCTGTCGCTGGAATGGTCCATCAATCCCTACCGCGGCTGCGAATTCGGCTGCAAATACTGCTACGCCCGCTACACCCACGAGTTTTTGCAGCCTGAGAGAGTCGCCGAAGTTCCCACCGGCCGTTACGAAGCCCCCGAACAGCCCTGGGCCAAGGCCTTCGAACACAACATCTACCTCAAGGAGAACGCCGCGTGGCTCCTGGAGCAGGAACTCGGCCGCATCGACCCTCGCCAGGAGATCGCGCTGGGCACTGCCACCGACCCCTATCAGCCCATTGAACGCCGGGCCGGTCTTACTCGCAGCTTGCTTGAGGTCTTCAGCCGGCGCTCGGGCTACCGCCTCGGCATCATCACGAAATCCAACCTGATCGTGCGCGACATCGATCTTCTCCGACGCATTGCGGAGCGCAACACACTTGTCGTTCACCTGACGATCACCACCACGGATGCCGTGCTGGCCCGCAAACTCGAGCCCCGGGCTCCGCGCCCAGATCTGCGCTTTGAAGCCGTGCGCAAGCTGCGGGCAGAAGGCATCACTGCAGGCATCCTGTGCTCTCCCTTGCTGCCCGGCATCAACGATGCGGACGCCGCGATTGATCGCGTCGCCCAGGCCGCTGCCCGGAGCGAGGCCAGCTTCCTGGCCGCGCATTCCCTGTTTCTGAAGTCGTGCTCGCGTCCCACCTGGATGAGCTTCGTTCGCGAGCACTTCCCCCACCTCGCCGGCGACTACGATCGCCGTTTCGCGACACAGGACTTCGCGGACGGAGCGTATCGCCGGCGCATGGCGGAGGTTCTCCGAAAGGTCTGCGAACGCCACGGTCTCTCGCCCCGGTCCACAGACGCCCTTGTCACCCGGGACGTGGGCGCTCAGTTCAGGAAGTCGCCCCTTCCTCAATCCACAGGGGGAGAACGGAAAGGACAGCAGCTTCTGTTTGCCTGATCGCTCTTCCGGGCCGGCGCCGGGAGCGAACCTGTCAAGGTGCTCGATTCTCGCTCCGGTTCCCGGTGATGCTCCAAGAAAAAACGGCGCGAATCCGCTTCGCGCCGTCGACAACAAATCAGCAATCACACTAGGCGACAACATCAAGGCCCATCGACCGAGCCGTGCCACGAATAGTCTTCGCCGCAGCCTCAACCGAGGCCGCATTCATGTCCGGCATCTTTTGCTTGGCGATGTCCATGATCTGAGCTTCGGTCACCTTGCCGACCTTGTCCTTGTTCGGCGTACCCGATCCCTTGGCCACACCAGCGGCCTTGAGCAGCAGCACGGGCGCGGGCGGGGTCTTGGTGATGAAGGTGAAGGTGCGGTCCGCGTACACGGTGATGACGACCGGGATGGTCATGCCCGCGAGACCGGGATCCTTGGTGCGGTCGTTGAACTGCTTGCAGAACTCCATGATGTTGACCTGCGCCTGACCGAGCGCGGGGCCGATTGGGGGAGCGGGGGTGGCCTTGGCAGCCATCACCTGGAGCTTAACGTAGCCGTTGATCTTCTTCGGTGCCATGAGGAATCCTTCTTTTGCTGCGGGCGCTTGAGGCGCAAACCGCTGAATTTGTACTGCGGCAGGAGCTAGAAGGTCCGGTGAAGCGGCCGGGCTGCGACTCCTGAAACTGGCGACTGTCTTTCGACAATCCAAAACTCTGTCATCTCGACCGAAGCGGCGCAGCCGCGTAGCGGAGAGATCTGCAGGTTTATTGCTACTCCTCTGCCTTCTCCACGCTGGCGAAGGAAACCTCGGTGGGCGTCGGACGGCCGAAGATCGAAACCATGACCTTGAGGGTCTGCTTGTCTTCGTTGATGTCGTCCACCGCTCCGTTGAAGTTGGCAAACGGGCCTTCCGTGATCCGAACTTGCTCGCCCTTGGTGAACTTCAACTTCATCTTGGGCTTTTCCTTGCTGACGTCCGCGCGATTCAGCATCGCGTTGACTTCCTGCTCGGAGAGCGCATTGGGCTGATCGCCTGTCTGCAAAAAGCCGGTGACGCGGGGCGTGTTCTTCACCACGTGCCAAAGGTCGTTGTCGAGCTGCATCTCTACAAAGACATAGCCGGGCAGGAAGACACGGGCGATGGTGTACTTCTTGCCGTTCCGCAGCTCGGTCGTCGGCTCGGTCGGGATCTCGATGCGGCCTACGCGATCCTCGAGATGGTAGGCCCGCACGCGGCTCTCTAACGACTCCTTCACCTTGCGCTCAAAGCCGGAGTAGGCGTGGATGATGTACCACTTAAAGTTGTTCTGCGGCACTTCGGGGACGGCCGGTTCGCCCTCTGAGGCGGTCAGCCCGTCGGCGGCCACCGTGCCCTCATTCGGGTCGAATCCAGCCGCAACGGTGCCGGCGTCAAACGCCTCTGTCTCATTCGTGGGCTCGAGCCCCTGCTCGTTCTGATCGATGTCGTTTGCCATAGCCTGCATCTCGTGCTCTTTGCTCCGGTCCTGCCTGGAGGCTGTTTAGTGACCGGTGAGCTTCAGCAGACCGCGGTCAATCAGCCTGCCCAACGTGTTGTCAATCACCGCAAAATAGGCCGCAAACAAAAACACGGTCGCGATAACGATGATGGTATTCGTACGCACTTCCTCACGGGTAGGAGTCACGACCTTCCGCATCTCCTGGCGCGTATCCTTCAGAAACTCGATCAGTCGCTTCGGCCCGGAGGTGGCGCGCTCCAGGCCGACATTCGGAGAGGTGGTCTCCACAACAGCGGCCTTGCTCATCGTGTTGCTCCTCAAAAACCCTCCTCCCCCAAGCGGGGAGGAGGCGTTCACACTCGTACAACATCCCGGTCGAACAACCGGGGAAGATCTGGCAGGGGAGCTCGGATTCGAACCGAGAAGTTCGGTTTTGGAGACCGACAGTTTAACCG
>CAXUNH010000163.1:0-7407 GCA_964252405.1 uncultured Acidobacteriaceae bacterium | reverse complement strand
CTGGAGGCATGCCGGTGGTGGGCACGGCGGGCGGTGCTGTCCCGCCTGGGGTGGCACCGCCGGGCGGCACGCCGATGGTGGCCGGCAGCGGCGGGACCGGGCCGGGAGACGCCCCGTCGGGGGCAGCCGTCGCGGAAGGAACCGTGGCGGCAAGCCAGTTGGTCAACGAGCCTTCCTGACGCATCAACGTCACCTCGGCCTGTTGAAGCTGAAGGTCCGCCGAGAGCATGTCCAGGGTGCGGAGGCGTTCCTGGAGCCGGGCGTTCTCCTCATCTTTGGGGGTGAGCTGTTCGCCCTGGATGGCGCCGGCGTTGGCCTGCAGGCGGAGGAGCACGGCGTCAAGCTGATCCTGCGCGAGCTCCCGGTCGAGCGATGCGAGTTCTTCGCGGGCGGCCAACTCGGACGCGCTGCGCCGCAGCTTGTCCCGGCTGTCCAGGAAAAGCATCTGCAGGGACTGCGCGTCGGCCAGGGAACGGGCGGCGTCGGCAAGGGATTCGCGGTACTTGGCCCGATGCACCATGTCCAGGATGGGCACGGTGATCTCCACGCCGAGGTTGAGCGAGTTGAAGCTGTTTCCCGGGTGGGCGAAGTAGGGGTAGTACTGGGTGTAGGTGGTGAACGCTGTGGAGATGCGGCTGTAGTTGGCCGAAAACGCAACCTGCGGGCGGAGCATGTAGTGCTTTTCTCCGTGAGCCGTGTACTCCTTGGCGCGCGCGGCGAGGAAGCCCGCCGAGATGCCGGTCATCTCATGGGGGTCCGCCGACCCAGCGGGGTTCCTGGGTGAGGGCGGCTGCATGACCGGGATGGAGGCATGATCGGTGGTCAAGCCCTGGGCAACGAGACCGGTAAGCCGCGCCAGGTGTCCGGCCTGTTCGGCGATCTCGTCCTCCACCAACAATTGCTGCAGGCGAATTTGCGCTTCGGTATGGCGCGCCTTCGTGAACTCGATCCGCGGGTCGACGCCGGCGTTGAAGCGCTCCTCGGCCACCGAGACAAGTCCATGCGCAAAACCGAGCGCCTGGGTCTCTACCTGTCTGCGCCGCAGCGCATTGTCCAGGGCGATGTAGGTGTTGGTGGCGTCTTCGACGGCATCGCTGCGGGCGGCATCCAGGGCGAGCTGTGCGGACTGTACACCGGCCTTCGCGGAGCGGATGTAGTCGGCCTGCGAGCTGTTGTACACCAGCGACTGCGCGGAGATGCTGAACACGATCGGTGGTCCAAGCGGCGCGCCGGTGGATTTGCCGACACCGCCGTTGGCCGCGACGGCCGGTACGAAAGCGTCCTTGCTCTGGGCGAGCACCGCCTGCGCCCGGGCGACTTCGGCCTGGGCGACCCTGACCTTGGGATTGTTTTTCAGGGTCAGGTTGACAGCCGTGGGCAGGGAGATCTGTGCCGCTGCGGGCAGCGCCGCGGACGCCCCGGCCAAGATGAAGAGCAGCAGGCAGGTGCGACGACGAGGCATGGCCGGGCGCTGCATCACAGGGCCTCCAGACCCTTCTTCGCCGGGGCATAGTCTGAAGCCAGCGCGAGGGCCTGCTGGAACTCGGCGCGTGCCGTGGTTGGGTCGCCTTCTTTGGCCAGCAGTTCCCCCAGGAGGGTGTGAACCCGGAAGGCCGGCGCCCCGTCGCTCTGGTGGCCGCGTGCCAGATACTTACGCAGGACCTCGACCGCAAGGGCGGTCTGGTGAACGTCGCTCAGGGTGCTGGCGGCGTCGACGACGTTGGCATCGAAGTCACGATCTTCGGCGACCGCCCGCCGCGCGGCAGCGACGCCCTTGTCAGTCTGCTTCTGCCGCACGTAGAAGCAGGCCAGATCGACGTAGGCGCCGGGCGACTGGGCGACCTCGGTAGCTGCCTGAAACTCCCGCTCGGCGGCAGGCTCGTCGCCGCGCTTTTCGGCGATCAGCGCTCGCAGCCGGTGAGCGGTTTCGGGCAGGTTGGGTTGCAGGCTGTCGGCGAGGGCCGCAGCCTTGTCTACTCCGCCCCCCACGATGAAGGGAGCGCTGATGTAGTACTCACCGAGATCATTGGCGGCGGCCGGGTTGCGCGGGTTCAGGCGGTAGGCGACCTGGAACGCGTTGCGGACGCGACCCGCGAGCTTCAGGCCGGCGATCGGTCCGGCGTGTTCGGCCTGCATGCCAAACGCACGGCCAGCCCAGTCCTGCGCGGCGGAGTCCTGCGCCAGGCCGCCGTGCAAGGCAGCCTGACATTCGGCAGCAGCTTCGGCCCCGCGCAACTCGGAAAGATAGGTGCGGCAGAGCAGCAGATGGGCAGCGGCGTTGTCCGGATCGCGGCCGATCGCGGAGCGCAGCCCGGCAATGGCCTGGTCCGCCCGGCCCTGCAGCAAATCCTGCTCCGAGGCGTGCAGATCCGCGAACGCAATCGCGTAGGACCCAAGGCCGGAGGCGAAGCAGGCAAGCAGAAGGGCGGCTCCGGCAAGTCGCGTGAGGTGACGGCCGCAACGCGGCAGTGACTTCGGCAGGCGGAATGGTGAGGGGATCTTCAAGCGCTTCCTCAGGATTGCACTTTCACGCGCATGCCGTCGCTGAGGTCGACGTCGGTTGTAGCGGCCAGCGCTACAACGTCACCCTGCTGCAGACCGCCGCTGATGCCGACGCGTGTGAGATTCACATCTCCTTCGCGCACGACCACCGGGGTCTTGACGATCCGGTCGTCCACCACGCGGTACACGAAGTTCTTGTTGCCTTCGGTATGGAGGGCCTCCCGTGGCACGCTGAGCGCGTTGAGGTGCTGCGAGGTGGTCACAAGCACAGTGACGTTGATGTTGGGCAAAAGTTCCCCGTCCGCGTCGTCGATGCTAATCATGCACACGCCAACGTTGCGTGTGCCGTTGTAGGTGATGATGGTGGTCGGCACCTGGGTAACGTGACCATGCCAGGTGCGATTGGGACGGGCGGGCCAGTTGATGGCCACAGGTTGGCCGGCGGCGAGCTTGCCGATGTCCGGCTCGTCGAAGTAGGCGCGCACCTGCAGTTGATGCAGGTCCGCCACGCTGACCAGCGGATCGCCCGCAGGCACAAAATCGTACCGGGTGTAGGGCAGCGCATACACCGTGCCCCGGATGGGCGAGTGGACATCCAGGCCGGAGTAGCCGCTGCGGGCAGCCTCCAGCGCGGTGCGCGCCTGGGCAACCTGGGCTTGCTGGGAAGCCAGGTCCTTGCTACTGTACCGGCCACGGAGCCGGGTCTGAAGTTGCGCTACCCGGGCTTGCGCGTCGGCGAGTTTTCCTTGCGCCGCTACCACCTCGTTCGCCGAGGCCGCACCCCTAGCCTGCAACGCCTGCAGAGCACTCAGCGACCGGGCCGCCTCTTGTTCCTGGGCCTGAGCATTGGTCAGATCCGCGCGCTCCGAGAGCAGTTCGTCGTGGGTTCCACCGGACTGCATGTTGCTCAGAGTGTCCAAGGCTCCGGTGAGGGTCGCCTGCGCGGACGCGATCTTCGTTTGGGCGTCGCTGGTGTCCAGCCGAACAAGCTCTTGGCCACGGCTGACCTGCTCGCCCAGCTTCACCGGCAGCGCGTCGATGACGCTGGCCATGGGCGCGTGCGCCTGGAAGTCGATAAGGGGCTCCACGCGGCCGTTTGCCGTCAAGGTCGTGATCAGCGGTTGACGGTCGACCCTGGCCGTCCGGACCACGACCCGGTCCCGTGAGACCGGCAACAGGTAGTAGAGCAATCCGGCTGCGATCAGGAGAACAATCAGCGTGATCCAGACGCGGCTGCGATTGCTTGAAGTTTCGGCCATACGCGAATCTGCAGTATATAAGACACGCGAGCATCGCCCGAGCTTCAGAAATGTTGCAATTGCAGGACCTTCAGGTTGTCTTCAGGCGTGCCTGTTCGATCTCGAGCTCCCAGCCGCCAAACTCCGGATGCCAGTTGCGCCGGAGACGGAGAACCACGTCCAGCCGCGTCCCCTCGGTCCAGTCCTCGGCCCGGGCGCGCTCGACCCAGTTGATGCGGCGCGTCCAGGCGGTGGCCCGCCAGGGGCGGCTGCCTTCTCCGCTTAGCTGAAGGGCGAGGTGACGGTCCTTGAGTACGCGGACCGGAGCGCAGAGTCGCAGACCTCGGGCCAGAAACAAGGGCTCAGGGTTGCCGTTGCCGAAGGGGGCCAGCCGCCCGTACGCCGCGAAGAAGCGCCCGTCGAGGTCGGCGAGCGAGATCTCCGCGTCCCAGGTCAGGCCATCGGGCTGCGACCTGCCCGCCAGCACGGCGGCGAGGTCCTGCATGCGCTCCCGCAGCACGGGCACCCGCTCCGAGGGAAGGGCAAAGCCGGCTGCGTGGGCGTGTCCGCCGAAGCGCAAGAACAGGGGATCTGCCGTAGCGGCGTGGGCCGCAGTGAGGGCGTCAAGCAGGTGAAATCCGGCCACGGAGCGGCCTGATCCGTGCGCTTCGCCGCCCTCATGGGTGAGCACCAGCGCCGGGTGACCGGTGCGGTCGACCACGCGGGAGGCCAGAATGCCAATCACGCCGCGGTGCCATGGCGAGTTAGGGAGATCGTCCAGCACGATGCAATGCGGAAGGCCATGTTCCGAGCTAGCCAACGCCTCCAACTGCGCTTCGATCTCCCCCAGCGCGCGGGCATCAGTAGCGCGCCGGTCGTCGTTCAGGGCGTGCAGTTTTTCGGCCAGATGGCGGGCGATTGCGGGGTCCCGGGCGAGAAAGAGCTCGACCACGTCCGAGGCAATGTCCATGCGGCCGGCAGCGTTGATGCGCGGGCCGATGCGAAAGCCGACGTCCGTCGCGGAAATGGGGCGGCTCAGATCGATCCCGGCCAGCTCCATCAGCGTGCGCAGGCCGGATTGGGCCGGTTGCCGCAGCGCCTGGAGCCCGAGCGCGGCGATCACGCGGTTCTCCCCCGTGAGCGGAACGGCATCGGCGACCGTGGCGATGGCGAGCAGCTTTAGAAACGAGGGGAGGGTCTTCTCCCGAAGGCGAGCGAGCTCGGCTTTGTCGCGGGCTGAGCCTTCCAGGATGGCCTGGGCCAGCTTGAACGCCACACCCGCGCCACAAAGCTCCTTACAGGGGTAGCCGCAGCCGGTCTGGTTGGGGTTGAGGACGGCGACCGCGCGGGGAACGCCGTTCCCTGCGTCCGGCAGGTGATGATCGGTGACGATGAGATCGACGCCTACCCGCGCGGCCTCTTCGGCAGCCGCAAAGGCACGGATGCCGGTGTCCACCGAGACCACAAGGCGCACACCCTCGGCCGCTGCGTCGGCGATGCGGGTTTCCCGCATGCCGTAGCCTTCGCGGAGGCGATGGGGGATGTGGTAACGGACGTCCGCCGCGACGCCGAGCGAAGCCGCGGCACGCTCCAGCGCCGTTTTGAGCAGCACGGTGGCCACCGTGCCGTCCACGTCGTAGTCGCCATAGATGAGGATGGGCTCGGCCGCCCGCAGGGCCGCGCGCAGGCGATCGACTGCGGTCCCCATCCCGTGCAGCAGGTAGGGGTCGTGCAGGTGCTCGGCCCCTGGGTGCAGAAAGGCGTCCAGGGCCTGCGCGCTGCGGATGCCGCGGGTCCACAGAACCCGGGCGAGCGCTTCCGGGAGATCGTGGGCGGATGCAAGACGCTGGATCGCTGCAGCCTCGTGCGGGCTGGCGAGGAACGGCTGCGAGGCAGGCTCACGCGGCTCTGTGGGGTTCATCGGGGCGCGATTATTCGGCTACTCGTCGTCGTGGTCGTCCACGATGATGCCGCCGAGGTCCTGCACGGCGTCCAGCAGGGTCTGAAAGCCGTCGTACCACTCGGTCGCGGTCTCGTACAGGAAGATCACGCCGCCGTGCGCGAAGCCGAGCTGAAGATAGCCGGTTTTGCCCACGTGACGCATGAGCGCCTGGGCCTCTTCAAGCTCGGTGTTCTCCGGATCAGGGAAGGCGGCATCGCGGAGCTGCGCGATGAGGGCAGCGACATCTTCGGGCTCGAGCAGCACCGAGTTCATGGTGATGAAGGGAACGTTGGCGGCCTTGGCGTGCTCGACAAAGTCCTTCCAACTGTCGAGGTCATCGTCCTCGAAAACTACCGTGGGCACGTCTTCAGGCACGAAAGCGTTCATGCGGCGTAGACCGTGGCCGGCGATGAAGGCGATCATGTCGTCTTTCAGAGTGCTGAGATCATCAAAGGTCATCCGGTCTATTTTGACAGATGGGAACGGGTTTGCACCCGGGGTGGGGCGGCCGGTTCTGCTAACCTTGAGACGCCCATGATTTTTTCCAAGGATTACCTCGGATATCTGGCGCGGCAGACGACCAAACACCTCGTCGCGGCGAAGATGATCCGGACCGACAAACCAGCGCAGGTAGATGAGCGCGTTGCCCAGGCGATCATCGAAGAGATGTCGCTGGAAGACCGCATCAACGAAGAGGTACGCGTCATTCTGGAGGCATTCCAGGACGACATGCTCAAAACCGGCGCAAGTTACCCGGAGATGTTCAAGAAGGTGAAGAACGAGCTCGCGCGCAAGTACAAGGCGGTGCTATGAGAATCAGCCGCGACAAGCTGAACAAACTGGCGCACGTGGTCGCCGACACCCTGGCTGACATCAAAGAAGTCGATTTTCTGGAGGACCGGAACACCATTCGCCAGGAGGCGCGCAAGGCGCTGGAGAAGCTGCTGACCGAAGAATTAAAGATTGATCAGGCAGCGCGCCTGAAGATCAGTTCGCAGCGCAAGATCATCCTCGAGGGCTCCCAGGAGTGGGACATTTTGTACCGCAAGTACTATAACGACGAGGTCAAGAAGCTCGGGCTGTAGCGGGGTCTGTCGCGTCTTTCCGGAGGAGGCGGGTTTTGCTATACTTGGGGAGTCGCAACAGGCCGCCCGGCCTGTTCAGTGGCGATATGGTGTAACTGGTTAACACGTCGCCCTCTCAAGGCGAAGAGTTCGGGTTCGAGCCCCGATATCGCTACCAATCAAAGCTTTTTCCTAGCAGACATCGTGTTCGGGCAAAGGGTACAACACCCAGCCTCCCCCCTCGAAATTTGTTCAAATCTGCGCACACTTGCGGTTCGCGCAACACGGCGCACGGCAATGACAGGCCGTACGCACGCTTGCCCTTAATGCGGCGCGGACCGGAAGTCGCGAACGATCTGCAGGTATTGGCGGGCTCTTTCGGTGATCTTCTGGGGTTCGCCGTCGGCGATGGCTTTGGGGTCGACGAGGTCGGCACCTACGCCGAGGGCGATCGCGCCGGCGTGGAGGAAGTCGGCTGCCGTGGTGAGCGACACGCCGCCGGTGGGGATCATCTCTACGTGCGGAAGAGGCGCCTTCAGGGCGCGAAGGTAGGCGGCGCCGCCCATGGCGTTGGCGGGGAAAACCTTAATAGCGTCGGCGCCGGCCTGCCAGGCGGTGACGACTTCGGTGGGGGTGAGCGCGCCGGGAAGACTGGCGATGG
>CAXUNH010000162.1:0-7408 GCA_964252405.1 uncultured Acidobacteriaceae bacterium | reverse complement strand
GAAAGTACCAGAGGAACTGCATGCCGACGGCTTCGACCTGCATGGCGCTGGGGTCGGCGCCGGTGTAGCGCTGCGCCGCCCAGAGCTGCTGGGCGCGGGCGCCTAGCCAGAAGAAGAGGACGGTGAAGGCGGCGAGCGGCAGGTATTCGAGGGTGAGTTTGTGGATGGGGCGGGGCGCGCGGCGGCGGATGAGGAGGCCGGCGAGGAGGAGGTCAGTGGCCCGGCCGTCAACTGGAGGATGTTGGCGGCGACGAAGAGGGCGAGCGCGATGTTGAGGTTGAGGCGGAGGTGGCGGTCGAGCGCGGGGCCGTGGGCGCTGGCATCGGTGGGGAGATGCCACGCGGTGAGGCTCGCGAAGACGCGGTGCAGAAAGGGCACAGGACGATTGTAGAAGGGCCTGGTGGGCGCGAGCGACGCCCGAAAAGCGATCGCCGGCGGATTGTGGGTGGCATCGAGGTTTGGGGCTCCGCTACATGGGTTAGGTCGCAATCCCGTTGGTCGGTAGCGGCGGCGGTTTGAGGGGATCGGCAGGATGTGCGGAGCTGGGCCACACGGCCATGGCGAGGTTGACGATGCCGGTAAGTTCTTTGCGCGAGGCTCCGTCCCTGGCGGGGATGGAGAGCCCGTGCAGGACCGCTGCATAGTAGCTCGCCAGCTCCCCGACGGAGCAGCCCGGGGGGAGTTCGCCTTCTTCCTGTGCCTGTTTGAGGCGTTCGCGGATCCCCCTCACCGTCTCTTGCCGGAGGGTGGCCAGATGGTCCTGTACCGCGCGATTGTCGGCGGTGCAGTGGATGCCGGCGAGAACGACGAGGCAGCCGCCGGGAGCACCGGGAGAGGTGAAGGCCTCGACGGCGTCCTGCAGCATGGCGTGGATTGCCTGCTTGGCGCTGCCCGGATGCGCCAGGGCACGCGTGGTTGTGTTGCCTTCGGTGCGGCGATAGAGGTCGACCACTTCGCGGAAGAGGGATTCCTTGTTGCCGTAGGCGGCGTAGAGACTGGCCTGGGTGACGCCGAGACACGCACGAAGGTCTGCCATGGAGGTGGCCTCGTACCCGAAGGTCCAGAAGAGCTTCATGGCCTGGCGTAGACCGTGCTCGCGATCGAACTGGCGTGGACGTCCGCGCGGGCGCCTGGGCGTGGCTGGATTTGTGGACTGATTGGTCTGTTTTCGTGCAACCGTTTTGGCGGTCATCCCATCATTCTAGATCGTGCGGTTGTGTATTCCCTCTGCGCCTCAACGATGCTCCGCGGAATCCTGAGGTGCTGACGAGTGCATGACGGGATAAATTTTGGGGCTGGTTGCCTTCAGACAATCATCCTCTCGCGGCGGTTCCGATCGCCAATCCCTTAACTCAGAGAGGAAGGTTTGCCATGGATGTTGGATTTCTTGGAGCGGGCAGCATGGGAGCGGCGATGATTCCCAACCTGGTGAAGGCTGGCCACCAGGTAAGCGTGTGGAATCGCAACCCGGATGCGGTCAGACGTCTGGAGGGGGTCGCTTTGCTGTCGTCTCCAGCAGAGGCTTTTGCGAAGGAGGCTGTGATCACAATGCTTGCCGACGATCGTGCCGTGCAGAGCGTCATTTTAGATTCCGGCGTGCTTGGATCGGCGAACAAGGGGTGTGTGCACGCCATGATGGCGACGATCTCGCCGGCACTGGTGGAGACGTTGCAGGAGGCGCACCGCCGTGCGGGCGTGGCGTATGTCTCGGCACCTGTCTTCGGGGTGCCGGCTGTGGCGCAGAAGGGCGAACTGAACATTTTGGCGGGCGGCGATCCGCAGGCAATTGCGAAGGTGCAGCCGCTCTTCGATGCTCTGGGCCAGAAGACGTGGCCTCTTGGTGAGGATCCGAAGCATGCCAATGTTGCCAAGATTGCGGGCAATCTGATGATCACGTTTGCGATTGAAGCGATGGGGGAAGCGACCGCACTGACGGAGAGCTATGGGTTGAAGGCGGGAGAGTTCCTCGACGTGGTGACGAATACGATGTTTGCGTGTCCGAGCTACAAGCGTTACGGCGACAACATCGCTCAGAAGCGGTACCAGCCCGGTTTTAAGCTCACGCTGGGCTTAAAGGATGTGAACCTTGCGCTGGACGCGGCGAAGGCAAAAAAGGCCGAGTTGGCGGGGGCGCAGATTGTGCGTGAGAATCTGCAGCAGGCGGTGGACCAGGGGCTTGGGGATCAGGACTGGTCGGCACTGGCGCAGGCGACGCAGCGTCGCGCGGGCTTGAAGGATGCGAGGCAGCGAAGTAGCTGACCGGGCGCTGCGAAGGGCAGAGGGGCCGGTCTACGCGCGGATGCGGGCAGGTAGGTGGCGACCGCATCCCTTTGGATACGGAACGCAAGATAGAAGGAGGCATCCGTGCAGACGCTGTATGTCACTTACTCTGGCGGAGCAGACACCCGCTTCGACCGCACATACTACGTCGAGAAGCATCTGCCGCTGGTTCTGGAGAGCTGGGGTCGGTATGGTTTGGAGGCGGTGGCGGCGTTCTTTCCGGAGGGTTCCGGGGCCGGAACGATCGCGATCTGTCTGTGCCGTTTTCGCGACGAACCGGCTGTTCGTGCGGCGTTTGATGCCCCGGAGACGCGTGCGGTGATGGCGGATGTCGCTCATTTCACCGATGTGCAGCCCAGCCGAAGCCTGAGCGTTCCGCTCTGAGGGAAGATCTTCGTTACGCGTCCTGATGTGCCTTGGCTTCCCGCACCATGTCGAGGAAGAGCTGGTGGACGCGGCGGTCTTCGGTGAGCTCGGGGTGGAAGGTGGCGGCGAGGAGATGGCCCTGGCGGACGAGGGTTGGAGAATCGTCGCGGGTGGCGAGGGTTTGGACCTCGGGGCCGAGGTCTGAGAGGCGTGGAGCGCGGATGTAGACGGCTTCGAGGGGGCCGCCGGGGAGTGTGGTCGGTTCGAGGCGGATGGCGGAGTCGTTCTGGCGGCCGTAGGCGTTGCGTTCGACCGTGGCGTCGAGGACGGCGAAGCTGGGTTGGGGTGGGTTGAGGACCTCGCGGGCTAGGAGGATGCAGCCGGCGCAGGTGCCGAAGGTGGGCCTGGTGTGGACGAAGGTGTTCAGGACGTCGTAGAAGCCGGCGCGCTCGAGGTGCTTGAGGAAGGTGGTGGATTCGCCGCCGGGGAGGACGAGGCCGTCGAGGTCCTGGAGGTCTTCGGGCTTGCGGACGAGACGGGTGTCGGCGCCCAGCTCGGCGAGGCGTTTGGCGTGGACGTCGAAGGCGCCCTGAAGCGCGAGGACGCCGATGAGCGGTGTGGGTGGCGGCACAGCCTTCATGATAGAGGCTGGGCGACCGGCAGCGCGGCGTGAGACCGGACGCCGGTGATGTGCCTTCGGGGGATGTTGCCGTTCGGAGACTCGCCGTGGAAGAAGGGAGAGCCGACCAGGGCGAGGGCCTTTGGGAAGCGGCGCCGGTGTCTGCCGCTTCGGATAGCTGCGCCGCGTGAGCCTGGCGCACCAGCAGGGAGGCGGTTTAGTAGACGTTGAAGCCGGCGGGGTTAGGTGGGCAGTTCGAGGCGGCGTAGACGGGGAGCTACGCAGGTGAGCACGACAAGGAACAGGGCAACGACGCACGCTTCAGAGTGCGATACCTCAAGGGAACGGCGCAGATAGAGGGTGGCCGTGGATGCAAGTGAGATACGTTGCCTTCAGCATCACACTCACCCGGTTCTTGACGGGAGTCGGTGGCTGATCCGGTTGGCTGTCACCATTGCGGGAGCGTAAGCGTACACCCCGCTTTACCGCACGCGCAGCACGTTCACGCGCCGCCTTCGATCAGCGGACTGCGCCGTAGAGGGACCAATGCGTGGTGCGAGGGCAGCGTCAGGCGACGACCGAGCTTCCTCCGAAGACCACGTGCTGCCGCATCACCGGGGTGAAGAGGCTGTAAAGGCTCGGCTCTGCGGAGGCGCTTGCGGCATCGAGGGCCGCACGGTGCTCGTCCGAGAGCACGACCTCCAACGCTGCCGCGTTGTCGGCGACCTGTTCGACGCGGCTTACTCCCATGAGCGTTGAGGTGACGCCGGGACGTCCACAGACCCAGGCGAGTGCGACGCGCGCCGGGCTTTGTCCAGCTTCCGCAGACACCCTCTTGAGTTCGTCGACGATGGTCCAGTTGCGCGGTGTAAACAGCGTGTCGCCGAAGGGATTCGCGCCGTCCAGACGCTTGTCGTCCGCCGGGCGCTGGGTGTCGCCGGTCGCGGCGTCACGCGGCAGGCCACCCCCGCGCGGAGCGGCGGCCTCGACAGCGGCACGATCGTACTTGCCGGTGAGCAGGCCGTAGGCGAGAGGACTCCATGGCACGACGGCCAGGCCGAACTCCTTTGCCAACGGCACATGTTCGTCCTCGATGCTGCGGCTGACCAGAGAGTAGAAGAACTGCAGAGCGATGGGGCCGGGAAGACCGCGCACCGAAGCCAGCGTGGCGAGCTTGGCGACGTACCAGGCCGGCGCGTTGGACATCCCCCAGTAGCGGATCTTGCCGGCACGGACCAGGCCGGCCATCGTTTCAAGGAGATCCTCCGCGGGCGTCACTGAATCCCAGACGTGGATCCAGAACAGGTCGACGAAGTTCGTGCGCAGCCGCCGAAGCGAGCCTTCGAGCGCCGCGTGGATGTGCTTGGCTCCATTGCCGCCCGCGTGCACGCCTTTGCCCGCGGCAAAACCGGCCTTGGTGGCAAGCACGATCTGGTCGCGGAGCTTGCGCCCGGCGATGAAGCTGCCCAGCATCTCTTCGCTGCGGCCGCCGGCGTAGACATCCGCTGTGTCTACGAAGTTGCCTCCGAGGTCGACGTAGGCGTTGAACACCGCGGAGGCGCCTGCTTCATCCATGCCCCAGCGTGCGGTTCCGAAGGTCATGGCGCCCAGTGCGAGGGGGCTGACGACGAGCCCCGAGCGGCCCAGCGTGCGATAGTCTGTCAGCGGCATTCCGGTCTCCTTAGCGATCACTATGAAACCGAGTAGACGCCACTTGCCGCAGGGCGTCAACTGATTCATAGTGAATGCTATGAAAAAAAAGGGCGCCGCCATGCAGCGCAGGCCGGGTCGACCCCTGGGCTTTGACCGCGACGCGGCGCTCCATCAGGCGATGCTGCTGTTCTGGCGGCACGGCTATGAGGCTACGTCGGTGAACGACCTGACCCAGGCGATGGGCATCACGCCGCCGAGCCTGTATACAGCGTTTGGGGACAAGAAGACGCTGTTTCTGGAGGCTGTGCGACGCTACCTCTCCGGCCCGGTCACCTCGGAGACGATCATCGACGATGCACCGACGGCACGCGAGGCCGCTGCCCGTCTGCTTCGTGCTTCCGCCATCGCCTACACGGGGAAGGCTACGCCGCGGGGATGTTTGCTCGCCAGCTCGGCGATCAGCTGCTCGGCCGAGGCTGCGGATGTGCAGAAGGCGCTGGCCGTACTGCGGATGGGCGTCGAGAGACGTCTTCGGAGAAAGATCATGCTGGACGGAGGGATGAGGACGCCGCGGCAGAGGGCCGACGCGGAAGCTCTGGCAGGCCATGTCATGGCGGTGATCCAGGGCATGTCTACCCTGGCTCGCGACGGTGCGGGCCGAAGGAAGCTTTTCTCGATTGCGGCTGCGGCCATGACGGCGTGGCCGGAGTAGGCGAGGTTGTCTCTGATGTCTGATCAGAACAACAGGGGACGGCCAGGTACCGAAGAAGCAAACACAGGAGGCGCCTGAGCGCCTCCTGTCTGACCATGGGTTAATCGGTCCTTACCAGCCGCGGGTTTGCATGCGGTCGCGTTCTTCGATGGCGGCGGCGGCGAGGCCCTTCATGGTGCCGGTGACGGCTTCGGAGGCTTCGGCGATGATCTTGGGGTCGTTGTAGTGGGTGGCGGCGAGGACGATGGCCTTCGCGCGGCTGACGGCTTCTTCGTGGTCCTCGGGATGCTGGGGATTGCCGATGGCGTCCTTGGTGCAGAGGCCGATCTCGGCGTCGGCGGCGGTCCAGGCTCGGACTTCGAGGGGCGTGGCGCCGTCTTTCATGAAGATGCCGGAGCCGACGAAGACCGTTTCGGCGCCGAGCTGCATCATGAGGGCTGCGTCGGCCGGGGTGGCAATGCCGCCGGCGCTGAAGTTCGGCACGGGGAGCTTGCCGGTTTTGGCGACGAGGCGGACGAGTTCGTAGGGGGCCTGAAGATTCTTTGCGGCGGCGTAAAGCTCGGTGTCGTCGAGGACGGTGAGGGCCTTGATCTCGCGAACGATGGTGCGCATGTGGGTGACGGCGTGGACGACGTCGCCGGTACCGGGCTCGCCTTTGGTGCGGATCATGGCAGCGCCTTCCGCGATGCGGCGGAGGGCTTCGCCGAGGTTTTTGGCGCCGCAGACGAAAGGGGTGGTGAAGGCGTGCTTGTCGATGTGGTGGGACTCATCGGCGGGGGTGAGGACTTCGGACTCGTCGATGAAGTCGACGCCGGAGGTCTGGAGGACCTGGGCCTCGGCGAAGTGGCCGATGCGGGCCTTGGCCATCACGGGGATGGTTACGGCACCCATGATCTCCTTGATGAGCCTGGGGTTGGCCATGCGGGCGACGCCGCCTTCGGCGCGAATCATGGCGGGGACGCGTTCGAGGGCCATGACGGCGACGGCACCGGCTTCTTCGGCGATGCGGGCCTGCTCGACGTTCATGACGTCCATGATGACGCCGCCTTTGAGCATCTCGGCGAGGCCGGTTTTAAGGCGCAGGTTGGGAGCGGCGGCGTTACCTTGGGGGTTGCCGGGAGTGCCGTTGAGCGGATGCTGTGCCATGGTTGCTCCTTTTTGCGGGTGGACGGCGCGGAGGAATCACGCGGGCGAGTCCAATGCATAGTTTAGCAGGGCAGTCCTCCCGCCCAAGGGCGTGATGTACGGTAATCAGCGTTTGAGTTGAAGAGTTGTGTTGCTTGCGGCTGGACGCAGCGGCGGAAGTAACGCGGCAGGCTGTCGGCGGGCAGGGCTGCACGTCATGATTGCGATCTGGTAGCTTGTGCCCATGCGCCGAACGGCACGTATCCTTACGCTTTCTGTGCTGCTGGGCTGGTGTTTGTGTGCTGCGGGGCAGCGGTGGGGTGCCCGGCCCGATGGACAAAGGTTAAAGGAGCTTGCGCCCGCGGGGACGCGGGCCGTGGTGTTGTTTTTTGTCGCCACCGATTGCCCGATCTCGAACCGAACCTTCCCGGCGATGCGGCGTTTGCGGTTGCGGTTTCAGGGGCAGGGTGTGCAGACGTGGTTTGTGTATCCCAATGCGGGGGAGCGGGCCGAGGTGGTCGAGGCGCATCAGCGGGACTTTGACGACGGTGGGGACGTGTTGCTGGATCCGGCGGGGGCGCTGGTGCGGCTGAGCCGTGCTGTGGCGACGCCGGAGATTGCGGTGCTGGTGCCGGAGGGGGAGGGATGGCGTC
>CAXUNH010000161.1:0-7428 GCA_964252405.1 uncultured Acidobacteriaceae bacterium | reverse complement strand
CCTGCGAAGCCAAGTTCTACCAGCAGGTCATCCCCCTCACCGACCGCATCGACTACCTCTCGCCGATGTCGAACAACCTCGCCTACGCGCTTGCGGTCGAAAAGCTCCTACAACTGGAAATCCCCCCTCGCGCCCAGTGGATTCGCGTGCTCTTCATGGAGCTCATGCGCCTCAACTCGCACCTCGTCTGGCTCGGCACCCACGCCCTCGACATCGGCGCCATGACCGTCTTCCTCTACTGCTTCCGCGAGCGCGAACAGCTTCTCCGCATCTTTGAAGCCGTCAGCGGCCAGCGCATGATGACCTCGTACATCCGCATCGGCGGCCTCTCCATGGAGATGCCCCTCGATCTCCCCGGCAAGATTCGTCAGTTCCTCCAGGACATGCCCGGCAACATCGACGAGTACGAAGGCCTGCTCACCGGCAATCCCATCTGGCAGGGCCGCCTCAAGGGCGTCGGTCACCTCAGCCCCGAAGACGCGAACGCTCTCGGCGTCACCGGCCCCCCCATGCGCGCCTCCGGCATCGACTTCGACGTCCGCCGCGACATGCCCTACTCCAGCTATGAGAAGTTCCAGTTCAACGTCCCCGTGTCGAACGGCTGCGATGTCTGGGCCCGCTACGTCGTCCGCATGCAGGAGATGCGCGAGTCGGTGAAGATCTGCCTCCAGGCGCTCGACGGTCTCCCCGAAGGCCGCATCACCGCCGACGCCCCCAAGATCATCCTCCCCGACCGCGAAAAGATGAAGACGGAGATGGAATCCCTCATCCACCACTTCAAAATCGTTACCGAAGGCTTCCAGGTCCCCGCCGGCGAGGTCACCAGCAGCATCGAAAACCCCCACGGCATGATGAACTATTACGTCGTCTCGGACGGCACCGCCAAGCCCTTCCGCGTCCACATGCGCAACCCCGACTTCGCCACCCTCCAGGCGCTCGAAACCATGTGCAAGGGCCGCCAGATCGCCGACGTCGTCGCCGTCATCGGCAGCATCGACATCGTCCTCGGTCAGATCGACCGCTAGAACCCCAAACGAGGGAGGTGTGGCTACCCAGCCCCACCTCCTCCCCCTGGAACGTCCCTCCCTGCGACGCTGAACGTCCTTCGCCCGGCAGGGCTGACCCAATCTGCGCGATCGTTCCTTCCTGCCCACTCGTCGGCAGCGAATCTTCGCGAAGCGATGGTCCTCAGGCTCGCAGGCCTCTATAGCACGCCTCCGCGGTAAGACTTTCCGTTGGGAAGCGGAGGGCAGTGCTACAGCGAACCCGCCCACGCGTTGCCGCCGGAGATACCTGCCGCAACATCGTCTCCCCGGCCCGTGTCTGAACGCCTATCCTGACGGAGACGTGCGTCCGCCTGACGTATGGGGAGAACACCATGAAGTCCAGCCTGCTCAAGCCGGTCCTCCCGGCGCTGATCCTGCCCTTCTTAGCGGTAACCAACGGTCGCGCCCAGGGAATGACCGGCACTGCCCACCCGGATCAGCTGGGGGACACCATCCAGACGGACCACTACGTCAAGCCCTCCCACACCGCGGGCGCGGCTGCCGTCCAGGCTCCCGCATACCAGGACAGCTATCCGGCCACCGCACCCGTCCCCGGCTCCGGGCTCCAACTGCTCCCGCGCGATCCGGCTGCCCCAACAGCCATGCCGGCGCCCCCGCCGCCCGCGTCTCCGCAGTACGCCCCCTACAGCGCACCCATGCCTGTACAAACGGCCACCTCTAACTCCGCGCGAACGGTGGGCGAGGGCAACGACGAAGGCATCGTTCTCGCCGTCCCCACCCGGCCGCATGAACTGAACCGGGGAACGCTGCTCCACGCTCGCCTGCGCGAGGGCTTGGACACCCATACCACCGTCGAAGGCGCGGTCTTCACCGCCGAGCTCACCGCGGATGCCGGCCACAGCGGCGAAGTCATGTTCCCCGCCGGCTCGCTGATCCGGGGCCATGTGACCTCCGTTCATGGCGGCAAGCGCATCACCGGGGGCGCCGCGATGCATCTTCGGCCGGAGACCATCTCTCTCCCTGACGGCACGCTCTACCGCATCGACGCACAGGTCACGGACCTGAACAGCACCCAGGATCTCCGCGTGAACGATGAGGGCACCGTCGTCCTCCGGTCCAACCCGAAGGCTGCCGCTGCTGTCATTGGCGGCGTCACCGCTACAGCGGCCGTCACCGGTGCGGTCATCGGCGGCGGCGTGGGAGCGGCTGTCGGCGCGGTCGCCGGGGCCGGCGTGGCCACGGTCGTTTACCTCAAGCGAGAGGTCCAGGAAGTGATTCCCGCAGGCACGGATGTGATCTTCGCTCTTGACCAGCCGGTCATCGTGGGCCGGCAGTAGCTTGGCGTGACCAGGGACGAGCGGAAGGTCTGTGCGGGTGCCCTCTTCCCTTTTCGGGTCCGCTTTACCGGATCACCTGTGAAAGCAGGCGCCTCCAATTCTTCTGATTGCGCCGGTAGCTCTTCTTCAGATCATCCAGGATGCGTTGAAAATCATGGTTCTCGCTCATCCCGCGCCATGCGGGATTGATGCTGAACCACGGGTAGTTCTCATTGCCCAGGTAGATCGCGCGCCGCAGCCAATGGAGCGCCTCACTCTCATCGCCTTCCACGGCGAAGTACGTTGCCAGGCGATACGCCATCTCGCTGTCGGCCTCCGCTGCACCCAGCACATCCTCGCGAATGAACTCCGCCGCGCGCTTGCGATCCCCAAGCTGCACATAGCACATCGCAATGGTCGGAAACACGATGCGCACCGAAGGGTCGTCGTGTACCACACCTTCCAGCGTGGCGATCGCTTTGGACAACTGTCCGATCCGCATCTGCTGGTAGCCGGAGGAGATGCGCAACAGCGGTTGCCGCGGCTCCAGCGTCAGACCCTTTTCAATCTCATCCCCGGCGATCTCCAGCTGGTTCTGGTACTGGTACACGCGGGCACGATGGTTATAGATCAACGCGGCGTTCGTGGGATTCAAGCGCAGGGACTGATTGAACTGTTCCAGCGCCTCCTCATACAGGCCGTCGATGCGCAGCGTCAACCCTGCCACGAGATGTACGTTCCAGTCGTTGCCCGCGTCCTGCAGCAGATGTTCGATCCCATGCCGCGCGCTCTCCTTCTCCCCACGCGAGAGCAACATATACACGCGATACAGATTCGCCTCGACCGAAGCCGAGTCCCGTTCAAGCGCCTTGTCGAAGGCCCGGCGCGCCTCCAGCACGTGCATCTGCCCGCCCATCCCATGGCGTGCATACTGCAGATGCGTAATGCCCAGGCCGGACCATCCCGGTGCAAAGTCCGGATCGTGTTCGGTGACCCGCTCAAACATCCGGCGCGCCCGTTCCAGATCATCGCGGCTTCCCGTCCGGTTCATGAACGATGACAACAACGCGCGTGCCTGTAGATACTCTTCACTCGCCGCATCGCCCAGCGCATGCGGTCGCGCTCCATCGCTCACGGCGCCGTGCAGCGCCCCGGCTCCGCGTAACTCGGCAAAGACTTCGTCGCAGATCTCGGTCTGCACAGAGATCAAATCAAACGTCGCCACGCTGATCGACCCGCCGGTGCGCACGCTCTCGCCCTTCACATCCAGCAGCTGCCAGTTCAGGTCGAAGCCGCTCTCCGATCGCAGAAAGCTTCCCGCCAGCACAAAGTCCACCAGCAGCTTTCGCCCCAGCCCCAACGGGTCCAACTGCTTTGCACTGACGTTCATCAGCGAGCTCGACGGCCGCACCACCAGCGAAGGCACCTTCGCCAGCCGCGCACCCAGGGCATCCGCCAGCGCCGACCCATAAAACGGCGTGGCATCCGTTTTCCCGAGATTCACAAACGGCAACACGACGATGGTCGTCCTGCGATCGCCAGTCTCATTCGGACTGGCATCGCGAAACCGCTCCGCGAGCATGGACAGGATGCCCGTGGAGCGCTTCTCCTCTTCCGGCGTCTGCAAATCCAGCCGCTGTTGCGCCGCCATCGAGGTCGCACTGCTCCCCGGCATCAGCGAAACGTCCAGCCGCAACGAATTCAGCACCGTCTTCAATCCCTCGCGCACATCCGCCGCCGAGGCATATCGCTCCGACGGCTGCTTCTCCAGGCAGCGATAGATCACACTCTCCAGCTCGCTCGAAATATCCGGCACAATCTGCCGCAGACTCGGCGGCGCCGCAAACTGAATGGCACGGATACTCTGCAGCTCCTGCGCGTCAGGCTTGTGAAACGGATGCCGTCCGCTCACCAGCTCAAACAGCAGCACACCCAGCGCAAAGATGTCGCTCCGCACACTGCTCTGCCCGGTTACGAACTGCTCCGGAGCCATGTAAGCGATCGTTCCGCCACGCGCCGTGTAGGTCGCGTCCGGCAAGGCGGGTGAGGCCGGCTCGCCCGCGAACGTCGGATCGAAGTCCACCTGTTCACGCTTCAACTGGCGGGCAAGCCCGAAGTCCAGAATCTTGATCAGCCCGCCGTCGGTCAGCATGACATTGGCCGGCTTCAGATCCCGATGAAAGATGCCCAGGCTGTGCGCCGCTTGCAGACCGTCGGCGATCTGCATCCCGCTGGAGAGCACCAGCTGCACACTCGCCGGTCCCTCCCCGATCACCTTGTCCAGGCTCTTGCCCGGGATGTACTGCATGACGATGTAGGCCTCATCGTCCTCTTCGCCGACCTCGTAAATGGCGCAAACGTTGGGATGGTCAATGGCCGACGCCAGCCGCGCCTCCCGCAACTGCGTGGCCCGCATCTGCTCCGGGGTCTGTGCGCCGCGCTTCAGTAGCTTCAGCACCACCGGCCGCTGCAGCAACGTGTCATTGGCAAGAAAGACCACCCCGCTGCCACCCGAGCCGATCTTGCGCAGAAACTCGTAATGGCGGATGACACGCCGCTTCATGCGCCCATTATCTCAGCCGGGTACATGGGCCCTTGTGTGAAACTCGAGCAAGGGGGCTGCCCCGGCACACGTCAGGGAGAACAGGTATAGTTGCGGAGGAGCAGTACGCCTCTGGAGCGATCTCTCCGCAGCGTGCTCGGGCAGCTTTTTTGCCCGCCCGCGCATCACACAACTGCTCGGAAGCACACACAGTTTAGCGGGTCTACGGCCCATAGCAAGGGACCACCGGGACGGCATGCAATCTACAATCCTGCTGATCGACGATAACGCGGTGCAGGCCGCAACGCGACAGGCCATCCTGAAAAGGGCTGGTTTCTTCGTAATCGCTGTTCTCAGCCCCGAGCGGGCGCTCGAACAGTACCGTAACGAGGAATACCCCGCGCCCATCGAGCTCATCATCACCGACCACATCATGCCCGGCATGACCGGCGCTGAGTTCATCACCGCCGTGCGCAGCTTCGATCCCAAGGTCCCCGTCCTGGTCATCAGCGGTCTGCTCGAGGCCGAAGACGAGTACCAAGGGCTGGGCGTGCACTTCCGCCTCAAACCTCTGCTCCCCGATGATCTGCTGGCCAGCGTGCATCGCCTGATCGCCAGCGGCAGCAAGAACAATGCCGCCGATCGCCCGGGCGAAGACGCCAGTGGCGGTCCCGTAGTGGCCTGATCAAGGCATCGACCCGCACTTTCCAGCAGCCCACCGAATACCGCGCCTCCGCCCCTCCCTTCTCCCTTGCATCTGCGAGAATAAAGGTTGAAGGACTCGCTCGCGCATGCCGCATCCCATGCCCTCATTCGGCAGCTTCGCGCTGCTCCTGGCGCTTGCTCTCAGCGTCTACACGGTCTTCGCCGGGGGCCTGTCGCTCTTCGCCATCGCGCACGGCCGCCAGCTCGCGGTCGCGCCGGAGCGTCTCCGCGAAACCGCCCGTCGCGCCGGGCTCGCCAGCTTCATCGCACTCTCCTGCGCCGCCTTCGCCCTGATCTGGGCCGCCTTCACCAACGACTTCTCCGTCGACTACATCCTCCACCACACCAACCGCGCCCTGAACCCGATGTACAAGTTCTCCGCGCTCTGGTCCGGCCAGGAAGGTTCCCTGCTGCTCTGGGCCTGGCTGCTCGCGGCCTACGGCTTCTTCCTTCGCCTCCGCCACAAGGTCGACATCACCCTCTCGGCCTATGCCTCGACCATCCTCGCCGGCATCCAGACCTTCTTCTGCACCCTCATCGTCTTCGCCGCGCCACCCTTCGCCATCGTCCCCGGCGGCGTCGCCCCCGCCGACGGCTTCGGCCTCAACCCGCTCCTCCAATACCCGGAGATGGTCATCCATCCGCCGATGCTCTACCTCGGCTACGTCGGCTTCTCCGTCCCCTTCGCCTTCGCCCTCGGCGCGCTCATGATGCGCTACCCCGGCGAAAAGTGGATTCACATCACCCGCCGCTGGACCATGGTCACCTGGCTCTTCCTTACCTGCGGCATCTGCTTAGGCATGCACTGGGCCTACGCCGTCCTCGGCTGGGGCGGCTACTGGGGCTGGGACCCCGTCGAAAACGCCAGCCTCATGCCCTGGCTCGCCGGCACCGCCTTCCTCCACTCCGTCATGATGCAGGAGAAGCGCGGCATGATGAAGGTCTGGAACGTCTGGCTCATCTTCGCCACCTTCCTCCTGTCCGTCCTCGGCACCCTGCTCACCCGCTCCGGCCTCGTCAGCTCCGTACACGCCTTCGCGCAAAGCTCCATCGGCGACTGGTTCGTCGCCTTCCTGCTGATTGTCTTCTGCGTCTGCCTCTTCACCTTTTTTAAGCAGAAAGACCACCTCAAATCCGAGAACAAGCTCGAGTCCCTCGTCTCCCGCGAGTCCAGCTTCCTCTTCAACAACCTCATCCTGCTCGCCAGCTGCTTCACCGTCCTTTGGGGCACGCTCTTCCCCGTCCTCTCCGAGTACGTGCAAGGCAGCAAAGTCACCATGGGCCCCCCGTTCTACAACCGCGTCATGGTCCCCATCGGCTTAGGCTTGATCCTTCTCACCGGCGTAGGCCCGCTGCTCGCCTGGCGCTCCACCTCCCTCCGCGCCATCCGCCGCAACTTCGTCCTCCCCTGCACCGCCGTGCTGCTCAGCGCCGCGGTCCTCATGATCGCCGGCATCCGCCCCTGGACCGAGGACGACGCCACCAGCTCCATCTACGCCCTCGTCTGCCTCTCGCTCTCCGTCGGCGTGCTCACCGCCATCACGGCCGAGTTCCTTCGCGGTGCCGGCGTGATCCGGACCCAAACCGGCAAGAATCTCCTAAGCTCCGGCATCCTGCTCACCCGCCGCAACACCCGCCGCTACGGCGGCTACCTCATCCACTTCGGCATCGTCGTCATGTTCATCGGCCTCGCGGGCGCCGCCTTCAACCAGTCCCGCGAAACCGAGATGGGCTTCGGCGACTCCATCGCCATCGGCGCGTACAAGATCGTCTGCAACAGCTTCTCGCAGGACACCAACGGCAACTACGACACCGACTACGCCCTGCTTGACCTCTACCACAACAACAAACTCGTCAC
>CAXUNH010000160.1:0-7431 GCA_964252405.1 uncultured Acidobacteriaceae bacterium | reverse complement strand
CGCCAGGCAATCAGAGCCGCCACGTGACCGCCGGAAATACATCCGCCGGGGCGCCCCCTCTTCGCGGCAGCGTCACCGTCGCCGCGGTGCGGTTCCGCTCCACCCCGCCCGGAAGTGAAGCCAAACGGGGCCTTGACCCGAGATCCTGCCTCACCCGCCACAAACCCCCAAAACCCTGTCCATCAAGTTGCGTACAATTTCCCCGGATTCACTAAACTAGCAACAGTTCCCAAA
The DNA here is from genome assembly GCA_964252405.1 of uncultured Acidobacteriaceae bacterium. Taxonomy (GTDB): domain Bacteria; phylum Acidobacteriota; class Terriglobia; order Terriglobales; family Acidobacteriaceae; genus Granulicella. The sequence continues at coordinate 7,197 of CAXUNH010000160.1, read as the reverse complement.
CACCTTCCACACAGAAAAGGCTGCCGGCGACCTCCGCCCGCAGCCTTTTCGCGCGTCGGGTCCATCCGCGGTACCCGCTAAGTCCCTCATTCCAGAGATTTTGGCCGCAAAATCTCTGTTTGCAATATTTTGCGGTCCTCGACCACCCGTAACTGCATGATTTGAAAGATCTTCCTCCCAAAATCCCCCAATCGCGGGGGGAGGGGGGGCATAACCCACCACGGAGACCACCCCATGCCGACCACCATTTGCCGCCACATCAAAACCAACGGCCTTCGCTGCGGCTCGCCCGCCCTCACTGCCGAGCTCTTCTGCTACTTCCACAAGGGCCTCCACAACCGTCACCGCCCCCGTCCCGCAGACCCGATCCCAACCACCCTCCATCCCATGCGCGCCGACACCCGCGGCGGCCAGCTCGAGCCGCTCGTCGCCGAATACTTCGCCCAACAACCCCAAAGCCTCGACTTTCCACCGCTCGAAGACCGCGAATCCATACAGGTCGCCATCTCCTTACTGGTCACCGCGCTCGCGGCCAACCGCATCGAGCCCAAACGCGCCTCCATGCTCCTTTACGGCCTCCAGGTCGCCAGCAGCAACTGCACCCGCCTCGACCTCCGCCCCTCGCCCGGGGACATCGTCCGGGAGGTCCTCCTCGCGCCCACCGGCGAACAGATCGCGCCCTACGAAGATCCGCAATCCGAGATCGATTTCCAGGAGTTCCTGCAGCAGATCGAGGACGAAGACGGAGACTGCGACTGCGACAGGTGCAACGCCGACGACGATTACGAGGAGGAGGACGAGTAGCCGCTCGCGGCTCACACCCTCCCCACGCGCACCGCCGTCCACTCCAGCGGTAAACTGGGAACGTGCAAGGCCAGAAAACCCAGCTCAAGTTCCTCATCGCCGCCCTGATTGTCGTCGGCACCATCGCCTGGCTCGCGATCACCGGCGCCGGCAAGGCCAAGAGCTACTACGTCACGATCGCCGAACTCCAGGCGCTCGGCCCAAAGGCTTATACCCGCAATCTCCGCGTGGCCGGCAACGTGCAGCCCGGGTCAATCCAGCGCAACGGCCCCGAAGCGAGGTTCGTGCTCGTCGAGCTCGGCAAGACGATCCCCGTCCAGTACCAGGGTTCCGAACCTCCACCCGATACGTTCAAGGACGACGCCCAGGCCCTCGCCATCGGGACCTACGGCCGCGACAACGTCTTCCACGCCACCCAGCTCCAGGCCAAGTGCGCCAGCAAGTACGCCCCGGCCAAACCCGGTGTCCCCGCCGGGCCTGCTCCTGGATCCGGAAGGCCAGGCCAGACCCCCACCGGCGATACCGTCCCGCTCAGGACCTCGGCCGTTCTCACACCGCAGTAGCGCAAGGCCCAGCTACTCACTCGGGGGACTGGAATCCCAGCTTCCTCACGGACGCAGCCTGTGGAAATCGTTCACGCTGCCTCAAAGTAGGTCAGCGCGGACCCCCTGTCCTACGCCAGTGTGCTATCGGCGAAAGCGGCGTTCTTCCCGACAATCGAGTCACGCTCCACGAAAGGTCTCCGGAGCGAGATCACGAACTGACGGGACGAATCACCACATGAAGCTGCTTCTGAAAATTGCCCTGTTCGGGCTTGGACTGCTCTCACTTTTGCCCCTGTGTACGGCATCCGCAGGCTCTCAGTATGAAAGGCCCGGCGCAGCCAACGTCGCACTGGCCATGGAGCCGGCAAGCTGGCTGCTGGTCGGCTTTGGGCTCCTTGGCGGTGGCTTCCTCCACAAACGGCGCCTCCCCGGTCTCAACCTCGTTTCCGCAAAGGAGCTTCCTGCACCAACGGGCGCGACAACGGCCCGCACCCCTTCCCCGGGCGCCTCCCGCGCCGGCGTCGTTCCGCTTACGGCCACGGAAAGCGTCCCCATGTCGCGCCTACGCGGCAGCAGACCCGCAATGGCCCTCTCAACGACGCGCTGGGCAGCCTGTACAGCAGCTCTCGTGATGCTGTTGACCGCCAACGCCGCGTCCGCCGACACCATCAGCTTCAGCGCACAAACGGTAGCCACCACCCCCTTGTCCCCCTCCAGCGACACTTTCTCCCTGAACAGCGGATCGGGCACCGTCGACTCAAGCCAGGGACTGTTTAGCTTCCAGACCGGAGAGTTCGTCATCGGCGACTCGGAGATCCCGGATCAGGTGATCTCGTTTACGTTCGGGGACACCCTGACCCTCAACGGAATCACGCAAACCCTGACCCTCAACGGCCAGGATGCAGTCACCACAAGCGCCGACACCCTCACGGTCTTCGGTGGGAACCCGGTCGCCTTCGGCAACGATCTCTTCGCCGTGCAGACGTTTACCCTGTCTTCCGCCGACATGGGCGACCTTCCGGTCAATCTCCAGGCCACCGTCACCCCCACACCGGAGCCCGGCAGTCTCCTCCTGCTCGGAACCGGCATCGTGTGCGGTGCATTCGGAATGGTCCGAAAGAAAGGTTCGCTCAAGCCCTGAGACAGGCGGGAGTTCCTTACTCCTCTCCCAGCGCCCGCATCAACCTCCACTGAAATTCCACACCCCGGTAAAACGCGTCGACTCGGATTCGCTCATCCCGCCCATGCGCCCGGTCGTCGCCCTCGTCAATGCCCATCCCGGAGACCCCATAACTCGGGATGCCCGCAGCCAGGGTATAGATCGAGTCGCTCGCCCCCGTCTCCATGGTGGCCAGGATCGGGATCGCCCCAAACTCCGCCTCCGTGACCTTCCGGAGCGGTCGCATCACGTCCTCCCGCATCGGCGGAGGCGCCATCGCGCCCTTGGCCGGCGCGGACGGAAACACCGCTCCACCGTTGTCCACGTAATTCACGGTCAGCTTGGGGTCGGCAAACACCGCGATCAGCCGTTGACGGACCTCCTCCGGCGCGTGTCCCGGCAGAATACGGCAGTTCACATTGGCCGTCGCCGAGCCCGGCAATGCATTCGGCGCATGCCCACCCGAGATCATCGTCGCCACACAGGTCGTGCGCAGCGTCGCGTTCATGCGCGGATCCTTGGACAACGCCTCTGCCGCGCCCTCATCCATGGGCGTCGCCAACACCCGCTCCAGCAACGCACGCTTTTCGGGCGCAGCGGTCCTGGCTTCATTGGCCAGGTAGACTCGCGTCACCTCGTTCAACTCCGCCGGAAACGGCTGCTTCTCCAGCCGCGCCAAGGCGTCGCCCAACTCGTAGATCGGGTTGTCCGGCCGCGGAAGCGAGCTATGCCCGCCCGCGCTGGTTGCCACGAGCTGGAAATCGGCATACAGCTTTTCGGTCGCTTCCACGTCCAGTTCGGCAGCCTTGCCGTCCTTTAGTTCCACTCCCCCGGCATCCGGATTGATCACCACGCCGGCATTCACAAGGTCTGGTCGGTTCTTGAGCAGCCAATCCACCCCGTTGTCCGCGCCGCCCTCTTCATCTGCAGTCAAGGCGACGATGATGTCGCGTTTGGGCACAAATCCGGCGCGCTTCAACAGCAGCAGGCTCGTCACCAGCGAGGCATCGCTGTTCTTGACGTCCTGCGTCCCGCGCCCATAGAAGAATCCGTCCTTCTCCGTGAGTTGGAAAGGATCCATCGTCCAGTCCGAGCGCTTGGCTTCCACCACATCCAGGTGGCAGAGAAACATCACCGGCTTCGCATGCGCACCCTTCGCGGACCGGTAGCGCACCACGAGGTTCAACCGCTGGTTCTTTGGCCCAACGATCTCCATGTCACCGGCCGGAAAGCCCGTTTTGAGCAGGCGATCGCGCATCGCTTCCGCGGCCACCCGCGTGTTTCCCGTGGAGTGCGTTGTGTCCGTTGTAACCAACTGTTGGAATACATCGCGCGCAAGTTGCTGGTCCGCCGTGGACAAACTCTGCGCCCAGCTATGGCTCGCGGCCACGGACAAAGCTACTGCTGCGACCGTCCCACGAAGGCGCCTTCCGTATCTTCCGTTCAAGAGCTCCCGCCCACCTTCCCCACAACGCTTCTATACTCGCATGGAGCCCGGACACCCCTCGCGCTCCAGCCTGCCCGCATGATCGCAAACCTCTCCCCAAGTTCGCCGGGACGACACAGCCCAGCCATCGAGCTGCTCCGGGTGTCCAAGCTCTACGACAGCTTCGTGGCCCTGCGGGATGTGTCGCTCGCCCTGCCCGCCGGAAGCAGCGTGATGCTTCTGGGCCCAAACGGGGCGGGCAAGTCGACGCTGCTGAAGCTCCTGGCAGGTCTCGTGCGTCCCAGCTACGGCGAGGTTCGGCTGTTCGGCGAGACTCCGTCGTTGCTACGCGGCCGGATCGCCTACATGGGCCATAGCACGATGCTGTACGACGAGCTCACAGGCCCCGAAAACCTCACGTACCTTCTCGGCCTGCAACGCCCGGATCTGTCCCTCACGCAGCGCAGAGACCATGTTGCGAGCGCGCTCGAGGAGGTCGGTCTGGACCCGGCCAATCGGCGCAGGCTGGGCGAGTACTCGCAGGGCATGCGCCAACGCGCCGCCCTCGCCCGCGTTCTGCTGGGCGCACCCGACATCCTGCTGCTCGATGAACCTTTCTCCAATCTCGACATCGTCTCAGTCCAGAGGATGATCTCCCGCCTGCGGAGATACATGAGCGAGCCGCCGGAACCTAACCGCCCACGCACTCTTTTCCTCACGACCCATCAAGCAGAGCTCGCGCGCCCACTGGTTGAACAGACGCTTACGCTGCGCGACGGGCGCCTGGACCCGGCGGTCTCCCCCGGATACGAGGCGGCCCGAGTCGCTCAAACGGCCGAAGGCGCGCCCGCATGAGTCAAAAGCCCCAACACAAAACCAACGTCGCTCGCCTGCTCGACTCCCTCGGGATCACGTACGAACTGCGCGCGTACGAGGTCGATCCCGAAGACCTGACGGCGGTCTCCGTTGCCCGCAAGATCAACATGCCGATCGAGCAGGTCTTTAAAACCCTGTTGACACGCACCTCGGAGAACACACACCTCTTCGGCGTAGTCCCCGGAGATGCCGAGCTCGATCTCAAGAAGCTGGCGAGCGTTGCCGGCGTGCGTAAGGCAGAGCTCGCCGCGCTGAAAGACGTCGAGCCACTCACCGGCTATATTCGCGGCGGCGTGACCGTGCTTGCGGCAAAGAAGCCCTTCCCCGCCCTCGTTGATGAAACCCTGGAGCTCTTCGACCTGATCTCCGTCTCCGCTGGCCAGCGCGGTCTGCAACTGGTCCTTTCGCCGGCCGACTACCTGCGCGCAGTCGCCGCCCAAACCACGCTCCTGGTGGCCGATCTGACCAAAGCGCCGAAGCCGCACGCATGACCTACGTTCGTCACGTCCTGGCCCATCTGCGCAAAGACCTTCAGCTTGAGTGGCGCAACCGCGACGGCATCAACGGCATGCTCTTTTTTGCCCTCCTCATCGTGGTGGTCTTCTCCCTCGCGTTCGATCCCACGGCCTACCCCACCACGGCGCGCCAGATCTCTGGTGGTCTGCTGTGGGTCGGCGTTCTCTTTGCCTCCATCACGGCTCTGAACGGCTCCTGGGCGCGGGAACTCCGCAACGGCGTGCTGGACGCGCATCGCATGTCCCCCGCACCGGCTTCTGCTCTCTTTATCGGCAAAGCGCTCGCAAACTTTACCTTCGTGTCCGTTGTCGAGCTGGTGCTCGCCCCGGTCTTCGCGGTCTTCTACAACCTCCACCCGGTCGGCCAGACGTCGCTGCTTGTGCTCATTGTGCCGCTCGGCACGTGGGCCCTGGTCTGCAACGGCACCTTCTTCGCCGCCCTGAGCTTGCGCACCCGCAACCGCGAGCTTCTGCTGCCGTTGGTCCTTTGTCCCATCGCAATGCCCGCTCTGCTCGCGTCAATCCAGGCGACCACGGACGTCCTGACCGGCGACTTCGACCCGAGCCTGTGGCTGCGGGTGCTCCTGGCCTATGACGTGCTCTTTACTACGGCGTCCGTGCTGTTCTTCGAGGTAATCCTGCACGCTGAATAACGGTCTACCGGCCGTTCAGCCCGGTGGAACGCCTCCGGAAGGGCCGGTTATCGGAGACCCTGAGCACGTAAACTATCTCTGGTGACCGAAACGACCCCAACTCGCGGCAAGACTCCTCTGCTTGGGCTCGCCTGGTTCGCGCTCACAGCGATCGCCCTTTGCATCGGCTTCCAAAAGGCCATGACGGCGCCCACGGAAGCGACTATGGGGAACCTGTACCGGGTGTTCTTCTATCACTTCCCTCACGCCATCCTCAGTTTTCTGTTCCCCTACCTGAACTGCGTGGCCTGCTTCGCCTACCTGTACTGGCGCAACCGCAACCCGCCCCGGGCCTTGATGGCAGACGCCTTTGCGCTGGCATCAGCGGAGATCACCGTACTGTATGCGACAGCGGGTCTCGCCACGGGCATGCTGTGGGGACGCGCCGCCTGGGGCATCTGGTGGACCTGGGACGCTCGGCTGACCACCTTCTTACTGCTGTGGCTGCTCTACGTCAGCTACCTGCTGGTTCGTGGTTTTGCAGGCGGGGGCGCCGCGCTGCCCGGTGGCGGACAGCCAGGGTTGATCTCGGCGGTACTGGGTGTGTTCGCGGCCATCGACGTACCGATCTGCTTCATGTCCATCCGCTGGTGGCGCACGCAGCACCCCGCACCGGTGTTCGGCGGCGGCGCCGACTCCGGCATCGATCCGAGCATGATGCCGGCGGTGCTTTGGAACCTCACCGCCTGGGCCATGTGGGGCTTCTTCATTCTGGGCTGGCGTTATGCCCTGGAGAGACGCCGTCAGCGACTCGCCGCCGCTCGTGCCCTGGCCTTCTTGAGCGTGGACCAGCAAGCCCTCGCGCCCGACTTCACTTTGCCCGTGGAAACGGAGGTGGTCTGATGCCTCACATCCCGTTCCACACGCTCGGTGAGCGCCACCTGGTCTTCGCGTATTGCGCTGTCTGGCTGTTGCAGTTCGGCTACGCGGGAAGGCTCCTGGTCGCCTGGCGCCGCACATCGCGCGACCCGCAGTAAAACCTCTAAAGGCATTTTCAAAAAAGCAACGGAGTCCGGATCTTCCCCAGACTCCGTTGTTCCGAGGAGTCATGCCTGACCCGGTTGCCAATCGGCATCCGTGTCACTGAACTAAAACCCAGACCCCCAGTAGGGGTTGCGCTCCCGGCAAACTATTTCCGCGTTGCGGCCCGCCTGCCCGCCCCCATACACTCAAGAAAGTG
>CAXUNH010000159.1:0-7475 GCA_964252405.1 uncultured Acidobacteriaceae bacterium | reverse complement strand
GGCAAAGACGCTGGCCGCGGTCGCCGAGGCCGCTACGGCCCCCGGCCCGCAACGCTCGGGCAGCACGCTGACGGCCGAGCACACCTCCGCACGCTCCCCGAAAGCCCGGGCTGCCCCGCGCGCCACCGCCGGCCAGCCACAAACGTCCCGCAAACCTACAGCAACGCAGGTCCGCGGCGCCGGGCGGTCTGTGCTGGCTCCCCTGGCGACCTTCTCCAGCGCGCTTTGGCTGCGGGTTACAGGATGCTTCTTTGGCCTGGTGGCCCTGACCATGGCCAGCGGCGCCTGGCGGCAACGGGGCGCACTGCGTGGCAAACCAGAGCTCGGCGACGTGCGGCACTTCTGGATCTTTGCGGCGGTGGCCGTGTTGTTCGGGTACTTTGCCGTGAGCAGCTTTGTGCGGGCGAATCGGCGCGAACGGCGCGACGCGTCCGGGACCGCCCGCTAGCGACTGCGGCGGCTTCCCTTTGCTACCCTGAGCGAGATCGCGTGCGGCAGCCTGGCCGCCGCCGACTTTCGTTTCCCTGGGGTGAGCATTATGGCAAGGACGGAGCAGCCGCTGGTTGATCAGCCGATCGTTGACAAGGTATTGCGCCGTACCGCGCTGCACGCCACGCACCACGGCCATAAGGCGCGCATGGTGGATTTCGGCGGGTGGGATATGCCCGTACAGTACGCCGGGTTGGTGGCCGAGCACACCGCCGTCCGCACGGGGGTGGGGCTGTTTGATGTGAGCCACATGGGCGACATCCAGCTACGTGGGCCGAACTCGCTCGCGGCGGTGCAGCGGTTGCTGATGAACGATGCCAGCAAGTTGCAAATAGGCCAGGCGCACTACTCGGCGATGCTGTACCCGGATGGCACGTTTGTGGACGACGTGGTGCTCCACAAGCTGGGCGAAAACGACTTCCTGATCGTCATCAACGCCGGGACGCGCGAAAAGGATGTGCAGTGGGTCCGGCAGGTGATTGGCGGCATGGGCGGCGTGCACGTGATGGATGTGAGCGACTACTACACGCAACTGGCGATCCAGGGGCCGCGCGCAAAGGACACGCTGCAGAAGCTGACCGGGACCGACCTGACGCCGATTAAGAACTACTGGTTCACGTGGGGGCAGGTGGCGGGGTGCCACAACGTGCTGATCGCCCGCACGGGCTACACGGGCGAGGACGGCTTTGAGATCTACATCCCGGCCGATGAGCCGACGAGCTCGCGGGTGTGGGGTGAGGTGCTGAAGGCGGGCGAGGAGTTTGGGATTCAGCCGTGTGGTTTGGGGTCGCGCAACACGCTGCGGTTAGAGGCCGCGATGGCGCTGTATGGGCATGAGATCTCGGATTCGATCAACGTGTTTGAGGCGAATCTGGGCCGCTACTGCAAGCTGGAGAAGGGCGTGGACTTCGTTGGGCGTGAGGCGCTACAGAAGGTTGCCGATGCCGGTGGGCCGTCGCGGCGGCTGGTAGGGCTGGAGATGGTGGAGCGTGGGATTGGGCGCGATGGCTACCCGGTGTTGTCGCTGGATGGCCAGGTGATCGGCGAGGTGACTTCGGGGTCGCCGGCGCCGTTCCTGAAGAAGAACATCGCGCTGGCGTACCTGCCTGCCGACATGACCGCGCCAGGGACGGAGGTCGCGGTGCAGATTCGGGACGTGCCGGTGAAGGCGGTGGTGGTGCCGACGCCCTTTTACAAGCGGCAGAAGGTGAGTGCGGCGGCGCCGGTGGCCGGGGTGGCGGAGACGCCGATCATCACGGCCCCGTTGTCCTAGGCGGAGTCCACCATGCTGCGACGTTGCCGTGTGTGTCTGTACGTGCTGCTTGGGTGTGCCGGCGCGCTTGCGTCCGCGCAACAGCCTGGGCAGGCGCGGCCGGAGGACACCGAGGCGTGGCAGCCTGTGCCCAAGGTGGTGACGCCGGGCGCGCCCCCGACGGCACCGCCTTCGGATGCGATTGTTTTGTTCGACGGCAAGGGTCTGGACAAGTGGGTCTCGGCGCAGGATGGGTCGCCGGCGCAGTGGACCGTGACCGATGGCGTGATGACGGTGAACAAGCGGCCGGGCGCGGCGTCAGGGGCGGGCAGCATCATGACGCGGCGCAAGTTCCATGACTACCAGTTGCACCTGGAGTGGAAGGTGCCGGCGAACATCACTGGGGCAGGCCAGGGGCGCGGGAACAGCGGCGTGTTTTTGGCTTCAACCGGACCGGGCGATGCGGGGTATGAGCTGCAGATTCTGGACTCGTTCAACAATCCGACGTACGTGAACGGCCAGGCAGGGAGCCTCTACAAGCAGTCGGCGCCGCTGGTGAACCCGGCGCGCAAGCCTGGCGAGTGGCAAAGCTATGACGTGGTGTGGACGGCGCCGCGGTTCGGGACCGACGGCAGCCTGACCAGCCCGGCCTATGTGACGGTGCTGTTCAACGGCGTGCTGGTGCAGGACCACTTCGCGTTGCGGGGCGAGACGTTGTACGTCGGCAAGCCGTTTTACAGGGCGTTCGATGGCGCGCCGATCAAGCTGCAGGCGCATGGCGATACGAGCGAGCCGATCAGCTTTCGGAACATTTGGGTGCGTGAGTTGCCCTAACTTAGAATGTCCGAAGGCGATCGGTGTTTGAGGTTCAGAGTTTATGAGCATAATGAGTGTCCAGAAGATCGAAAAGGCGATCGCCGGGCTTACACCCGCGCAGAGGGATGAACTGCTGCTGTGGGTGGAGCAACACTACTCGCATCCGATGGACGAGCGACTGGCGAAGGATCTCTCTGCGGGGCGGCTTGATGATCGTTTAGAGCGTGCTCTGTCTGCAGATCGAGCGGGCAAGACGCGCGCCCTCTAGGCATGGCTCATCGAGCAAGTCCTGATTTCTGGGCTGATTACGACGCGCTGCCGCCTGCGGTTCGAGTTCGTGCGGACAAGCAGTTTGAGTTGCTGAAGTCGAACCCGCAGCACCCGTCCTTGCATTTCAAGAAGGTTGGCGACCGCAATGGGCGCGAAGTCTGGTCCGTGAGGGTGACGCTGCGTCACCGCGCTTTAGCGGTGAAGACCGACTCCGGGTTCCTGTGGTTCTGGATTGGGGATCATGCGTCCTACGACGTGTTGATCTGATCCATGTCCGCGCACGCCTGCTTCACGGGTGCGGGGCGGACTGCCCGGCATCCTCTACAATCTTTCTTGGAGACCTAAGCATGGCTTACCCGGAGAACTATCGTTACGCCAAGAGCCACGAGTGGCTGCAGTTGGACGGCGAGAACGGCACCGTTGGCATTACGGACTATGCGCAGCACTCGCTGGGCGACATTGTGTTTGTGGAGCTGCCCAAGGTGGGGCAGGTGATCGAGGCCGGGTCGACGTTTGGGTCGGTGGAGAGCGTGAAGGCGGTCAGTGATCTGTACGCGCCGATCTCCGGGACCGTGACCGAGGTGAACGAGGCGCTGAACAGCGCGCCGGAGACGTTGAACGCCGATGCGAACGGGACGTGGATCCTGAAGGTCGCGGTGACGAATACGGATGAGTTCGATGCGCTGCTGAGTGCGGCGGATTATGAGAAGTTTGTGGCGGAAGAGACGGGCCACTAGCTCTGGCGAGCTTCGGGTAAAACTATGGATCGAGCACAACTCATCATCGCTGTACTATCGGCTCTGACGCCTACCGTGGCCGTCTTTCTTGCCACCTTGATTCAACGACAGGATGTTCGGGACCTCAGGTCAGAGTTGGCCAGCCTGCGCACCCAGTTTCAAAGCGAGATGATCAGCTTACGCAACCAGGTACATGCCGACATGCTTATGATCCATGAGCCCGTGGCACGGATCGAAGCGAAGCAGGAGTAGGTTTTATGCGCTATTTGCCGAAGTCGCCCCAGGATCGTGAAGAGATGCTTGCCGAGATCGGCATTGCGTCTGTGGATGAGTTGTTTGCTGCTGTGCCGGAAGAGTACCGGTTGACGCGTGATCTGGAGATCCCCCGGCAGCAGTCGGAGTCGGAGATCCTGGAACGGTTCAAGGCGTACTCGGCGAACCTGGCAAGCGGCGACGCGAACGAGTTGGCCACGCTGCCGTCCTCGCAGCGTTTCGCGAGCTTTCTGGGTGCGGGCGCGTACCGGCACTACCGGCCGGTGGTGATTGACTCGCTGGTGCAGCGCGGCGAGTTCCTGACCAGCTATACGCCGTATCAGGCGGAGATCGCACAGGGAACGCTGACGGCCATGTTCGAGTTCCAGACGATGATCTGTGAGCTGACGGGCATGGAGATCGCGAATGCGTCGATGTATGACGGATCGACGGGCGCGGCGGAGAGCGTGTTGATGGCGTGCCGCGTGACCAACAAGCTGGGCGCGGTAGTGGCGCGCACGGTGCATCCGGAGTACCGCGAGGTGTTGCGGACCTCGACGCAGCACCAGGGCATCGACATTGCCGAGTTTGGCTACGACCCGAAGACGGGGCGTGTGGATCTGGCCTCGCTCGAAGCGTCGATCAAGGACGATACGGCGGCCGTGCTGGTACAGTCGCCGAACTTCTTTGGCGTGATTGAGGACGTGGCGGCCATCGCCGAGGTGGTGCACCACAAGGGCGCGCTGCTCATTGTGTCCATTGCGGAGGCGGTGTCGCTGGGCGTGGTGAAACCGCCGCGTGAGGCCGATATTGTCTCGCTGGAGGCGCAGAGCTTTGGCGTGCCGGTGGGCTTTGGTGGGCCGTACTGCGGCGTGATCGCGTGCAAGGAGAAGTTCCTGCGGCAGATGCCGGGGCGGCTTGTGGGTGAGACCAAGGACGTCAATGGCAAGCGTGGCTTTGTGCTGACGTTGAGCACGCGTGAGCAGCATATCCGGCGGGAAAAGGCGACTTCCAATATCTGCACCAACCAGGCGCTGGTCGCGATGATGGTGACGATCTTCATGACCGTGTACGGCAAGCAGGGCCTGCGCGAACTGGCGGAGCAGAACCTGGCCAAGGCGGCGTTCCTGCGCAAGTCATTGATCGATGCCGGAGCGAAGGTGCTGTTTGAGGGGTCGCCGCGGTTCCATGAGTTTGTGGTGGATGCCGGTGTGCCGGCTGCATCGCTGAATGAGGAGTTGCTGGAGAAGCAGATCATCGGCGGGCTTGCATTGAGCAAGTGGTACCCGGAACTGGGCGAGAATGCTTCGCTGTGGTGTGCGACGGAGTTGACGACGCGGGCGCAGATGGAAGCGGCGTCTGGAGTTTTGAGCGGCGTAGGTGCGGCCAGCTCACAAGGGGAGCTTGTGGGCGCCCGGTAGGTTGGTAAGAAGCCAACGCGAAAGGCGCGAAGGTACGCAAACGGACTTTGAGGCAAGAGGAGGCGTGATGACGGATCTGCATGAGTATGGCGTGACGGTGACGTGGACCGGGAATCTTGGCTCGGGGACGACGGGGTACAAGCACTACAGCCGTGACTTTGCGCTGGAAGCTGCGGGCAAATCGGCGATTGCGGGCACGGCGGACACGGTGTTTCATGGCACGCCGGGACGGTGGAATCCGGAGGAGATGCTGGTGGCTGCGTTGAGCGCCTGCCACAAGCTGAGCTACCTGCACCTGTGCGCGGTGAACGGCGTGGTGGTGACGGCATACGTTGACCATGCCGAGGGCGCGATGCGCTTTGACTCCGCGACCGGCAGCGGGCGGTTTGAGCGCGTGGTGTTGCGGCCCGAGGTGACGATAGCCGCCGGCAGCGATGAAGCGAAGGCGCGGGCGCTGCACCACAGAGCGCACCAGCTCTGCTTTATTGCCAATTCAGTGAACTTTCCTGTGACATGCGAGCCGGTGATTGTTCGCGCGGAAGCGGCGGCGGAGATAGCGGCGAGTGGACGTTAGCGCGCTGGAAGGGCAGGAACTGTCGGCCGTGGAGTTTGTGGCCGACTATCTTCGGCTGCGCTTCGATGGACCGATGCTGACGCTGTACGCGTGGCCGCATGTGCTGCTTGCTGACTTCTCGATTGCGTATGGCGAGCCGGAGTACCGTAATGCGTTGTGCGCACAGATCGGCGAGACCGTGGCGACGGCGAAGCTGGAAGAGCTGGACTCGCTGACGGTGGAGTTTGAGTCGGGGACGGTGTTGGCGCTGAGTTTGCGCGAAGAAGACCTGGATGGGCCGGAGGCCGGAAGCTACTCGGAAGATGGGAGTGGGGTGGGGGACGAGGAGTTCTGAAGCGGCAGAACGGGGCATCGCCGCCCTTCTGCAATATGTCATGTAGCAGTCAGGTGAGGATTCTGCGATGCGTCATTAGCCTGCTTGTCACAGGGGCTGTGTGGCATGGCAAAGGCGAAGATCGATAAGGTCGGTTTGTTCTGTGTGCTGTTCTGGTTTGTCGTGATCGGGGCGGTTTACTACTTCGGGTACACAACACACTGGGGCGCGGAGCTGCTCAATGCCTTCGGGATTCTGATGCTTTTCTGGGGTTTCCTGAGCCCGCTGTATCTGCTGATCCGCATGGGGATGGTGCAGCTGCGGCGCAGGAAAGCTGCGAGGCTTGGGCTAACCTTCGAGGCGTTTGAGGCCAAGCGCAAAGGCGAGCGAGGTGGGACAAGAAGCGCAACGATGCCCAGCAGATCCCAGCACCTTGCTAGGAGGTGGGGACGGCGCTTGTTGCGCATTCAACGATGGGAGCTGGGAGTCTTTACGGCGCTGCTGGTGCTGTTCGGTGGGTTGGCACAGCATTGGCGGCAACAGCCCGGAGAGCATGTGGGCGTGACGGTTGTTGGCCTGCTGTATGCGATGGCCCTGTACACGTTGGTGGGGCTGCAGATGCTACACCGGGTCTGGGCGCAGTGGCACCACCGGCTCGCCCCCGGGTCGGTGGCGGCTGCGGAGGCTGCACCGGAGGAGACGTTGTCCGGTGCGCAACTCTTTTGGAACTGCACCTTCCTGCTTTCGCTGGTGTTCGCGATGGCGGAGCTGGCCATGACCGGCGAAGGCGAGATGCTGGCCGTGGTCTTTGCATTCGTGGCCCCGGCGCTACTCGTGCTGCTGCTGGCGAGTGTGTGGAGGATGCTGCGGCCGTTGTTCCGGCACAGGCGTGTCGAACCGGTGTCGCAGAACTTACCGGTAGCTTGAGGTTCCTGACGTTCGGCCTTACCCGGCGGCTGAAGCCGCGCGGCGGAGAGTGCGCAAATGGCCGGGCTGAAGCCCGGCCCTGACGAAACGATGCCTTAGTTGAAGGCGCACAGCATTCCGTCAGCCGTACGGCGGCTGAAGCCCGGCCTTGACGAGACGACGTGTTTGGATCAGCGTGTCAGCCCCGAGCTGACCGGGCACAAACGGCCGGGCTGAGCCCGGCCGTTGCAGTACGGGATGTTGGGTGTTCGCAGGTTAGTAGTGCCGGACGAAGGTGTCGCGCGGCAGGCCGGCACGGCGGGCGTGACGGTAGACGGCTTCGGCTTGGTCCTGGCTCATGGCGCCGCCGAGTGACACGAAGTAGGGTCCGTGCCCTGAGGGCGAAAAAACCTGCGGATGGAGCGAGTCGTGGGTGCGGCGCAGG